>NZ_CP109090.1:5512963-5819239 GCF_035917575.1 Streptomyces sp. NBC_01788 | reverse complement strand
GCGGTCGCCTCGATCGCGGCCGCGGTCTCGTCCTCGTAGACGAATGGATCGGTTTCCTCTGCTCGGAACCTGGTGTTCTTCAGCGCTGTCGCCAGGGCCTTGCCATTGGGATGGTTCTCCCGGACCACGCGTGCCAGCAGCCAGCAGGCCGACCGCTTCGTGTTGCCTACAAGCGGGTCGTACAGCGAGCGGAGCGTTGGCACGTCCAGCTGCGGGTCGTCAAAGGAGTCGTATCCCTGCCCAGCCAACTCCGACAGCATGATGCGAACGTAGGACACCGACTTCAGCAGCGTTGCCGCCGACTCCCAACCGGATTCGCGGTCACCGTTGTCTGCAACCTTGACGGAGTTTGCCATTGCCCGCAGAAGTTGTCGCGCCGCTGGCGTCGCCGGTGCGTTGATGCGGGCTGTTTCCGGCTGGTAAGCGCCGGCGTGACGGAAGGTGATGGTCAGGTCGTCCTGGTTGATGCCGACGAGTTCCTGGATCTCGTAGGTTCCGGCGCGGTGGCCTCGGGTGGGGTGGGCCATTCAGCTGCCTCCGAGGAACTGCTTCGCAGGGATGGCGAGGAAGCGGTGCGCGGACTGGTTGTAAAGACGGGTCGAAGATTCGCTGGCGTGGCCGAGGGAGAACTTGACGAGTTCTACGGCTGCGGCGATGTTGTCGGCGATCCAGTTCTCGCGCCGGTGCTCCGGCACGGAGTCCGCGATGACGCCCTTGTAGATGCAGACAGTGAGGTGGACTGCGTAAGTGTGGCGGCAGTCGTGGAGCCGGAACCCGCTCGGGAAGTCCGCTGTGATGTGCGCGCGAACGAAGTCGCGGGCGCCTTCGATGATGTGCTGAAGGCTCCGGTAGGCAAGGGGATCGCCGGTGAACTCGTTGAGAAAGACGATCGGGCTGGAGCCGTTTGATTCCACCAGTCGGCGCCGGATCTTGAAGTCGCAGTCCGCCCACAGGCGGGTCCGCACGCCGCCGGGGTGGTCCGGGTCCTTGTAGCGAACCCGCTTCTGGTCGGCCTCGAGGATGTGCAGGGGTCGGTCGGGCGTGTAGGTGGTGCGTTCGGTGATCTCGGCGCGGGCGTTGTCGACGTAGTCCCGGACGGCTTGAAGTCGGTGGGTGAAGACCAGGGCGTCGCCGCCGGCGTCGCCTTTGGTGATCTGGTCGGCGACGCGCGTGGTGGTGATGGGAAGGGGGCTGATCCGGGGCAGTTCGTGGGTGGTGGTGTTCGCGAGGTTGTGCCGGCGCTGGCCGGACGCAAGGGCGAGCGAGATGAGGGCGTGGTCGCGGTCGGCGCCGAGGTAGCTCTGCTGGTGGCCGTTGAGGTCGACGCGGAGGGCGCCCATGAGCAGGTAGTCGGCGTACTCCGGGGTCAGCGGGATCCCCGCGGAGCCGGTGTTGCGCCGACGGGGCGGATAGCCCGCGATAGTCGTGCCACTCCACTGGCCGTCCTTACTGACCTTGATGATCTCGAACGGCGGCGTGTGCTGGTAGCGGCGCTGCAGGTACTCGTAGAGACGCTTGATAGCGGAGGCGGCGTTGCGCCAGCCGTCGCCGGTGAGCATGTCGGCGTCCTCGCCGTACTGGCGGCGGCGGTAGTAGGCGTTGAAGTCCTCTTCTATGGCCGCCAGGACGGGGTCGCGGTGGTCTTCGAAGGGGTGGCGTCCGCGGTGGTTGACCAGGAAGTCCAGCCAGCCGACCAGATCGGAGGCTATGCGGCTGGCTGTGCCGGTTTCAGGCTTGGTCAGGCAGTAGTGGCGCAGGAAGTTGCTTGTGAGTCCGTGGATCCGGCCGTCGATGGTGATGAAAGGTGCGAGAACCCGATCCGCGTGCCCGAGCGGTAGTGGGACCTCGTCGAGAGCGGCGGCCACGATCCGGTCGTCGTATGCGACGGGCTGTCGCACACACACATCCACCCCCATGCCGCCCTCCCCAACGCAACGTGTCCCCCCGGAGCTGATCACTCCGGGGGGACACGCTACTTGGTCACATGCGCCTCATGCCATCTGTGTCACAACTTCCCTCGAAATCGAAGGCAGGGGACACATCGAGGATGGTCATTTTCAGCTGCAACCGCTGGTCGAGCCGCAGCCCTCGCAGATGTAGCAGGAGCCGGCCCGCTGCATCTTCGTGCCGCAGGAGAAGCACAGCGGGGCGTCGGCCTGGATGCCGAGCTGCATCTCCACCAGCTCGGCGCTGGTGTGCGCCTGCTGGGGCGCGGGCTTCGCCGACTCGACCTCGGCCTTCGGCGTGGCGACCGCCTTCAGGTCGGTCTGGCGCGGCGCCGACTGGGCCAGGCCCTCGACGTCGACCTCGTCGTCGGCCGGCTCGTAGGAGCCGGTCTCGAGGTGGCGCTGACGCTCCTCGGCGGAGTGGATGCCGAGCGCGGAGCGCGTCTCGAAGGGCAGGAAGTCCAGCGCCAGGCGGCGGAAGATGTAGTCGACGATCGACTGCGCCATCCGCACGTCCGGGTCGTCGGTCATGCCGGCCGGCTCGAAGCGCATGTTGGTGAACTTCGAGACGTACGTCTCCAGCGGCACGCCGTACTGGAGGCCCACCGACACGGCGATCGAGAAGGCGTCCATCATTCCCGCGAGGGTGGAGCCCTGCTTGGACATCTTCAGGAAGACCTCGCCGAGACCGTCGTCAGGGTAGGAGTTGGCGGTCATGTAGCCCTCGGCGCCGCCGACCGTGAAGGAGGTGGTGATGCCGGGCCGGCCCTTGGGCAGCCGCTTGCGGACCGGGCGGTACTCGACGACCTTCTCGACCGCGCTGCGGATCGTGTCCTCGGCCTTCTTGGCGACCTCGGTCTTCTCGTCCTTCTTCTTCGCGGAGAGCGGCTGACCGACCTTGCAGTTGTCGCGGTAGATGGCGAGCGCCTTGACGCCCAGCTTCCACGCCTCGAAGTAGATCTCCTCGATCTCCTCGACGGTCGCCGACTCCGGCATGTTGACCGTCTTGGAGATGGCGCCGGAGATCCACGGCTGGATCGCGGCCATCATGCGGACGTGGCCCATCGGGGAGATGGCGCGCTCGCCCATGGCGCAGTCGAACACCTCGTAGTGCTCGTGCTTGAGGCCGGGGGCGTCGATCACGTTGCCGTGCTCGGCGATGTGGGCGACGACCGCCTCGATCTGCTCCTCCTGGTAGCCCAGGCGGCGCAGGGCCTGCGGGACGGTGCCGTTGACGATCTGCATCGAGCCGCCGCCGACCAGCTTCTTGAACTTGACCAGCGCGAGGTCGGGCTCGACGCCCGTGGTGTCGCAGGACATGGCCAGGCCGATGGTGCCGGTGGGCGCGAGGACGGACGCCTGGGAGTTGCGGAAGCCGTTCTTCTCGCCGATCCGCAGCACGTCCTGCCAGGCCTCCGTGGCGGCGGCCCAGACCGGCGTGTCCAGGTCGTCCATGCGGACGGCCGTGGCGTTGGCGTCGGCGTGCTGCTTCATGACCCGCAGGTGCGGCTGGGAGTTGCGGGCGTAGCCGTCGTACGGGCCGACGACCGCGGCGAGCTCGGCCGAGCGCCTGTAGGCGGTACCGGTCATCAGGGAGGTGATGGCTCCGGCGAGGGTGCGGCCGCCGTCGGAGTCGTAGGCGTGGCCCGTCGCCATCAGCAGCGCGCCGAGGTTGGCGTAGCCGATGCCCAGCTGGCGGTACGCGCGGGTGTTCTCCCCGATCTTCTGGGTCGGGAAGTCCGCGAAGCAGATGGAGATGTCCATCGCCGTGATGACCAGCTCGACGACCTGGGCGAAGCGCTCGACCTGGAAGGACTGGTGGCCCTGGCCGTCGTCCTTGAGGAACTTCATCAGGTTCAGCGAGGCGAGGTTGCAGGACGTGTTGTCCAGGTGCATGTACTCGCTGCAGGGGTTCGAGCCGTTGATGCGGCCGGACTCCGGGCAGGTGTGCCAGTGGTTGATCGTGTCGTCGTACTGGATGCCCGGGTCGGCGCAGGCCCAGGCGGCCTCCGCCATCTTGCGGAACAGGTCCTTGGCATCGACCTGCTCGATGACCTCGCCGGTCATCCGCGCGCGCAGGCCGAACGTCCCGCTCTCCGAGACCGCCTTCATGAACGTGTCGTTCACGCGGACCGAGTTGTTGGCGTTCTGGTACTGGACGGAGGTGATGTCATCGCCACCGAGGTCCATGTCGAAGCCCGCGTCGCGCAGGGCGCGGATCTTCTCCTCCTCCTTGACCTTGGTCTGGATGAAGTCCTCGATGTCGGGGTGGTCGACGTCGAGGATGACCATCTTGGCCGCGCGGCGGGTGGCGCCGCCGGACTTGATGGTGCCGGCGGAGGCGTCGGCACCGCGCATGAAGGAGACGGGCCCGGAGGCGTTGCCGCCGGAGGAGAGCAGCTCCTTGGAGGAGCGGATGCGGGAGAGGTTCAGGCCGGCGCCGGAGCCGCCCTTGAAGATCATGCCCTCTTCCTTGTACCAGTCGAGGATCGACTCCATGGAGTCGTCGACGGACAGGATGAAGCAGGCGGAGACCTGTTGGGGCTGCTTGGTGCCGACGTTGAACCAGACGGGGCTGTTGAAGCTGAAGATCTGGTGCAGGAGCGCGTAGGCCAGCTCGTGCTCGAAGATCTCGGCGTCGGCGGGCGAGGCGAAGTACTTGTTGTCCTCGCCGGCCTGCCGGTACGTCTTCACGATGCGGTCGATCAGCTGCCTGAGGCTGGTCTCGCGCTGCGGAGTACCGACGGCACCGCGGAAGTACTTGCTGGTGACGATGTTGACCGCGTTCACCGACCAGAAGTCGGGGAACTCGACGCCACGCTGCTCGAAGTTGACCGAGCCGTCGCGCCAATTGGTCATGACGACGTCACGGCGCTCCCAGGCCACCTCGTCGTACGGGTGCACGCCGGGGGTGGTGTGGATGCGCTCGATACGCAGTCCCTTGTTGGCCTTGGTGCCCTTGGCTCGGGAACCTCGTGCCGGACCGCTCGCCGTCTCTGTCATGCCGCCTCCCTGTACGGGCGTAAACGCCCTGAAGTGCCCCTGTTGTTCCGGAGCACGGTGTTCTGTCTGGCGTCGCGGGCGCCCTCGCTGCCACCCACGACCGGTCTCACTCACCGCCGCCGAGCCGGGTCAGGACGCGTCATCCTGACCGGCCCGCTGCTCAGTCGGCGGCGCCTGCGGGCGGGGGGACCTCAGCCGTCCCACCGCGCCCGCGGCCGTCTTCCTGGCACCCCGCGCAAGCGCCGTCGCCGTCCTGCGCGGCGGGGTGCACCGTTCCTTCTCTGAGTTCCGCGATGGCGGACTCGAAGTCCTCCAGCGAGTCGAACGCCCGGTAGACGGACGCGAACCGCAGATAGGCGACGAGGTCGAGCTCCTTCAGGGGGCCGAGTATGGCGAGCCCCACCTCGTGAGCGGCCACCTCGGCGCTGCCGCTGGCGCGCACCGCCTCCTCGACCCGCTGGCCCAGCTGGGCAAGGGCGTCCTCGGTGACCGGCCGCCCCTGGCAGGCCTTGCGCACACCGTTGATGACCTTGATCCGGCTGAAGGGCTCGGTGACTCCGGACCGCTTGACCACGATGAGCGAGCACGTCTCCACCGTCGTGAACCGACGGGAGCAGTCAGGGCACTGGCGGCGCCTGCGGATGGACGTGCCGTCGTCCGTGGTGCGGCTGTCGACCACGCGGCTGTCGGGGTGCCTGCAGAAGGGGCAGTGCATGGACTCCAACCCTCCTCACAGCAGACTCAATGACCTCACCAGACCCATGGGCCCCGCGAAGCAGGCACAAGCATAGGCGATGAACGGCGGCGCGAAGACCGGGGGGAACACAATCTGTGGGCCGCTGTAGCCATCCAACCACTACATGTGGGGATCGACTCCATTGGGGCAGGCGATACGCGCGTGTCGCGTGATGCGGCCACGCGGCGCGCACCGGCGCCACCGCGGGCAACACGCCGGTGGCGCCCGCGCCCGCCGGGGGAGCTTACGGATATACCGTGAGCGCCGCACGGAGGACGCGTGGGACTCCCGGGCAGACGGGAGGCGGCACCCGGATGACGGCATACCGGATGGCAGACTGGGGCAGCCGCCCACGAGGTCGCCGTCCCGGCGGTGAAGAGTACAACAATGAGCGCTTTTGCCTGCCGGTCACCGCACTGCCCTTACACCCAGAAACGTGATCAAGTCCGGCTGTCGGCGTTTTTTCACTCGAACGTGTGTTTGGCGCAACCTTTCGAAAGCAACTACCGTTGTGCCGGAGGGAGACCATCGAGAGGGGCCGACGTGACCACCACCGCAGACAGTGCCACCATCACTGCCCAGGACCGCTCCCAGGGCCGACTCGAGCCGGTGCATGCGATGAACGAAGCCACGAATCCCGAGGGGCACAAGCGCTCCCTGCCGGGCCGACCTCCGGGCATCCGGGCGGACAGCTCGGGCCTCACCGACCGTCAGCGCCGGGTGATCGAGGTCATCAGGGACTCCGTGCAGCGGCGCGGCTATCCGCCGTCGATGCGGGAGATCGGGCAGGCCGTCGGCCTCTCCAGCACCTCCTCGGTCGCACACCAGCTGATGGCCCTGGAGCGCAAGGGGTTCCTACGGCGTGATCCGCACCGTCCGCGCGCGTACGAGGTCCGCGGCTCCGACCAGGCCACCGCGTTGCAGCCGACGGACACAGTCGGCAAGCCGGCCGCCTCGTACGTCCCTCTGGTCGGCCGGATCGCCGCCGGTGGTCCCATCCTCGCCGAGGAGTCGGTCGAGGACGTCTTCCCCCTGCCCCGGCAGCTGGTCGGCGACGGAGAGCTCTTCGTCCTGAAGGTCGTCGGCGACTCGATGATCGAGGCCGCGATCTGCGACGGCGACTGGGTCACCGTCCGCCGTCAGCAGGTCGCCGAGAACGGCGACATCGTGGCCGCGATGATCGACGGCGAGGCCACCGTCAAGCGCTTCAAGCGCGAGGACGGCCACGTCTGGCTCCTCCCGCACAACGCGGCGTACGAGCCGATCCCGGGCGACGAAGCGACCATCCTCGGCAAGGTGGTGGCGGTCCTGCGGCGCGTGTGAGAACCGCGCCGGGCGGACTCGCCCACCTGCCCCCTTGATCGGGCCCCGGGACCCCTGCGCCGGTTCCGGGGCTCCGTGCTGTGCGTCGCCTGGTCGTACGAGGCGGCTCCGGTCACCGTGCTTGCGGATCGTGGGGGTGGCCTGACCACCACCGGTCAGACCGCCCCCACGGTCACTTGCCCTCCTCCTCGGCCACCGCGTTGATGGCCGCCAGCGACTTGCGGACCTGGTTGCCGTCCGTGGTGTGCCAGAAGTCGGGCAGCGACGCCTTCAGATAGCCGCCGTACCTGGCGGTCGCCAGACGCGGATCCAGCACGGCGACCACACCCCGGTCCCCCGAGGCCCGTACGAGACGTCCGGCGCCCTGGGCCATGAGGAGCGCCGCGTGGGTGGCGGCCACCGCCATGAAGCCGTTGCCTCCGGCGTCCTCCACGGCCTTCTGGCGGGCGCTCATCACCGGGTCGTCGGGGCGCGGGAACGGAATCTTGTCCATGACGACCAGCTGACAGCCGGGTCCGGGGACGTCCACGCCCTGCCAGAGCGACAGCGTGCCGAAGAGGCACGTCTTCGGGTCCGCCGCGAAGTTCTTGATCAGCTCGCCCAGCGTCTCCTCGCCCTGGAGCAGGATCGGGAACTCGGGGATACGGCCCCGCAGCTCCTCGGCGGCCAGCTGGGCCGCCCGCATGGAGGAGAACAGACCGAGCGTGCGTCCGCCAGCCGCCTGGATCAACTCCGTCAGCTCGTCGAGCATGTCGCCCCGGTCACCGTCCCGCGCGGGACGCGCCAGGTGCTTGGCGATGTACAGGATGCCCTGCTTGCGGTAGTCGAAGGGGGAGCCGACGTCGACCCCCTTCCACTGCGGCACGTCGTCGCCCTCGGTGCCCTCCGGCGCGAGACCGAGGGAGGCGCCGACGCCGTTGAAGTCGCCGCCCAGTTTGAGGGTCGCGGAGGTCAGGACGACGGAGCGGTCCGCGAAGAGCTTCTCCCGCAGCAGGCCCGAGACGGACATGGGAGCGACGCGCAGGGAGGCGCCGAAGCGGTCGTGGCGCTCGTACCAGACGACGTCCCACTCGGAACCGTTGGTGATGCGCTCCGCCACGTCGTGCACGTTCTCCACCGAGGCCAGCGCCTGTTTCCGGACGGCGTCCTCGTCCTGGACCGACCTGTCACGGGTCGCGCCCAGGGCGGAGATGACATTGCGCGAGGCGTCCCGCAGTGCCAGCAGCACATAGCCGAGGTCCTCGGGGATCTCTTCCAGGCGGCCGGGCAGGGCCAGTTCCATCAGACGCTCGAAGCCCTCGGCCGCGGTCTGCAACTGATCGGCGGCCTTCTCGTTCACCAGCTTGGCGGCACGGCGCACCGCGCGGTTGACCTGGCCGGGGGTGAGCTCACCGGTGGCGACGCCCGTGACTCGTGAGACGAGCTCGTGCGCCTCGTCGACGATGAGCACCTCGTGCTGCGGGAGGACCGGCGCGCCCTCGATGGCGTCGATCGCGAGCAGCGCGTGGTTGGTGACGACGACCTCGGCGAGCTTGGCGTGCTCACGGGCCATCTCGGCGAAGCATTCGGCGCCGTAGGCGCACTTGGAGGCGCCCAGGCACTCCCGCGACGAGACCGACACCTGCGCCCAGGCCCGGTCGGACACTCCGGGCGTCAGGTCGTCGCGGTCGCCGGACTCGGTCTCGTCGGCCCAGTCGCGCAGCCGCAGCAGGTCCTGGCCCAGCTTGCTGGTCGGCGCGGCAGCCTCGAACTGGTCGAAGAGTCCCTCCTCCTCGTCCTGCGGCATGCCCTCGCGCAGGCGGTGCAGGCACAGATAGTTCGACCGGCCCTTGAGCATGGCGAACTCCGGGCGGCGGCGCAGCAGCGGGTGCAGTGCGTCGACCGTGCGCGGCAGGTCCCGCTCGACGAGCTGGCGCTGGAGGGCGAGGGTGGCGGTGGCCACGACCACTCTCTCCCCGTGGGCGAGGGCGGGCACGAGGTAGCCGAGGGACTTTCCGGTGCCGGTGCCGGCCTGGACCAGCAGATGCGAGCCGTCGTCGATCGCGTCCTCGACGGCTTGGGCCATGGTCACCTGGCCGGGGCGCTCCGAACCGCCGACGGCGGCGACGGCGGCATGCAGGAGTTCGGGGAGGGAGGGCTTCGTCATAGCGCGACCACCCTACGGCTCGGGACTGACAATCGGGCGATCAAGGCGAGTTCCGGTGGCTGGGGATCTCCTACTCCCGTCCGGCGGGGTGGGAACCGGATCGGCCCGGGCGGTGTACCAGACGTGATGGCACTGGGGCTCACTGTCACAGCAGATCACGCAGTGACCGGTCGCGGATCATGAGGGCGGCCCGCTTGGCGGGCAGGTCGACCTCGGCGGCGAACCGGAAACCGGCGCTCAGAAAAGCGGCCACGGAGGGTGCGTTGCGCAGGTCGGGTTCGGCGAGGACGCGGGCGCAGGGGACGCGTCGGTCGAGCACCAGGTCGGCCACGGCTCTGAGCAGGGTGCTGCCGAGCCCTCGCCCACGGTCGGCGACGCCGCCGATCAGCAGATGGATACCGGTGTCGTGCGGCCGGGCCGGATAGTGCCGGGCCAGGGGATCGAGGTCGGCCCGGTAGATCTCCCAGTAGCTCATCGGCGTGCCCTCGAGCAGGCCGATACAGGGGACACTGCGGCCGTCGCCGTCGAGTTGCGCGAGCAGATGGATCTCGGTCACGTCCTGCGGCCCGGCCAGCTGCCAGAACTCCGCGACGGCGGGGTCGTTCATCCAGCGGCTGATCAGCGGCAGATCCCGCTCCAGCCGGACGGGAACCAACTGGAACGCGCCGGCGGGGGTGAGGGTGGGGCCCCAGTCACCCACGCCGTCGAGCAGGTCGGCCACGGCCGGGGTGCGCGTCCCGGTCGTCCCGCCGAAGCGCGCGACGAAGTCGTCCGGCAGTCGCAGTTCGAGCGTGTCCGCTCCATCGGTACCCGCCTCGGTCACGCGGAGGTGGGGAGCGGTTGCCGGCGCCTGCCCGGTGGCGGCTTCGGCGTCGGTGGGAGGCATGGCGCGCTCCTCTCGGAAGGAAGGTCTACGGAGGACGGGAGTCGAAGTCACGTCGGAGTGCGGGGCAGAGGAACGGTCAGAGGAACAGGGGGTTGGCGATGGTGACGTAGACGGACTGGGTGTCGACCGGGCCGACGAGCTCGTCGAGGCCGTGCAGCCGGGTCAGCAGGTTGGCCTTGCAGCGCAGCACCGGGGAGTCGAGCAGGCGGGCCGGCAGGGTGGAGCGCATGCGGGCCGGGCCGGAGGCCGTGACGGCGAGGAAGCGGCGGAAGGCGGCCAGCAGCAGCCGCTCGTCGGCGAGCCGTTGGGAGCCGAAGGCGCCGATCAGACCGAACACGTTGTTGACGGCGAGGTAGTAGGCGAAGCGTTCGTCGGTGACGTCGTCGGAGACGAAGGTGTCGCTGTGCTCGCCGATGCCGGGCAACCGTGCGTCGAGCTCCGCGTGCCGGGAGACACGGAAGTAGTAGCCCTGGTTGTCGCGGTAGCGACCGCCCGCGGGCCAGCCCTCGTCGTCCAGCAGGAGCAGCGTGTTCTGCTGGTGCGCCTCCAGGGCGACCCCGGCCTCGCCATCCAGCCACAGCACGGGGCGGACCACGTGTTCGAGGTAGCGCAGGAACCACTCGGTGGCGACGGCTCTCGACGGACGGCCGGTGCGGACGGCGAGGCCGGTGACGACCTCGGCCAGGCGGGACCGCAGGGAGAGGGGTGCGCCGGCCCGGGGGTAGGGCCGGGGTGCCACGAGTCCCGCGACGCAGGAGACGTCGTCCCCGGCATGGAACGGGTTGTGCCGGATCATCACGTCCAGCCCCGGCATCGGTGTCCCGTCCTGGTTGTCCACGGCCAGCCAGGCCGGGTCGCGGACGATGTCGAAGCCGGGGTGCGCCGCGTGCCACTCCTGGGAGAGACCACTGCGTAGCAGCCGGTGGACCTCCACACCCCGGTGCAGTTCCTTGCGGAGGTTCTCACGACGGGAGTTGGTGATGCGCAGGCCCAGCGACAGCTTGAGCATGGCGGCCGCGCCGGTGCGGTGGACGGTGCGTACGGAGGAGGTGGGATGCCAGGACGGCCCACAGGGGCCGAGGTCGCGCAGGAGTCCCGCGTCGAGCAGGGCCGCCGCACCTGGGCGGTGGCGTACCTCGCGCGACTGCCACGGGTGCAGCGGCAGGGCGGTATATCCGTCGGGCAGGGGCAGCTCCGCTCCGGCGAGCCGGGCGGTGAGCAGCCCCGCGGGTACAGTCCGGCCGCGTTCGGTCCAGGCGGAGTCGGTGGCGAGTACGGAGTCGGCGACCGCCAGCCAGTGCAACGGGAAGGAGCCTCGCGATTCGGGCGAGTAGTGGCGGACCTCGGCTTCCGACAGGCCCTCGCGGCTCTTCGGGGTCGGGTGCAGCGGATGCCCGAGCAGGAGGGCCTGCTCGGCGGAGAGGAAGCGGTCGGTTCCGTCGGTGGGACGGTGCCGGCGGTCGCGCAGGAAGAGGGTGGTGCCACGAACGGAGTCGGCGACACGGGCGACGAGGTCGAGTGCGGCGGTGTCGCAGGGCTCGGCCGAAGTCCGCTCGGGTGACGGGTCGACGGTCGCGGGCTCCCGCGAGGGTCTGGGGACGCCGTTCCTGACGCGTGCTTCCCGCGCGAGCAGGGTGGCGACCGTGACGGCGTCGGCCGGCGGGGCGTCCTCCGGGGCGTCGGCCAGGTACGGAAGGCCGAAGCGGTGCCAGCCCGTCGGGGACCAGTGGTGGACGGGCACGAGCAGAGCCGTCCCGCCGGCCCGTAGGGGGATGCGGAGGGTGCCGTAGCAGGGAGCGGCGGCGCCGGTCTCGCGCACCCAGCAGCGCAGGAGGTTCTCCACGGCCGCGGCCTGGGCGGCGGTGTGCGGGTCGGGGTGTTCCAGGAGGTCGGTGGGTGTGCCGTCGGGCCGTGGAGCGGCCGATGTCCTTCTTGGCTGACGGGGGACCGTCTCGGCCGGGTCGGGGGTGCGGCGGGAGCGGCCGTGGGGGATGGGGGTGAGGTTCAAGACGGCTCCTCGGGTGACGTTCGGGTCGACGTGTCCGGCCGATGACGGGCCGGTTGGGCGACCGTGGGGGCGGCGGTCAGGGCGGCAGTGGAGCGATACGGGTGAGCGGTGGGCTCGGAGGGGGTGCGCATCCGGGGGTATCCGGGAGTTTCGGGCTGTGCCGGTGGGGCGGCTGGGCGGAGCGGGGTGGTCGCTTTCGGCGGGCCGTCCGGCCCGTGGGGTCAGGGGTTCGGCAGGGCGAGCGTCGGACGCGGGCGTCGGGCGTGGGGCGTCGGACGTCGCGTGAACTGGTCGGCCCGTCCGGCTCCGGCACCGGTGGCTCGGGCCGGGTCGGTCGCGCGCGGCCAGTGCCAGCCTGGACCTGTTCGTCCCGGGCACCGGCCGACGACGACGGCCGGAGGGTGTGTGTTACCCCGCGCCTTCCGAGCGGCCGGTGAGTCGCGGCTGCCTCCGAGGGGTCCCGCGCTTCTGGCCGTCCAGGCCGGTGTGGCTTCGGGTCGCAGCCTCGACCGCGTCGGCCAGGCGGCCAAGCACCGCGACGGCCTGCTCGTCGGTGATCGTCAGCGGGGGAAGGAGTCGTACGACGCTCGCGTGGCGGCCGCCGAGTTCGATGATCAGGCCCCGCCGCAGGCACTCCCGTTGGACGGCGGCGGCGAGTTCGGGTGCGGCGGGACGGGGCTCTCGGACACGGGGCGACGCGGGCCCCGGGCTGTCATCCACACAGCCATCCGCGCCGAGACCCCAGTCATCGCCCCTCGCCGACGGCAACTCCCGGGCGCCGCAGCGGCCGAATGCCTCGTCTCCCGACGCCCGGCCGGCCCCGGCGCGACGCTGCTCCGCTACCACCAGACCGTCCACCACCGCCGTCGTTCCAGTCGTCCCCCTGCCCGAGCTTCCCGGCGTGCCCGGCGCCTCCACACCGGTCCCTCCCGACCCGGCCGCCGCGCTGCCCCCGCTGTCCCTCTCGAAGTCCCCCTCCGGATCCACCAGTTCGAGGCCGATCATGAGCCCGCGGCCGCGTACCTCGCCTACGCAGGGGAAGTGGCCGGCCAGGTCACGGAGTTGGGTCAGCATGTGGAAGCCGAGGGAGGCGGCGTGTTCGGCCAGGCGGTTCTCGCGGACATGGGCCAGGGTGGCCGTGCCGGCGGCCATGGCGAGCTGGTTCCCGCGGAACGTTCCCGCGTGGGCGCCGGGTTCCCAGACGTCCAGGTCGGCGCGGTAGACCACGACGGCCAGCGGAAGGCTGCCGCCGATGGCCTTGGACAGCACCATCACGTCCGGTGTGACACCGCTGTGCTCCACCGCCCAGAAGGTGCCCGTGCGGCCCACCCCTGTCTGGATCTCGTCGGCGATCAGTGGGACCGACCGCTCCTCGGTGATCCGGCGCATGCGCCGCATCCAGTCGTCCGGGGCGGGAATCACCCCGCCCTCTCCCTGGACGGGTTCGAGGATCATCCCGGCGGGCAGCGGTACGCCCGACTTCGGGTCGTCCAGGACCGACTCGGTCCAGCGGGCGGCGAGTTCGGCTCCGCGTGCGCCGCCGACACCGAAGGGGCAGCGGTAGTCCTGCGGATAGGGCAGGCGCGCGACCCGTACGTCTGCGGCGTGGCCCGAGGCGGCGAGCGCTCCCTCCGTCATCCCGTGGTAGGCGCCGGCGAAGGCCAGCATCCCGGTGCGGCCGGTGGCGGCCCGGACGAGTTTGAAGGCGGCCTCCACCGCGTCCGTGCCGGCCGGGCCGCAGAACTGCACGCGTGCCCGGCCGGCGAGTCCGGGCGGCAGGGTGTGGAACAGCTCGGTGACGAAGGCGTCCTTGACGGGTGTGGCGAGGTCGAGGGCGTGCAGGGGCGCGCCGGAGTCGAGGACCTTGCGGATGGCCTCCAGGACGACGGGGTGGTTGTGGCCGAGGGCAAGGGTGCCCGCGCCGGAAAGGCAGTCCAGGTAGCGGCGGCCGTCCGCGCCCTCGACGGTGAGCCCGCGGGCCCTTACGGGCACGATCGGCAGGGCTCGCGCATAGGTGCGCGCCGCCGACTCGCGCGCCGACTGCCGCCGCAGGATCCCCTCGAGCGAGGCGTGCGCCCCCGCGGACGCGCAGCTTCCGGGCGCAGACTCCGTCACGGTCACGGCTCCTTGTCCTCCCGCTGTTCCAGGGCGTCGGCCTGCCACTGACGCAAGGCGCCGGCCTCTCGCGCTGCCGGGGCGAGTCACCGCCCACGGCGCGGGGGTCCCGGACGCGGACATCAGGACCCTCACCGCTACAACCCCGGACGGTGCGCACGGTTACGGGTGCGCTCAAGATCCCCGGCGTCAGGGATCGTTGCTCGTCGGCGCGCCGGTCCCGGGGGTGGTGTGACCAATCCGCGGCGGTCTCGCACGGGACGTCGGACAATGAGGATCGGGATCGCAGGCGAAACCGGCGGAGCAGGCGCGAGGACCGAGGGCATGAGCGACGAGACACCGCCCGTGGCGGGGCTGACCACGGGAGCTCTGGCCCGCCGCCTGGGCGTCTCCCCGACCACCCTGCGCTCCTGGGACCGCCGCTACGGACTGGGGCCCGCCGTGCGGGAGGGGGGACGGCACCGACGCTGGAGTCCCCAGGACATCGCGATGGTGGAGGAGATGTGCCGGCTGACGTCGGCGGGCGCGCCCCCGGCCGAAGCCGCCCGGGTGACCCGCCTCAGGCGCGGCGGCCCGCCCGGGCGGGCCGAACCGTCCCCCGCCGTGCCCTCCGCCCGGCGCGCGTCGTCGTCCGGGGCGGGGGAGCCGCCCCTCCGTGGGGGCGCCGGCAGCGGGCTGCCGCTGGGGGACGTGCGGCAGGAGTGCCGGGGCCTGGCCCGTGCCGCGGTGCGCCTGGACGCGCCGGAGCTGGAGAGCCGGCTGCTGGACGCGGTCCGGCGGTACGGGCTGACCGTGGCGTGGGAGGAGGTGATGGTGCCGACCCTGCGCGCGGTGGGCCGCAAGTGGGTGTCGTCCGGCGAGCGGTACGTGGAGGTGGAGCACCTGCTGTCCTGGCAGGTCTCGACCACCTTGCGCAGCATGCCGCTGCTGCTGCCCCGCGCCGCGGTCCGGGTGGACGTTCCGCCGGTGGTGCTGGCCTGCGTGCCCGGTGAGCAGCATTCCCTCCCCCTGGAGGCGCTGAACGCGGCGCTGGGCGAGCGTGGGGTGCCGACCCGGATGCTGGGCGCCGCGGTGCCGGTGGAGGCGCTGCTGGCCTGCGTGCGGCGTACCGGTCCGACCGCCGTGGTCCTGTGGTCGCAGGCCCGCTCCACCGCGTCGGTGCCGCTGGCCCGGCGGGTCGCGGCTCTGGAGTGGGGGGCGCCGGGGGCGCGTGGGCGGTCTGCCGTCCTGCCCGCCGGTCCGGGATGGGAGCGTCGGGCCTGTCGGGACTTCCCCCGCTGCGTCGGCCTGCGGGACGCGGTCGGGGCGCTGAGCCGCCTCTGCGGTGGCGACGGTGCCGCGGCGCACTCCGCACGGACCCGCTGAGGGGCAGGACCCGGGGCGAACCGCCTGACCGGGGAACCGCCTGTGGCGGAACCACTGCCCGTAGCGAAACCGTTGCCGTTCCGTCGGCGGGCCCCCACGCCGAACGCATAGTGTGTGGTGCCGTTCGCGCACGCCGCGGGGCCGGGGTGAACCGGCCCCGGATTAACGGTGGGAATGCGACGGCAAGCAGCAAGTCCGTTCTTAGCAGGGGGAGTCAGAGCATGCGACCCATACGCCCGTTCTTCACCGCGCGTCGAGGAGGGGGCGCCAGCCGCACAACCTCCCCCGTGCTGACCGCCGTTGCCCTGGCCTCGGGGCTCGCGCTCCTCGCCACGGGCTGCGACTCGGGCGACAGCGAGGCCGACGGGCGGCCCTCCGCCGTCGCGACCGCCGACGACACGGGCGGAACCAGCGACGGAAAGATCAAGATCCCGGACGACATCAGGAAGAAGCTCAAGGAACACGGGATCGACATCGACAAGTGGAAGAACGGCGCCTGGAAGGACTGGAACCAGGACGACTGGCTCCGTGAGGCGAAGGACTACGTCAACCCGATCATCAAGGACCTGTGGGATCCCGAGCGGATGCGCCGCGCCAAGGACCCGGACAAGGGCGTCGACAACGATCTCTCGGGCGACCAGGGGGTCACCGACCCGACTCCGGCCCCGGTGACGGCGCGTGCGGTCTCGCCGGCGTACCACGCGAACGCGGCGACGGCGGGGAAGGTGTTCTTCGACTCCCCCGAGGGCACGATGGTCTGCTCGGCGACGGTCGTTCAGGACCCGGCCCACCCGGGCAAGTCCAACCTCGTGTGGACGGCCGGCCACTGCGTGCACGCCGGCAAGAAGGGCGGCTGGTACCGCAACATCGCCTTCGTGCCCTCGTACAACGACGCGGGCCGCAGCACCGCCGATCTGCAGAACGCCGCCAAGGACGAGGTCGCCCCGTACGGCGTGTGGTGGGGGGACTGGACGCAGACCTCGGAGCAGTGGATCGAGCAGGGCGGTCCGACCGGAGGGCAGGGTGCCGCCTACGACTTCGCGGTCATCCATGTGACGCCCGAGCAGGGCGGCGGCGGCCGGTCGCTGGAGGAGACCGTCGGTGCGGCGCTCCCCGTGGACTTCGCCGCCCCGGCCGTGCCCAAGGTGCGGAGCCTGACCGCGACCGGCTACCCGGCCGCGCCCCCGTACGACGGGCAGCGGCTGTACCAGTGCCAGGACAAGCCGGGCCGGCTGTCGCTGAACGCCTCGGACCCGACGATGTACCGCATCGGCTGCACCATGACCGGCGGCTCCTCCGGCGGCGGCTGGGTCGCGGCCGGCTCGGACGGCAAGCCCGCCCTGGTCTCCAACACCTCGATCGGTCCCGTGACGGCCGGCTGGCTGGCGGGTCCGCGACTGGGCCCGGCGGCCAAGAGCGTGTACGACGCGGTCAGCGGCAAGTTCGCCGGACAGTAGGCCGTCACGACGGCGGGGCGCCTGACGGGGGCCTTCTCACGGGAACCTTCACCGTCCCGCCGCGCGCACGACACCAAGCACCAAGCACCAAGCACCAAGCACCAAGCACCAAGCACCAAGCACCAAGCACCAAGGGGCGCTCGGGCCGGGCGCGCACGGCGTTCACACCAACCGACGGGGGTTCATCGCATCATGCCGCTCATACGTAGGTCCGCCACGCCCCGGCGCGCGCGCCGGCGCACCGTCCTGGCCGCCACCGGCCTCGTCGCGGCCCTGGCGCTCACCGCCACCGCCTGCGCCGGCTCCTCGGGCAAGACCGACGCCGCCGGCACGCCGGACACCACCGCCCCGCGGACCGCGGACCGCGGCAGCGACGACGGCGGCAGCGACGACAAGGTCAGGATTCCGGCCGACATCGCGGACAAGCTCAAGGAGCACGGCATCGATGTCGACAAATGGCAGCGCGGCGGCTGGAAGGACTGGGACAAGGACAAGTGGCTCAGTGAGGCCAAGGACTTCGTCAACCCGGTGATCAAGGGCCTGTGGAAGCCCGAGCGGATGCAGTCCGCCCAGGAGGCGAACAAGACGGTCTCCACCCAGGACGCCGTCGCCGACCAGGGTGTCAGCGACCCGGCGCCGCGGCCGGTCCGCGCGCAGGCGGAGAAGACGCCCTACCACGACAACGCGGCCCCGGTCGGCAAGGTCTTCTTCGACTCGCCCCAGGGTTCGATGGTCTGCTCGGGCACGGTCGTCAAGGACGTCAACCACCCGGGCAGGTCCAACCTGGTGTGGACGGCCGGCCACTGCGTGCACGCGGGCAAGAAGGGCGGCTGGTACCGCAACATCGCCTTCGTCCCGTCGTACAACGACCTCGGCAAGTCCGCGGCGCGGCTGAGCAACGCGCGCGCCTCCGAGGTCGCCCCGTACGGCGCCTGGTGGGCGGACTGGGCGTCCACCTCCGGCCAGTGGATCCAGGGCGGTGCGGAGACGGGCGGCGCGGGCGCGGCGTACGACTACGCCGTGCTGCATGTGAAGCCGGAGTCCGGTTCCCGGTCGCTGGAGGAGACCGTCGGTGCGGCCCTGGACGTGGACTTCTCCGCGCCCCCGGCGGCCCGGGTCGCCACGATGGGTGCCTGGGGCTACCCGGCCGCGCCTCCGTACAACGGTCTGAAGATGTTCCGCTGTGTCGACCGGCCGGGCCGGCTCTCGCTGAGCCCGTCGCTCCCGACGATGTACCGCATCGGCTGCACCATGACCGGCGGCTCCTCCGGCGGCGGCTGGTTCCGTGTGGTGGGCGGAAAGACCAAGCTGGTGTCCAACACCTCGATCGGCCCGTCGGACCACACCTGGCTGGCGGGTCCGCAGCTGGGGCGGGGCGCGGAGGCGCTGTACCAGAACATGAGCAGGACGTACGGCGGCCGGTGATCCGGCCCGCTGGTACGCCGAGGGCCCGCCCCCTGTGACAGGGGGCGGGCCCTCGGGCCGTGCGGCTGGGATCAGAGCGCGGGGGCGGGCGTGTACGGTGCCAGTTCCGCCGCGAGCTCCTCGTGCACCCGGGCCTTGAGCAGGGTGCCCTCCGCGGTGTGCTCCTCGGAGATCACCTCGCCCTCGGTGTGGGCGCGGGCGATCAGCTTGCCGTGGGTGTAGGGCACCAGCGCCTCGATCTCGACGGACGGCCGGGGCAGCTCGCTGTCGATCAGCGCGAGCAACTCGGTGATGCCCTGCCCGGTGCGGGCCGAGACGGCGATCGAGCGCTTCTCGATCCGCAGCAGCCGCTGGAGCACCAGCGGGTCGGCCGCGTCGGCCTTGTTGACCACGACGATCTCGGGTACGTCGGTGGCGCCGACGTCCCTGATCACCTCGCGCACCGCGGCGAGCTGCTCCTCCGGGTCGGGGTGCGACCCGTCCACCACGTGCAGGATGAGGTCGGAGTCGCCGACCTCCTCCATCGTGGAGCGGAACGCCTCGACCAGGTGGTGCGGCAGGTGCCGGACGAAGCCGACGGTGTCCGCCAGCGTGTAGAGCCGCCCGGTCGGGGTCTCGGCCCGGCGCACGGTCGGGTCCAGGGTCGCGAACAGGGCGTTCTCGACCAGGACACCCGCGCCGGTGAGCCGGTTGAGCAGGGAGGACTTGCCGGCGTTGGTGTAACCGGCGATGGCGACGGAGGGCACCTTGTTGCGGCGCCGCTCCTGGCGCTTGATCTCGCGGCCGGTCTTCATCTCCGCGATCTCCCGGCGCATCTTCGCCATCTTCTCGCGGATCCGCCGACGGTCCGTCTCGATCTTGGTCTCACCGGGACCACGCGTGGCGAGGCCGCCGCCGCTGCCGCCGCCCATCTGCCGGGACAGCGACTGACCCCAGCCACGCAGCCTCGGCAGCATGTACTGCATCTGGGCGAGCGCGACCTGCGCCTTGCCCTCCCGGGACTTGGCGTGCTGGGCGAAGATGTCCAGGATCAGGGCCGTACGGTCGATGACCTTGACCTTGACGACGTCCTCGAGGTGGATGAGCTGGCCCGGGCTGAGCTCACCGTCGCAGATGACGGTGTCCGCGCCCGACTCCAGGACGACGTCCCGCAGCTCGTTCGCCTTGCCGGAACCGATGTAGGTGGCCGCGTCGGGCTTGTCGCGGCGCTGGATCACGCCGTCGAGCACGACCGCACCCGCGGTCTCCGCGAGGGCCGCGAGTTCGGCCAGGGAGTTGTCCGCGTCCCGCGCGGTCCCCGAGGTCCATACGCCGACGAGCACGACCCGCTCCAGGCGGAGCTGGCGGTACTCGACCTCGGTGACATCCTCGAGCTCGGTGGACAGTCCCGCGACACGGCGCAGTGCAGCCCGCTCGGAACGGTCGAACTGATCGCCGTCCCGCTCTCCGTCGAACTCGTGGCTCCAGGTGACGTCCTCTTCCATCAGGGCATCGGCCCGGAGACCTTCGGGGTAGGAGTGCGCGAGGCGCTTGCTGTCCTGGGACGCCTCGGACGACTGGGAAGAGGAAGAAGAGGAGGTCATTTGGTCCTTACGTGGTGGGAGAGTCCGTCACATGTCACAACGTACGGGTACCCCGGGAGATTCCCGTGGCCCGTGCTCGCGCCGGTCTGAAGATGGTCGCACGGTACGGCCCGTCTCGTCACGGCGTTATTACTCCGGTTCCCTCCTCCCGGTGGCCCGCCCCGGTGGCCCGCCCCGGCACCGCCGATCGCTTCCGGCCGCTTCTTCTCGCTTCCCCTCACTTCCGCTCACTTCCGCTCACTTCTTCTTCTCCGTCTCCGGCGGCGGGGCCTGCTTCCAGTCGGGGTGACCGGGCATGGGCGGGGTCTTCTCGCCGTAGAGCCAGGCCTGGAAGAACCCGCTCAGGTCGCGTCCGGCGATGCCCGAGGCCAGGCGCTCGAAGTCGGCGGTGGTGGCCGTGCCGTCCCGGTGGGCCTGCACCCAGGCGCGCTCCAGGCTCTCGAAGGCCGGCTTGCCGATCTCCTGGCGCAGCGCGTACAGGACGAGCGCGGAGCCGTCGTAGACGTTCGCCCGGAAGATGCCGATCTTCTGGCCGGCCTTCGGCGGCTTGGGTCGCGCGGGCGGTCCGCCGACCGCGCGCCAGCGGTCGGAGGCACCGTAGGCGGCCTTCATCCGGGTCTCCAGCGGCTTCTCCGCCTTCTCGTCGGCGTACAGGGCCTCGTACCAGGTGGCGTGGCCCTCGTTGAGCCACAGGTCGGACCAGGTGCGCGGGCTGACACTGTCGCCGAACCACTGGTGGGACAGCTCGTGCACCATGACCGACTCGACGTACCACCGGGGGTAGGCGGGCTCGGTGAACAGCTTCTTCTCGAAGAGGGACAGTGTCTGCGTCTCCAGTTCGAAGCCGGTGGCGGCGGAGGCCATGAGCAGGCCGTACGTCTCGAAGGGGTACGTTCCGACCTTGCTCTCCATCCAGGCGATCTGGTCGGGAGTCCTGGCCAGCCACGGTTCGAGGGCCTCGCGGTCCTCGGTGGGGACGACGTCGCGCAGCGGCAGGCCGTGCGGGCCGGTCCGGTGCACCACCGCGGAGCGGCCGATGGACACCTGAGCCAGCTCGGTCGCCATCGGATGCCCGGTGCGGTACGACCAGGTCGTCGTCCCGCCGGTCCGTGTGACACCGGCCGGAAGGCCGTTGGCGACGGCCGTGTACCCCTCGGGCGCGGTGATGTGGAAGGTGAACATCGCCTTGTCGGAGGGATGGTCGTTGCACGGGAACACCAGGTGGGCGGCGTCGGCCTGGTTGGCCATCGCCAGGCCGTCCGAGGTGCGCACCCAGCCGCCGTCGCGGTCCTTCACGGGCATGGGGTCGCTGGTGTGGCGCACGGTGATGCGCATCCAACTTCCCTGGGGCAGCTGGATCTTGGGGGTGACCACGAGATCCTCGCCCGCGATGGCGAACTCGGCCGACAGGCCGTCGACCTCCACGGAGTTCACCGTGCCGTGCGCGAAGTCGAGGTTCACGCGCTCCAGATCCTCGGTGGTCCACGCGTCGATCGTGGTGACGGCCTGGAGCGGCTTGGCGTTGTCACCGCCATAGGTGAACGACAGGTCGTACGACAACACGTCGTACCCGGGGTTGCCCAGGTGAGGGAAGAGCCGGTCGCCGATGCCCAGCGGCTCGGGCGGAGCGCTCGCGGCGACGAGACAGACGGAGACGGCGGACGCGAGGAGAGTCGCCTTCAGGCGAAGCGGAACACGTGATCCAAGGCTCAGCGGCATGCACCACCGCTACCAGCGCCCACCCACCCGACCGCGCCGACGCGCGCCCAACCCACCCGAAAGGGCCCGACGGGAGCACGCCGAGCGCCACGGAAGCGCGGGGGCGCGCCGGGGCACGGGGGTGTACCTGAAGCGCGGTGGGGCGGCGCGCGCGTGCCGAGAGCGGGCGCCCCGGACACGCGGGCGGCGAGATGGGCGTGCGGGCGGCAGGCTCGACGCGCGGGCGGCGGGCCGGACACATGGTCAGCAGCCCGGCGCCACACGCGAAAAAAGGACCCGCGCGGCTCACAGCCCCGGCGGCTGAGGCTGCGTCCGGCTCACGTCGTAGACGCCCGGGACGTTGCGCATGGCGCGCATCAGGGCCGGGAGCCCGGCCGCGTCGGGGAGTTGGAGGGTGTACGTGTGGCGGACGCGCTGCTGTGCCGGCGGGGCCACGGTGGCGGAGATGATCTCGACGCCCTCGATGGCGATGGCCTCGGTCAGGTCGGCCAGCAGATGGGGGCGGCCGAACGATTCAGCGAGCAGCGTGACACGGCACGCCGTCGTCTCCCCCCAGTGCACGCCGAACTCGGCGCGCCCCGCACTCCTCATCCGCCCGACCGCCGCGCACTCCAGGCGGTGCACCGTCACCACTCCCCCGCGTACGGCGAAGCCGGTGATCGCGTCGGGCGGCACAGGTGTGCAGCAGCCCGCGAGTCGTGCGGCCGTGTCGGGCCGGCCGGCGACCACGACGCTCGCCGTGCGGGGCCCGAAGGCGGTCTTCACGGCCGGCCCGGCCGCCTGGACCGTCCCGAGGGGTCCGGAGACCTGCGACGGTGCAGCGTCGGCCTGCGACGGTGCGGCATCCCCGTCGGCGTCCTGAGCCCGGTCCACCGCGGACTGGCGGGTGGCCAGCCTGCGCTGGATGGCGATGCGGGCGGCCGGGGTGTGGGCGTGGTCCAGCCATTCCCGGGAGGGCTCGGAGGCCGGGTCCTGGCCCATCAGGAGCTGGACGCTGTCGCCGTCCTTCAGGACGGTGCTCAGGGTCGCCAGGCGGCCGTTGACTCGGGCGCCGATGCACGCGTGCGCGTCCTCGCCGTACTGGGCGTACGCGGCGTCCACGCACGTGGCGCCCTCGGGCAGGCCAAGGGTCCCCCCGTCGGGCCGGAACACGGTGATCTCGCGGTCCTGGGCGAGGTCCTCGCGCAGGGTGGACCAGAAGGTGTCGGAGTCCGGCGCGGCCCGCTGCCATTCGAGGAGGCGGGAGAGCCAGCCGGGGCGGGTGGGGTCGGCACGCTCACCGTCGCTCGTGGTGTGCTCCTCGGCGGGAGGGGCGTAGGGGTTGCCGAGTGCGACGACCCCGGCCTCGGCGGCCTTGTGCATCTGGTGGGTGCGGATGAGGACTTCGATGACCTGTCCGTCCTCGCGGGCGACGGCGGTGTGCAGCGACTGGTAGAGGTTGAACTTGGGTACGGCGATGAAGTCCTTGAACTCCGAGACGACGGGCGTCATACAGGTGTGGAGTTCGCCGAGGACGGCGTAGCAGTCGGCGTCCTCGTTCACCAGGACCAGCAGCCGGCCGAAGTCGCAGCCGCGCAGCCGGCCGCGCTTGCGGGAGACCCGGTGCACGGAGACGAAGTGCCTCGGTCTGATGAGCACTTCGGCGGGCACGTCGGCCTCGCGCAGCACTCCGCGCACCTGCTCTGCGACCTCGGTGAGCGGGTCGCCCGGTCGGCCCGCGTTCTCCGCGATCAACTCGCGCGTGTGCGCGTACTCCTCGGGGTGCAGGATCGCGAAGACGAGGTCCTCCAGCTCGGACTTGAGCGCCTGCACGCCGAGCCGTTCGGCGAGGGGGATGAGGACGTCCCGGGTCACCTTGGCGATGCGGGCCTGTTTGTCCGGGCGCATCACGCCGAGGGTGCGCATGTTGTGCAGCCGGTCGGCGAGTTTGATCGACATCACGCGGACGTCGCTGCCGGTGGCAACGAGCATCTTGCGGAAGGTCTCGGGCTCGGCGGCCGCGCCGTAGTCGACCTTCTCCAGCTTGGTGACGCCGTCGACGATGTAGCGGACCTCCTCGCCGAACTGCTCGCGGACCTGGTCCAGCGTCACGTCGGTGTCCTCGACGGTGTCGTGCAGCAGGGACGCGGTCAACGTCGTGGTCTCCGCGCCGAGTTCGGCGAGGATGAGGGTCACGGCGAGCGGATGCGTGATGTAGGGCTCGCCGCTCTTGCGCATCTGGCCGCGGTGCGAGGACTCGGCCAGGACGTAGGCCCGGCGCAGCGGTTCGAGGTCGGCTTCGGGGAAGTGCGCGCGGTGGGCCTCGGCCACGTGGCCGATGGCGTCGGGCAGCCGGTCGCGGGCGGTCGGGCCGAGCACCGCGGCACGGCCGAGCCGGCGCAGGTCGATCCGCGGGCGGGCTCTGCGTCGGGGCCCGGCGGGAGCCACCGGGCCCGGGGCCGCAGGATTCGTGGCATCCGCACTCATGGGCACCTCCGACTGCGTGGACCGGCGGACGGGGCGCCCCAGGGCGTTCTCGGCACAGGGGTTGGCAACGGATCCCCCGTCCGGGCCGGTGATTGATGCTACCGAGCCCAGCACGCCCGACCGGCCGTCTCCCGGCGAGCGTGAAACGGATCACCCAATCGAGCGATGGCCAGGATGTTTACGGTTTTCAGTCACCTGACAGGGGACGGGCCGTGGATTCGCTGCCCGCTTCCGTCTCCGGGCATACGTATGACCTTCCCATGGGCCGCCAGGGCTACGATGCCCAGCCGACCGACCGTCAGCCGACCGTTGTTTCCAGCCACTTCGCGTCGATCACGCCCTCCGCGACGATCACTGCGGGACCGGTCATCTCGATCTCGCCGTCCGGCCGCTCGGTGATCACCAGCGTTCCGCCGGGCAGGTCCACCGTGTACGTCGCCGGGGCCCCGGTGGCCGCCGGGTCGGCGCCGTCGCGCCGGGCGGCCGCCACGGCGACGGCGCACGCGCCCGTGCCGCACGAGCGGGTCTCGCCCGAGCCGCGCTCGTGCACGCGCAGGGCGACGTGGCGGGGACCGCGGTCGACGACGAACTCGACGTTCACGCCGTCCGGGTAGGCGGAGGCCGGGCTGAAGGGCGGCGGCGCGAGCAGTTCGCCTGCGTCGGCGAGGTCGTCGACGAAGGCGACCGCGTGCGGGTTGCCCATGTTCACGTTGCGCGCGAGCCAGTTGCGCTCGCCGACACTCACGGTGACGTCGCCTTCGGGGAGCGTCGCCCTGCCCATGCCGACGGTGACGTCCCCGTCCTTGGCGATGTGCGCCGTCTTCACGCCCCCGCGCGTGGCGATGGCGAGGTCGCCCTCCGTCGTGTGTCCGGCGTACTGGAGGTAGCGCGCGAACACCCGCACGCCGTTGCCGCACATCTCCGCGACGGAGCCGTCGGCGTTGCGGTAGTCCATGAACCACTCCGCCTCGGCCGCCATCGCGCGGGCCTCGGGATGCGCGGCGGAGCGTACGACGTGCAGCACCCCGTCCGCGCCGATGCCCGCGCGGCGGTCGCACAGGGCGGCGACGGCCGCCGGGGACAGCTCGACGGCGTTCTCCGGGTCAGGGACGATCACGAAGTCGTTCTCCGTGCCGTGGCCCTTGAGGAAGGGGATGCGCGTGCTCATGGCTCGATCGTACGGGGTCGCTCCGACAACCCCGTGATCACGTTCACCGGCCGGCAGCCGGTGATCACGTGAGTCGGGGGCCGCGGTATGAACGGGACCGGGCGGCCAGGCCTTAGCGCAGGCGCGCGACGCGCCAGACGGCCAGCACCACGACCACGGCGACGACGACGATGTACGCGCCGATCACCCGCCAGTCGAGGCGCCGCCCGGAGCCGCGCGGCGGCAGGCCCGGCCAGGTGTGACCCACGCGGCGGGCGGCCATCATGCCCCAGCCCGCCGAGCAGGAGCAGATCAGCAGCCCCAGCATGGCGATCACGGCGCCGTTGTCACCGTCGAAGGCCAGCGGGAAGGCGAACATCAGCGAGCCGACGACGGCCAGGCTCACGATCGGAGCCAGCTGCCAGATGCGCAGCCGCCGCTGCGGGCGCAGCTCGACCTCCACCTCGGGCCCGGGGAACATCTCCTCGGGACCGGGTCCGTCCGCGGTCACACCGCCCTGCGTCTCGTCGGGCCCGTCGGGGCTCAACGAGCCCTCGTCCGGTTCCGCGTCGCCGCGCTCCACGGTGATGCGGTCGATGTCTTGTGCGGTGTCGCGAGGGCCGGCCTCCATCGCCACGCGCCCTCCCAACTAGGACTTCACTCGGTCGATCCGAGCTTGATGATGGCACGGCGCCGGAGGCCTGGATGACGGCCTGGGCGTCCCGATGCCATGACGTGATCAGGCTGTAACCGGTCGTTCGACCAACGCCAGGGCGAGATGCGGAAGTTCCGTGAGATCCGCCGCGGCCCCGCTCAGCCAGTGCACCCGGGGGTCGCGCCGGAACCAGGAGTCCTGGCGGCGCGCGAAGCGTTTCGTGGCGCGCACGGTCTCCGCGCGCGCCTCGTCGAGGGTGCACTCCCCCGCGAGCGCCGCGAGCACCTGCTGGTAGCCGAGCGCACGCGACGCGGTACGCCCCTCACGCAGGCCCCGCGCCTCCAGCGCGCGCACCTCGTCCACGAGCCCCGCCTCCCACATGCGGTCGACCCGGCGCGCGATGCGCTCGTCGAGTTCGGGGCGGGCCACGTCGACGCCGATCTGGACGGTGTCGTAGACCGAGTCGTGGCCCGGGAGGTTCGCGGTGAAGGGGCGGCCGGTGATCTCGATCACCTCCAGGGCCCGGACGATCCGGCGGCCGTTGCTGGGCAGGATCGCCCGCGCGGCCTCCGGGTCGGCGGCGGCGAGGCGGGCGTGCAGCGCACCGGAGCCGCGCAGCGTGAGCTCGTCCTCCAGACGGGCGCGCACCTCGGGGTCGGTGCCGGGGAACTCCAGGTTGTCGACGGCTCCGCGGACGTACAGGCCGGAACCGCCGACCAGGACCGGCCAGCGTCCCTCGGCGAGCAGCGCGTCGATCCGTTCCCGGGCGAGCCGCTGGTACTCGGCCACGGAGGCCGTGACCGTCACGTCCCAGACGTCGAGCAGGTGGTGGGGGACGCCACCGCGCTCCTCGGGCGTCAGCTTCGCGGTGCCGATGTCCATCTCTCGGTAGAGCTGCATGGAGTCGGCGTTGACGACCTCCCCGCCGAGGCGCTGGGCCAGAAAGACGCCGAGATCGGACTTTCCGGCCGCGGTGGGGCCGACGACGGCGATGACGCGGGGGGCGGGGGGTGCGCTGCTCACCGCACCAGTCTCCCAAACCCCGCGGGCGGTCCCTCGCACGAGTCATGTGACGGCAGGTGAGGGGGTAGCACGAGTAGGGTATCGAGTGAGTATGGGCGCTTTTGCGCGACTCCTTCGGAGGTCGAAGGGGCGGAGGGGACCTCGACCGCCGGGGAGCAGGAATCCGCCCCGTCAGGGAAGGTGAACCATGGGTCTGCTGGACAACATGAAGGCCAGGATCGGCCCGGCGAAGGAGAAGGTGTCGGACCTCGCCCAGCGCCACGGGGGCACGATCGGGCAGAACCTCGACAAGGCCGCGAAGGTGGTCGACGAGAAGACCAAGGGCAAGTACAGCGACAGGATCCACGCGGGTACGGGCAAGGCCAAGCACGCCATGGACCGGCTCGCCCACAAGGGCGAGACGGGCCCGGAGACCCGCACCGCCCCTGAGCCGGGCACGAGCCCGGACCCGGGCACCGGCACGGCGCCGGGCGGCGCTGCCTCGCCGACGCCGCCGGAGGGACCGCCGCCCACGTCTTGAGGGGCGACGGCGGACGGCCGGGAGGCCCTGGGTCTCCCGGCCATCCGCCGTGTGCGCCGTGTCCCGGTCATGACCAGGACGTGCGCCGCGTCCCGCTCGGAAGCAGGCTCACGACCAGGCTGCGACCAGGTACCCCACTCCGTACGGTGCGTCGTCGTGAAGCAGGGTGCCGGAGAGGCCGGCGTCCTCGGCCGCGCCGGCCAGTACCTGCCAGGGGGCCCGGCCCGACACCTTCAGTTCGTGCGCCAGGACACCGTCCAGCGCCATGAGAGCCGACGTGTCGGCCTCCCCCAGCGCTCGGGCGACGCTCGTGTCAAAGGGTTCGGCCCGTTCGTCGAGATAGCCCGGCGCCTTGAGCGTGCGCCGTGCGCTGCCGTCGCCCATCACCAGCAGTGCCACGCGGCCGGCCCGCACGGCGAGATCCCGGCCGGCCGCCGCGCACCGCTCGGGCGTCAGTGACTCCTCCACGCCGAGTCCCTCGACCGGGGCGTCGGACCAGCCGGTGCGCTCGAGGAGCCAGGCGGCGACGGCGAGCGAGGGCGGCAGCTCGCCCCCGGACCCGGTACCCGTGTCCCGGCCGAGCCGTACCTCCAGGTCCACGCCGAAGCCGCGGAACGAGCCCCAGGCGCCCTCCGGTTGGGGGCCACTCCCGGAGGCCTCCGCGGGCCCGACGACCACCAGCAGGTCGGGCCGGGCGGCGGCGAGCACGCCCAGCGCGTCCGTGCCGGCGGCCCGGGTGGAGTCCAGCTCGGGTGCGGCTCCCGCGGCCACCTCGGGCACGAGGAGGGGCGGGCAGGGGCAGACAGCGGCGGCGACAAGCATGATCCGCAGCGTAACGCCGCCGGTCGGCCGGGGGTCGGCCGGCCGACCCCGCCGGGGTCAGTCGCAGCCGCAGCCGCTGCCCGCGGCGACCGGAAGCGGCTCCGGCGCGCCCACCTTCGGGAGGCCGAGCATGACACCGGCCGGCTTGGCGGCCTCGGCGGCGTTGCGCTTCTCCCAGGCGTCACCCGCGCGCGTACGGCGCACGTCGAGCACCGGACCCTCGGCGAGGAGGTGGTGCGGGGCGGCGTAGGTGACCTCGACGGTGACCACGTCGCCGGGGCGTACGTCCTGCTCGGGCTTGGTGAAGTGGACCAGGCGGTTGTCGGGGGCACGACCGGAGAGGCGGTGGGTGGCACCGTCCTTGCGGCCCTCGCCCTCGGCGACCATCAGCTCCAGCGTGCGGCCGACCTGCTTCTTGTTCTCCTCCCAGGAGATCTCCTCCTGGAGCGCGACCAGCCGCTCGTAGCGCGCCTGGACGACCTCCTTGGGGATCTGGTCCGCCATCTCGGCGGCCGGGGTGCCCGGGCGCTTGGAGTACTGGAAGGTGAACGCCTGCGCGAAGCGCGCCTCGCGCACGACGTGCAGCGTCTGCTCGAAGTCCTCCTCGGTCTCGCCGGGGAAGCCCACGATGATGTCGGTGGTGATCGCGGCGTGCGGGATGGCGGCGCGGACCTTCTCGATGATCCCGAGGTAGCGCTCCTGCCGGTAGGAGCGGCGCATCGCCTTCAGCACCGTGTCGGAGCCGGACTGCAGCGGCATGTGCAGCTGCGGCATGGCGTTCGGGGTCTCGGCCATCGCGGCGATCACGTCGTCGGTGAAGTCGCGCGGGTGCGGCGAGGTGAAGCGAACCCGCTCCAGGCCGTCGATGTTCCCGCAGGCCCGCAGAAGCTTGCTGAACGCCTCGCGGTCGCCGATGTCGGAGCCGTAGGCGTTGACGTTCTGGCCGAGCAGAGTGATCTCGGAGACGCCCTCGGCGACCAGGGCCTCCACCTCGGCGAGGATGTCACCGGGGCGGCGGTCCTTCTCCTTGCCGCGCAGCGCGGGGACGATGCAGAAGGTGCACGTGTTGTTGCAGCCGACGGAGATCGAGACCCAGGCCGCGTACGCGCTCTCGCGCCGCGTCGGCAGCGTGGAGGGGAACGCCTCCAGGGACTCGGCGATCTCCACCTGCGCCTCCTGCTGCACGCGGGCGCGCTCCAGCAGGACGGGCAGCTTGCCGATGTTGTGCGTGCCGAAGACGACGTCCACCCAGGGCGCCCTCTTCACGATGGTGTCCCGGTCCTTCTGCGCCAGGCAGCCGCCGACCGCGATCTGCATCCCGGGCCGCTTGGCCTTCTGCGGCGCGAGGTGCCCCAGGTTGCCGTACAGCCGGTTGTCGGCGTTCTCCCGGACGGCGCAGGTGTTGAAGACGACGACGTCGGCGTCGCCGTCCGCCCCCTCCGGCGCCCGCACGTAGCCGGCATCCTCGAGCAGGCCGGCCAGCCGCTCGGAGTCGTGGACGTTCATCTGGCACCCGTAGGTGCGGATCTCGTAGCTCTTGGGTCCTTGAACGTCCACTGCGGGGCTCCGGTCGCTGCTGCTGGTCATGCAACAAGGGTAGGTGGTCCCGGACGGCACCAGAACGGCGGAGCGTCACGCCCTTCCGGGCCGGGCCTCGCGGACTTCCGAGCCGGGCTTCACGGACTTGCGGGCCGGGCGGGACCGGGCACCGCGCGGGTCCGTGGGAGCGACGGAGCGGCCGGAAGGCTTTGCGCCCGCGTGACGGCGACACGACCGGCCACTTCCTCCCACAGGTGGACAACTGACCCAGAATGACAGGCGTGACGGAGCTTCGTGACGCCCTGCGGGCACCCGTGCCGGACGTGCCCCCGACCGTGGTGCTGCGTGCGTGGCTGCTGCGGCCTGCCGGTCCCGTCCCGGTCGCCCTCCTCGCCGTCGTCCTGTTCGCCCGTGCCGCGCGCGTGGCCGTCGCGTTCACCGGGGGAGGCATGGACAACGCCTTCGTCGTCCATGCCGGGCAGGTCTGGCTGGCCGGTGGCGCCCCGTACGCCGACCGGCGCTTCCTCTACCTGCCCAGTGCCGTGCTGTTCGCCGCCGGTCAGGCCGCGCTGCCGGCGCCCGTGGTACGCGTCGCCGCGCCGATCGCCTGCGTAGCGCTGATCGCGGGCGGGTGGTGGTGTGCGGTGCGCCTGTTCCGGGTGCCGGCGTGCAGCCGGCTCGCGGTGCTGGGGCTGCTGGCGCTGGTGCTGTGCTGGGCGCCGGTGGGCCATCTGGTGAACCTGGGGAACTGGACGGCGGTCGGCGCGCTGGCGCTGCCGCTGGCGCTGCTGCTGGCCGACCGGGGCCGCTGGGACCTGGCCGGAGTGGTCCTGGGTCTCTCGGTGGCGGTGAAGCCGCTGCTGCTGCCCGTGGCCGTCCTGCTGGTGCTGGCCCGGCGGTGGCGGGCACTGGCCTGGATGGTGGCGGTGCCGCTGGCCCTCTCGGCGGGCGCGGCCCTGATCATGCCGGACCCGGACGGCTTCTTCACCCGCACCCTGCCCTTCCTGCTCAAGGGCGGGGACGGTCTGATGCGGCCGTTCGACGCCTCCCTGCCGGCGGTGCTGCCGCGGCTGGGGCTGCCGCCCGTACCGGCCGAGGTGGTGGCCCTGGCCGCGGCGGCGGCCGGGATGCTCTGCGCCCGGCTGCGCTGGCGGCGCGGCGTTCCCGGTCCCGCGCGGCTCGCGGACACGGCCGCGCTGCTGATGCTGGCCTCGTACCTCGTGTCCCGGCCGTCCTACGACCACTATCTGGTCGTCGTGGTGCCGCTGCTGGTCGCCGGGGTGCTGGAGGCTGACTCGGTGACGCGTTCTCCCTGGTTCTGGGTCGCGCTCGTCCCGCAGGTGCCCCAGTTCACCTTCCCGCACCTGGACGCCTCGACCCGCAGGGCCTTCAAGGACGCGGCCACGCTGTCCGCGCTGGCGCTGGTGCTCGCGGTGCGGTGCGCCCGCCCCTCACCGCGGCTGCCCGCCGACTCCGGGCTTCCGTAAGGCGGTCGCACGCTGCGGGCGCCGCCGGGCACCTCGGCGCTGCCGTGGAGCGGTCACGCGCCGTCGGACGCCGCCGGGGCCCCAGCCCCCACCGCGCCCACTCGCCGCTCGGGACCGCCGTAGAACGCCGTGCGCCCTCATGCACTGCCGGGGACCCCACGCTGTCGGCGCAGCACGGCCGACTCGGGACCGCCGCAGGACGGCCGCGCGCCCTCAGACGCCCTCGGGGGCCCAGCCCTGCCGGCGCAGTACGGCCGAGACGTCCGGTGCGACGTAGTGCTCCCCCTTGAGCACCTTGCCGTCGGCGCGGCGGGCGATCCGGCCGTCCGGGCCGAGCTTGGTCATGTTGGCGCGGTGGATCTCGGCGATCACCTCGTCGAGGTCGATGCCGTGCACGAGGGCGGTGCCGTACGCCACGTACACGACGTCCGCCAGTTCGTGCGCGAGCCGGTCGAGCGGGCCGCCGACCGAGACCTCCGCGACCTCGGCCGCCTCCTCGGCGAGCAGTTCCCCGCGGTGCGCGGCCAGTTCCGGCGGCACCCGGGTCGGCGTGGGGCGGGCGTCGAGCCCGAAGGCACGGTGGAACTCACGGACCAGATCGGCGGGCGAGGAACTCATACCGCGAGGGTAGCCGCCGGCCCGGACGCCACCGGCCGTCCGCCTGACCGGCCGCCGGGCCACCCGCCCCTGGTCAGCACGGCGTACCACTGGCAGGATCGCGCGCATGCCTACGCTGTTCCGCCGCATCGGACGACGCCGCGGCCTCCAGGGCACGGTCGCCGGGGTCGTGGTCCTCGGGCTGCTGCTGTGGTGGCTGCTGCCCCTGGGCGAGGCACCACCGAGCGGGACGATCACCTTCAGCACGGGAACCCTGCGCGGGGTCTACCAGGAATACGGCGTGCGGCTGCGCACCGCGTTCGCCAAGGACATGCCGGATCTGAAGGTGCGGCTGCTGACCAGCGACGGCTCCCAGGAGAACGTCGCGCGCGTGGCGACCGGCCGGTCCGACTTCACCATCGCCGCGGCGGACGCGGTGGAGACGTACGAGGTGAACCACGGCCCGGGTGCCTCGCGGCTGCGCGGTGTGGCGCGCCTCTACGACGACTACGTGCAGCTCGTCGTCCCGCGCGACTCGCGCATCCGCTCCGTGACCGACCTGCGCGGCAAGCGGGTGTCGGTCGGGCCGCCGGAGTCCGGGGTCCGGCTGATCGCCGAGCGGGTGCTCAGGACGGCCGGGATCGACCCGGAGTCGGACATCCGCCCTATGGGCGACGGCATCGGCACCGCCCCGGACCGGCTGCGGCAGGGCGATCTCGACGCGTTCTTCTGGTCGGGCGGGCTCCCGACGGACGGTCTGCGGCGGCTGGCCGAGCAGTTCCCGTTCCGTTTCGTGCCGATCGAGGCCGATCTGGTGGCCAGGCTGCACGCCGAGGGCGGCGCCACTCGCTACTACCGCGCCACCAACATGCCGGAGTCGGCGTACCCGTCGGTCCAGAACGGCGCGGCCGTGCCGACGATCGCCGTGTCCAACGTGCTGATGACGCGCGAGGACATGGACCCGAGGCTGACGGAGTGGGTGACCCGCACCGTCATCAAGAGCCGCGACGGCATCGGTGCCCATGTGCACTCCGCCCAACTCGTCGACCTGCGCACCGCGATCTACACCGACCCCCTGACGCTGCACGAGGGCGCGCGGCGCTACTACCGCTCGGTCAAGCCGTAGGAGCCGACCTCGGCACGGTCACGGTCACCCGCAGTCCGCGCGGCTCCTCCACCCGGTGCCGGGCATAGGAGATCGAGCCGCCGCCCGCCGCGAGCAGGGCGCGGGAGATGGACAGACCGAGGCCGGAGCCCTGGATGTTCTGGTGGCGTCCGCTGCGCCAGAAGCGGTCGCCGACGCGGGCGATTTCCTCGTCGGTGAGGCCGGGGCCGTGGTCGGCCACGACGACGGTCGACGTGTCGCGGTTGAAGGAGACCGTCACCTCGACGCTCTCGCCGTCCGGCGTGAACTTCACCGCGTTGTCGATCACAGCGTCGAGCGCGGACGACAGGGCCACGGGGTCGGCCCAGGCCGTGGTGGCCGGGCAGTCGCCGGCCAGCCGCACCCCCTTGGCCGCGGCGGCCGGCGCCCAGGCCGCCACCCGCTCGGCGGCCAGCTCCCCGATGTCGATGAGTCGCAGATCCGGCTCGGCGTGCTCGGCGAGCGCCAGGTCGAGCAGGTCGTCCAGGACCTGGGCGAGGCGCTTGCCCTCGGTGCGCACCGAGGCGATCTCCTCGTTGTTCTGGGGCAGTTCGAGCGCGAGCAGCTCGATGCGCAGCAGCAGCGCGGAGAGCGGATTGCGCAACTGGTGCGAGGCGTCGGCGACGAAGGCGCGCTGCTGTTCCAGCACGTCCTCGACGTTGTCCGCCATTTCGTTGAACGACCGGGCGAGCCTTCGCAGTTCGGGCGGTCCGCCGGCGGCCGCCACCCGGGACTTCAGCCGTCCGGTGGCGATGTCGTGGGTGGTGGCGTCGAGGATCCGTACGGGCCTGAGCACCCAGCCGGTCAGCCGCAGCGCCGCGCCGACGGCGAGCAGCATCGCGGCGATCTCGCCGGTGCCGACGAGCAGCCAGCCGTGCAGGGTCCGCGAACGCATCTGCCCGGTCGGCGAGTCGGTGACGACGACCGCGACGACGTCGCCGTCCCGGATGACGGGGGAGGCGACGACGAGCCGGTGGCGCTGCCAGGGCCAGACCTGCTCCGGATCGTGGCTGCGCCGGCTCAGCAGCGCCTCGTCGAAGGCGTCGCGTACCTCGCCGTGCGCGGGCAGCGACCAGTCGTCCGGTGCGTTGGCCATCGGGACCCCGGTCCGGTAGAAGACGCCCGCCCGGATGCCGTAGACCCCGTGGTAGCTGCCGAGTTCGCGGCGGAGGGTCGCCAGCCGCTCGTCCGGGACCGTGCGCCGGGGGCCGCTGGTCCCGTCCGTGACGAACTGGGCCAGGGCGGCGAAGCGCGCGGAGTCGTCGATGCGGTCCACGACCGCCCTCTGCTGCTCGGCGCCCGCGACGCTGACGGCGAGCGGAACGCCGAGCGCGAGCAGGACGGCCGCCATCAGGACGATGAGCAGCGGCAGCAGTCGTGAGCTCACCCGTCCCCGCTAGGCGGCCGGGGCGACGAGGCGGTAACCGACGCCGCGTACGGTCTCGATGAGCGCCGGCGTGCGCAGCTTGGAGCGCAGGGAGGCGACGTGCACCTCCAGGGTCCGCCCGGTGCCCTCCCAACTGGTCTGCCACACCTCGCTGATGATCTGCTCCCGCCGGAAGACGACGCCGGGACGCTGGGCGAGCAGCGCGAGCAGGTCGAACTCCTTGCGGGTGAGCTGGACGACCGCGCCGTCCACGCTGACCTGCCGGGTGGGCAGTTCGACGAGCACCGCGCCCAGGCGCAGGGTGGTCTCCCCGGCGGCGTTCGCGTCCTCGTGGGCGGTGCGGCGGCTGACGGCATGGATACGGGCGAGCAGTTCGCCGGTGTCGTAGGGCTTCACCACGTAGTCGTCGGCGCCGAGGTTGAGGCCGTGGATGCGGGAGCGGACGTCGGAGCGGGCGGTCACCATGATCACGGGGGTGCTGGTGCGCTTGCGGATTTTGGCGCACACCTCGTAGCCGTCCTGGTCGGGCAGGCCCAGGTCGAGCAGGACCACGCCGAAGCAGGCGCTCTCGGGGACGAGGGCCTGGAGGGCCTCCTCGCCGCTGCGGGCGTGGGTGACGTCGAACCCGTGCCGCGCCAGGACCGCGGACAGGGCGGCGGCGACGTGGTTGTCGTCCTCGACGAGGAGCAGTCGCATTCCGGCCCCCTCCGGTTCATGAGTCGTACGGTCACAGTGTGTACACGTCGTGCATGCGCGCGTGTGCACCATGGCAGTGACGCTGATGGACGAGGACGGCGTCAAGAGGCTTCCGGTTGCGCACCCTGTGTCGTTATCCAGCCGGTACGCGCCCCACCCGGCCGCGCTACGACATGTGCACGGCCGCTACCGGATCGTGATGCTCAGATCTCCCTCAGATGTGATGACGCTGGTCGCATCGGTCATTACTGTCCCCCGAAACCGAGGAGGACGGAGCCTGAAAGCGATGACCGAAGTATCGATGGCCAAGGAAGACGTGGCCTCGACCGCCGATCTGATCGTCCTGAAGAGCGTCAACAAGCACTTCGGCGCGTTGCACGTGCTCCAGGACATCGAGCTGACGATCGCCCGCGGCGAGGTCGTCGTGGTCATCGGGCCCTCCGGGTCCGGGAAGTCCACTCTGTGCCGCACCATCAACCGTCTGGAAACCATCGATTCGGGCGGCATCACGATCGACGGCAAGCCGCTGCCTCAGGAGGGCAAGGAGCTGGCCCGGCTGCGCGCCGACGTCGGCATGGTCTTCCAGTCCTTCAACCTCTTCGCACACAAGACCGTGCTCGAGAACGTGATGCTCGGCCAGATCAAGGTCCGCCGCACGGAGAAGGCCAAGGCCGAGGAGCGGGCCCGCGAGCTGCTCGACCGGGTCGGAGTGGGCGCACAGGCCGACAAGTACCCCGCGCAGCTCTCCGGCGGCCAGCAGCAGCGCGTGGCGATCGCGCGGGCGCTGGCCATGGACCCGAAGGTCATGCTGTTCGACGAGCCGACCTCCGCGCTCGACCCGGAGATGATCAACGAGGTGCTGGAGGTCATGCAGCAACTCGCCCGGGACGGAATGACGATGGTGGTCGTCACCCACGAGATGGGCTTCGCCCGATCGGCCGCGAACCGGGTGGTCTTCATGGCCGACGGCCGGATCGTCGAAGAGGCCGCGCCCGACCAGTTCTTCAGCAACCCGCGCAGCGACCGGGCCAGGGACTTCCTTTCGAAGATCCTGCACCACTGACGCGGCGGCCCGCCGGTGGCGCCGTACGCCGCCGGCCCGTGATCCTGCCGTCGCCGTCCGACGGCTCAGCATCTCCTCAACACCGAAGGAAGTTCACATGAAGCTCCGCAAGGTCACCGCCGCCTCGGCCGTCGTCCTCGCCCTCGCCCTGTCGGCGACGGCGTGCAGCTCGAACGACAAGAAGGACGAGGGGTCGTCGGGCGGTGGCGGCAAGGTCAAGGTCGGCATCAAGTTCGACCAGCCCGGCCTCGGTCTGAAGCAGCCCGACGGCTCGTTCTCCGGTTTCGACGTGGACGTGGCCACCTACGTGGCCAAGGAACTCGGTTACAAGCCGGCCCAGATCGAGTGGGTCGAGACCAAGAGCGCCGAGCGTGAGAACGCGCTGGCCCGCGGCGACGTGAAGTTCATCGTGGCCACGTACTCGATCAACGACGAGCGCAAGCAGAAGGTCGACTTCGCCGGCCCGTACCTGCTGGCCCATCAGGACCTGCTGGTCAAGGCCGACTCGAAGATCTCCAAGGGCACGGACCTCAACGGCAAGAAGCTGTGTTCCGTGGCCGGCTCCACCTCGGCGCAGAACGTGCAGAAGTCGATCGCGCCGGATGCCGCCCTGAAGGAGAACGCGGGCTACTCGGAGTGCATCGCCGCCCTCCAGAGCGGTGCCGTCGACGCGGTGACCACCGACGACTCGATCCTCGCGGGCTTCGCCTCCCAGGACAATTACAAGGGCCAGTTCAAGCTCGCCGGGCTCAAGCTGAGCAACGAGAACTACGGCATCGGTGTCAAGAAGGGCGACACCGCGACCGTGGACAAGATCAACTCCGCGCTGGAGAAGATGGTCAGCGACGGCTCGTGGGACGCCGCGGTCAAGAAGAACTTCGGCCCGGCCGACTACAAGAACGAGCCCGCCCCGAAGATCGGCGACATCGTCAAGTGACCCGGCTCGTCCGGTAAGCAGGGATCCGCAGGCATAGCAGGGTTCCACAGTCGCGCCGCCGCCCACCGCGCACAAGGCGGCGGCGCGCCACGCCGTCCTCGTACCCCACACACCCGGAAGCGCGGGAGATCGTGTTCGACTTTCTTCAAGGTTACGACGTCCTAGGGGCGTTCTGGATGACGGTGAAGCTCACCGCTCTCTCCGCCCTGGGCTCCCTGGTCTGGGGCACCCTGCTGGCCGCGATGCGGGTCAGCCCGGTTCCGTTGATGCGCGGCTTCGGCACCGCCTACGTCAACATCTTCCGGAACATCCCCCTGACGGTGCTCATCGTCTTCACCTCCCTCGGCCTCGCCGACATCTTCGGGATGACGATGGGCGCGTCCGACTTCAAGATCCAGGGCTTCCGGCTGGCGGTGCTCGGGCTCGTGGCCTACCACGCGGCGTTCGTCTGCGAGGCGCTGCGCTCCGGCATCAACACCGTGCCGGTCGGGCAGGCGGAGGCGGCGCGCGCGATCGGGCTCAACTTCAGCCAGTCGCTGCGGCTCGTCGTGCTGCCGCAGGCCTACCGCGCGGTGATCGGACCGCTGGCCAACGTGCTGATCGCACTGACCAAGAACACGACCGTGGCGGCCGCGATCGGTGTGGCCGAGGCCTCCTACCTGATGAAGACGATGATCGAGAACGAGGCCCAGACGCTTGCCATCGGCGCCGTCTTCGCCCTCGGGTTCGTGGTCCTGACCCTGCCCGTCGGCCTCTTCCTCGGCTGGCTCGGCAAGCGACTGGCGGTGAAGCGATGAGTTCCGTGCTCTACGACGCCCCCGGCCCCCGGGCCAGGCGGCGCAATGTGATCCTCTCCGTCGTCTTCGTCGCCCTGCTCGCACTGCTCCTGTGGTGGATCTGGTCGACGATGAACGACAAGGGCCAGCTCAAGTGGGCCCTGTGGCAGCCCTTCACCACCTCCGCGGCCTGGACGACGTACCTGCTGCCCGGCCTCGGCAACACGCTGAAGGCCGCGGCGCTCGCCATGGTCATCGCTCTTCCGCTGGGCGCGTTCTTCGGCATAGCCCGGATGTCCGACCACCGGTGGGTCCGGGTTCCGGCCGGTGTGGTGGTCGAGTTCTTCCGGGCGATCCCGGTACTGCTGCTGATGCTGTTCGCCAACGAGTTCTACGTCCGCTCCACGGGCATCGCCAGCGACGTGCGCCCCCTCTACGCGGTCGTCACCGGCCTGGTGCTCTACAACGCCTCGGTTCTCGCCGAGGTCGTACGTGCCGGCATCCTGGCCCTGCCCAAGGGGCAGACAGAGGCCGCCTACGCGATCGGTCTGCGCAAGGGCCAGACGATGAGCGGCATCCTGCTCCCGCAGGCGGTCACTGTCATGCTGCCGGCCATCGTCAGCCAGCTGGTCGTCATCGTGAAGGACACCGCGCTGGGCGGCGCGATGCTCGCCTTCCCCGAGCTGCTGGGCTCCCGCAGCACGCTCGCGGCCAACTACGCCAACGTCATCGCCAGCTTCATCGTGGTGGCCGTCATCTTCATCCTGTTGAACTTCGCCCTCACCAGCTTCGCGAGCTGGCTCGAGCGCAGGCTGCGCCGCAGCAAGCGGAGCACCGGCGTCGTCCTCGCCGCGGACGAGGAGGAGGTCAACCCCGCCCAGACCGGTGGCACCTACGGAACGGGTGCGGGCGGCTCGATCTGACGCATGGTCCAGCGGTTTTGAGGCACCCGACGGGGGTGCGGTGGCTTGTTGCCGCCGCACCCCCGTCGGCGTAGGAGGCCGCGAAGGGGCACGGCGGTCGGCCGCGCACACGAGCCGCCGCACGGCGCACGCCACCGCGCACCTGGAGCACCGGCGTGCGTCCCGCTTGACCGGCTGGCGCCCAGTCTGTTGCATACGTTCTGTGATCGTGCACCGTGCTCCGGCTTTCTGTTCACCTCTCACCTCCAGGACACCGCTGCTGGCAGGAGGCGCCGCGCCGTGGATCCGGTGATCGTTGTCGGAGCGGGGCCCGTCGGGCTCACGCTCGCCCTGGCGCTGGCGCGTCAGGAGGTGCCCTCCGTCGTGCTCGACGAGGGCTCCGGCACGGACGCGCCGCGCGCCGCGCGCACGGTCGTCCTGCGCGAGGACACCACCGCGCTCGTGGAGCGCCTGGCCGGTGTGCCGCTCGGCGAGGCCGGCCTCCGTTGGGCCGGATGGCGGTCGTTGCGGCGCAAACAGGTGATGCACGAAGTCGCCTTCGACGACGCCGAACCCGCGCCGCTGCACATCGCCCAGCACGTCCTGACCGGCGCCCTGCGCGCCGCCGTCGCCCACGAACCGCTGATCGAACTCGCCGTGGACAGCCGGCTGGACAGCATGGAGCAGGAGACCACGGGGGTCACCGCCCACACCCGCGGCGCGGGCGGCACATGGTGGCGCGGCAGTCACCTGGTCGGCTGCGACGGCCCGCGTTCGACCGTGCGCAAGCTCCAGGACATCCGCTTCCCCGGCCGCACGGCCGTCGAACGGCACGCCGTCGCCGCGGTGCGCACCGAACTGCCCCACCCCGGCGAAGCGTTCCTCCACCGGCTGCCGCCGTGGCGGACGACCGGCCCCTTCGCCGGGGAGATCGCCGCCCGTCCGCTCCCGGACGACGTGTGGCGGCTGGACTGGCTGCTGCCGCCCGGCAAGGACCTGGTCACACCCGAACTGCTGCTCGCCCGCATCCGGGAGACCCTCACCGGCTGGACCGGCGAAACCTCGCCGTCGTACGAACTCCTGGACACCGGTGTCCACACCGTCCACCACCGGGTGGCACGCCGCTGGCGCGCCGGGCGGGTCTTCCTCGCCGGGGACGCGGCGCATCTGCTGGGCGCGCTCGGCACCCAGGGTCTCGACGAGGGCCTGCGGGACGCCGACAACCTCGCCTGGAAGCTGGCGCCTGCCTGGCACCACGGGCCGCACGAGGCACTGCTGGACAGCTACCAGACCGAACGGCGCGCCGTCGTCGCCGCCCGGCTGCGCGCCGCCGACCAACTGCTGCCGGTACTGCGCGGAGGCGGCGGACTGCGCTCTCTCGTGCCCGGATCCGGCCGCGGAAACGACGCCCTGCTGATGGACGGCCATCTGGGGCGCGGGCCGCTGGGCGCGCCGGGGGCGTACACGGACTCGCCGCTCACGCCCCCGCCCCTGGACGGCGAGGTCCTCGTGGACACGCCGGCCGGCTCCCCGGTCGCCGACGTGGTGGTGACCGCGGAGGACGGCTCCTTCGTGCCGCTGAGGGACCGGCTGGGCCGGGGTGCGCTGCTGGTGGTGCTGATCGCGCCGGGTACGGGGGTGTGGGAGCGCCGGCACTGGGTGAGCGCCGGCATCATGCCCCGGCTGGCCGCCGCGGTGACCGCGCTGCCGCACCCTGCTGAACTGCTGGTCGCCGAGAGCTATCCGGGCGCCGCCCCCCACACCGTCCTGCTGGTACGGCCCGACGGGCATCTGGTGACCGCGCTGAGCGGGGTGCGCCCGGCCGACCTGTACACCGCGGCGGAGACGGCGCTGGGCGGCGCCGGACGCGCCGAGGACCGTGCCGGGGCAGGCGCGCGCTGACCGCGGAACCCTGTGGACCGCACGCGGACCGTCCGCCGCACGGTCCACAGGGTGAGGGCGAGTTGACCGGTCAGGACCGTCATGGTCTACTCCCGAACGTGACCGACACCGATGTGCGCCTGTGGCGGAGGGTCCATATGGACCTCGTCCGCTATGCGGGCTGCGTGTGTCGTCCGGCCTGTTGAACTCGCCTCCTTCACCCGGCGCGCGCCGCCCGATCCGCACACACCCGTACGCCATACGTCCGTACCCTGTGCCGCCGCGCGCCCTCCGCGAACGCTCTTCAGGACGGTGTACGTGTCTGTCTCGCCCCTCGGGTCCTCGGCTCCCGTGCCCCCCGCTTCCGAACTCTCCCCTGCCGCCTCCTCCCCTGCCGGGCCCTCGCCCGCCGAGTCCTCTCCCGGCAGGTCTGCTCCCGCCCTCTCCGCGTCCTCCGCGTCCTTCGAGCAGGCGCCGACTCAGGCGGAACTCCTCGACTTCGTGCGGCGCACCGCCGCCGACGCCGAGCTGATCGCCTCGCTTCCCCTCGACCCGGAGGGCCGCACCTGGGTGCGCCTGGACGGGCCCGGCGGCAGTGAGGCGTGGCTGATCGGCTGGCCGCCCGGCACCGGCACGGGCTGGCACGATCACGCCGACTCGGTCGGCGCCTTCGTCACCGCCTCGGGCGAGCTGAAGGAGAACTCGCTCGCCGCCCGGCTGCCCACCGACGGCTGGCGGACCCTCGAACTCACCGACGGCGTCGACCGTGAACGGCGGCTTCCGGCGGGGCGGGGCCGCTCCTTCGGGCGCCACCACGTGCACGACGTGCTCAACGAGTCCACCGGCCGGCACGCCGTCTCCGTGCACGCCTACCACCCGCCGCTGCCCCGCATCCGCCGCTACAGCCGTACCGAACAGACCCTGCGCCTCGAGCAGGTCGAGCGCCCGGAGGACTGGCAGTGAGCACACCTCAACCACCCGTCGGAATCGACGAGTTGCTGGAGCGGGTCCGCCGGGGCTACGAACGTGTCGAGGCGCGCGAGGCCTACGCGGCCGCCCGGGCCGGCGACGCCCTCCTGGTGGACATCCGCTACGCCGCTCTGCGCACGCGGGACGGTCTGATCCCGGGCGCCCTCGTCGTGGAGCGCAACGAGCTGGAGTGGCGTCTCGACCCCCTGGGCAGCCATCGTGTCCCCGAGGCCACCGGTCACGACCTGCGCGTGGTCGTCGTCTGCAACGAGGGCTACGCGTCGAGTCTCGCGGCCGCGTCCCTGCACCGGCTGGGGCTGCTCCGGGCGACCGATCTGGTGGGCGGCTTCCAGGCATGGCGCTCGGCCGGGCTGCCGGTGACGCCATGGGACGGCCGCGCGCAGCCGTCGTAGAGGGACGCAGTCGCAGAGGGAGTCGCCCGCCGGGGCCTGCGGGCCCACGAGGCCTCGCACCCCGTCGTGTCGTCCGTGCCTCTCCGCGCCGGACGCCCTGGCGGGCGCCGGCTCAGTAGCGCTCGTCGGCGAGGAAGTCCGCGTCCTCGCCCTCCTCCTCCAGCGCCTGCCGGACCACGCGCAGGGCCAGGCCCTCGGAGTAGCCCTTACGGGCGAGCATCCCCGCGAGGCGGCGCAGCCGTTTGTCGCGGTCGAGGCCGCGGGTGGAGCGCAGCTTGCGGGCGACGAGTTCGCGTGCGGTGGCCGCCTCCTGCTCGGCGTCGAGCCGGCCGACCGCCTCGTCGATCAGCGCCGTGTCGACGCCCTTGGTCCGCAGCTCCCGGGCGAGGGCGCGCCGGGCCAGTCCGCGTCCGTGGTGCCGGGACTCCACCCAGGCGTCCGCGAACGCGCCGTCGTCGATCAGTCCGACCTCCTCGAACCGGGAGAGGACCTCGTCCGCCGCCTCGTCCGGGATCTCCCGCTTGCGCAGGGCGTCCGCGAGCTGCTTGCGGGTGCGCGGGGTCCCGGTGAGCAGGCGCAGGCAGATGGCGCGCGCCCGCTCCACCGGGTCCCCCGGAGGCTCCCCCTGCCCCGCCCTCGACACGGAGGAGGTGCCCCCGTCCTCGGCGGACGCCTCGCCGGGGCCGCGCCGACGGCCCCCGCGTCCACCCCGCGGCCCACCGTCACGCGAGCCGCCCCGGCGCGCACCACCCACGGGTGGGCCACCCGCGCGCCGCTGTCCGCCGCCGTCCCCGGGCACACCAGCGCCCGGTTCGGCCTCCCCGTACCCGCTGTCCCCGTACCCGCTGTCCCCGTACCCGCTGTCCCCGTACCCGCCGTCTCCGTACGCGCCGTCTTGGTCCGTGCCCGAGCCGAGGGCGTCCCCGGTGCCCCTCCCCCGTGGGGCACCGAAGGCGGCGTACTCGTCCGCGTGCTCGTACTCGTACTCGGCCCAGTCGGTTCGCCGTGTCACGGGTCAGCTCTTGGCCGAGGTGGCCTTGGGCTTGGTGGCCTTGGCGGGCGCCGCCTTGGCCGTGGCGTCCGCGGCGGTGGTGACCGCGGCGTCCGTGCCCGGCTCCGTGGTCGGCTCCTCCGGCCGCACGCCGACGCCCAGCTTCTCCTTGATCTTCTTCTCGATCTCGTTGGCCAGGTCGGGGTTGTCCTTGAGGAAGTTGCGCGCGTTCTCCTTGCCCTGGCCGAGCTGGTCGCCCTCGTACGTGTACCAGGCGCCGGCCTTGCGGACGAAGCCGTGCTCCACGCCCATGTCGATCAGACCGCCCTCGCGGCTGATGCCCTGGCCGTAGAGAATGTCGAACTCGGCCTGCTTGAAGGGCGGCGCGACCTTGTTCTTGACGACCTTGCAGCGGGTCCGGTTGCCGACCGCCTCCGTGCCGTCCTTCAGGGTCTCGATACGGCGGATGTCGATGCGCACCGAGGCGTAGAACTTCAGCGCCCGGCCACCGGTCGTGGTCTCCGGCGAGCCGAACATCACGCCGATCTTCTCGCGGAGCTGGTTGATGAAGATCGCGGTGGTCTTGGACTGGTTGAGCGCGCTGGTGATCTTGCGCAGGGCCTGGCTCATCAGCCGGGCCTGGAGACCCACGTGGCTGTCGCCCATCTCGCCCTCGATCTCCGCGCGCGGGACGAGCGCGGCGACGGAGTCGATGACGATGAGGTCGAGGGCGCCGGAGCGGACCAGCATGTCCACAATCTCCAGGGCCTGCTCGCCGTTGTCCGGCTGGGAGAGGATCAGGTTGTCGATGTCGACGCCGAGCTTCTTCGCGTACTCGGGGTCGAGGGCGTGCTCCGCGTCGATGAACGCGACCTGGCCGCCCGCCTTCTGCGCGTTCGCCACCGCGTGCAGGGTCAGGGTCGTCTTGCCGGAGGACTCCGGTCCGTAGATCTCCACGACACGGCCGCGCGGCAGGCCACCGACGCCGAGAGCCACGTCGAGCGCGGTCGACCCGGTCGGGATGACCTCGATCGGCTCCTTCGACCGCTCGCCCATGCGCATGACCGCGCCCTTGCCGAATTGTCGTTCAATCTGTGCGAGCGCGGCGTCGAGCGCCTTCTCGCGGTCGGTTCCTGCCATGGGTTCCACCCGGTTTGCTTGTGTCGATCGCTTCACGTCAAAGACGCTAACGCCTGCCACTGACAATGCGCCCCGACGCACGTCCGGCCTGTGGATAACTCAGGCACTTCTCCCCCCGAACCGGGGCGAAATCCCTTCCGTCGAACCTTGCCGGAGCTCCCATAAGAATGGATGTTCGATTTCTGTGTCAAGCGCGCCGAGCGGCACCGGGGCGGGCAGGACACCGCCCGGCTACCGTGGCTCCGCATGACCCACACCGAGATCGCGATCACCGCGGAGCTGGTCCGGGATCTGCTGCACGACCAGCATCCCGACCTGGCCGATCGCCCCTTGAGGCTCGGCGCGCGCGGCTGGGACAACCAACTGTGGCGGCTCGGCGACGACCTCGCCGTCCGACTGCCCTGGGCCACGCGGTCGGCGGACGCGCTACTGCGCAAGGAGCACGCCTGGCTGCCTTCCCTCGCCCCGCGCCTTCCTCTGCCGGTCCCCGTCCCGCAGCGCCTCGGCGAGCCCTCCGAGCGATTTGCGCGGCCCTGGGTCGTCACCACCTGGGTGCCGGGCACTCCTGCCGACCTCGCCCCCGCCACGCGCCCCGCGGAGGCGGCCGACGCCCTGGGGGCCTTCCTGTCGGCTCTTCACCGACCCGCCCCCGACGAGGCGCCCACCGGCCGCTTCGGCCGCGGCAGACCGCTGGCCGAGCGCCCCGACTCGTTCGCCGAGCCGCTCGCCACGGCCACCGGGCTGGGGCTGGTCCCCGACCCGGACGCCGTCCGGGCCGTCTGGGAGGACGCCGTCCGCGCGCCCGACTGGACGGGCCCGGCCCTATGGATCCACAGCGACCTGCATCCGGCCAACGTCCTCACCGCGGACGGCACCTTCTGCGGCGTGATCGACTTCGGCGACCTCTGCGCGGGAGATCCGGCCTGCGACCTGGCCGCCTCCTGGCTGCTACTGCCGGAGGACGCCGTCGACCGCTTCCACGGCGCCTACCGGCCGGCCCCGGACACCGCGACACTGCGCCGCGCCCGCGGCTGGGCCGTGCTGCAAGCGCTCAGCTGCGTCCTCGTCGGAGATGCCGGCACCCACGGCCGCCCCGGCGGCAAGCCGACCTGGGGCCCACCCGCACAGGCCGCGCTGAGACGCCTCGTCGCCACGGCTCGCCGCTGACCGAGGAGCGAGCCGATCGCGCCGAGCGCCGCGACGCCTGCCGAGTAGGCCCAGCCGAGCACGCCCGCCGAGTACGTCCTACCGGGCCCCCGCCGAGCACGTCCTACCGGGCCCGCCACATCCGGCGCGCGCGGTCGAGCAGGCCCGGGACCGGGCCGCGTCCGCGGTGGCCCTGGACGCGGGGGTCGTCCATGACGGCGTACCGCTTCACATAGGCGCCCAGGAAGGCCTGGAGGGTGGCGACCGCGGGAATGGCGATCAGCGCGCCCACCGCGCCGAGCAGGGCGGTGCCGGCGATGACCGAGCCGAAGGCGACCGCGGGATGGATGTCCACGGTCCTCGCGGTCAGCTTGGGCTGCAGCATGTAGTTCTCGAACTGCTGGTAGACCACCACGAAGACCAGCACCCACACCGCGTACCAGGGGTCCACCGTGAATGCGATCAGCATCGGCAGGGCGCCCGCGAGATAGGTGCCTATGGTCGGGATGAACTGCGAGACCAGGCCCACCCAGACACCGAGCACGAGCGCGTACGGCACTCCCAGGGCCTGGAGCAGGACGTAGTGGGCGATCCCCGAGACGAGCGCCATCAGGCCGCGCGAGTACAGATAGCCGCCGGTCTTGTCGACGGCGATCTCCCACGCCCGCAGCACCTCCGCCTGACGGGCGGGCGGCAGCAGGGAGCAGATGGTGCGGCGCAGCCGCGGACCGTCGGCGGCGAAGTAGAACGAGAACAGGGCGATCGTCAGCAGCCGGAACAGGCCCCCGAGCACCTGGGCGGACACGTCGAGCACGCCCGCGGCGCTGTTCTGCGCGTACGTGCGCAGCCAGTCGGAGTGGAGCAGGCCCTCCTGCACGTCCACCCGTCTCAGCTCGGTGTGGAACGTGGAGTTGACCCAGTTGATGACGGAGTCGAGGTACTCGGGGAAGCCCTCGACCATCTTGATGATCTGCCCGGCGAGCATCGAGCCGAGCAGGATCACGAAGCCCGCCGAAGCGATCGTCAGGCCGAGGAAGACCAGGAAGGTCGCGAGCCCCCGCCGCATCCCGCGGGCTGCCATGCGGCTGACCGCGGGCTCGATGGCGAGGGCCAGGAAGAACGCGATGAGGGCGTTGAGGAGCAGGCCGGTCAGCTGGTGGAAGGCCCAGCTGCCGAGCTGGAAGGCGGCGACGAGGCCGATCGCGAGCACCATGGCGCGCGGCAGCCAGCGGGGCATGCGGGCGCCCGCCCCGGCGGCGCCCTCGGCCGGTTCCGAAGACCGGGGAGGCGGCGTCGTCGCGGACGGGGATGCGTGCGGAGCCGTCCGGCCGGTCTCGTCAGTGGGTGCCACGGTGCAAGTCTCGCCGACGCCAATGACGGCCCGGCACGGGCCCGTGCCCGTCGTGGCCGGTCAGTGCCTCTCCTGCGGAACGTTCATGACCCGGCACACGACGCGCCACACGTCCTTCGCGTCCCAGCCGGCCGCCAGCGCCTCGTGCACCGTGCGCCCGCCGAGTTCCGACATCACGTGATCGCGCGCGAAGGTTTCGGCGTACCCAGCACCGAAGTGCTCCGCCATCCGCTCCCAGAAGACCGTCAACCGCATGATCCCAGTATCCCGCCCCTGCGGGTGACCTCGTTCCGGGGCCACCTGGGGAGAACGCTTTCCGCCCTACGGTCTGACGCATGGCCGAGACCGGAGCTCCCCCTTCTCCCCCGCCGCCCCCGGCGTCCTCCCCGCTGTTCCGCGCCGAGCACTTCGTGTGGCTCACCGCGCGCGTGCTGGAGCAGCGGCTGTTCGCGTACCACTTCCTGAACGGCGCTGCGGATCCGGTGGAGACCGCGCTGGACGCCTATCGCAACGAGGACGGCGGGTACGGTCACGCGCTGGAGCCCGATCTGCGGGGCCCGGTCAGCCAGCCGCTGCACACCGCGCACGCGCTGCGCGTGCTGGACACCGTCGGCCGCTGCGGCGGACAGCGGGTGGAGCGCGTGTGCCGCTATCTGACCTCCGTCTCCACCCCCGACGGCGCGCTGCCCGCGGTCCATCCCGGTCAGCGAGGCTATCCGGCGGCCCCCTTCGTGCCGATCGTGGACGATCCGCCGAGCGACCTGCTGGCCACCGGGCCGGTCGTGGGCCTGCTGCACCGCAACGAGGTGTGGCACGCCTGGCTCTTCCGGGCCACCGACTTCTGCTGGCGGCGGGCCGAGTCCCTGGAGACCTCCCACCCGTACGAGATCGAGGCGGCCGTCGCCTTCCTGGACTCGGCGCCCGACCGCACACGCGCGCGTGCGGCCGCCGACCGGCTCGGCCGTCTGGTGCGCGACCAGCGGCTGGCGCTGCTGGACCCGGAGCATCCTGAGGCCTTTCCGGTCGCGCCCGGCTACGCACCCGGGGAGCACCACTTTCCGCACGACTACGCGCGGACGCCCGGCTCCCTCGCGCGCGCGTGGTTCACGGACGAGGAGATGAAGCGCTCCCTGGACTTCCTGGCCGGCCGCCAGGAGGAGGACGGCGGCTGGCCGGTCACCTGGCGCCAGTGGGCTCCGGGCCCCGCCCTGGAGGCACGCCCCATGGTCACGATCGAGGCGCTGCGCACCCTCAGGGCCTACGGCCGGACCATCGGCTGAACCACGACCGGTAACACGCCCCGGCTCCTCGGCCGGGCTCCGCTGATACTCGCCACGACGCCACGGCTCATCGGCCGAGCCGCCACCGGCAGGCGCCCGCCCCACGAACAGGCGGCGCCCCACACCCACCGGCTGGGCCCCACCCCACGGGCAGGTGCCCCACCCCACCGACGGGCCCCGGCTCACCCCGTCAGGGCGCGTACCCCGGCCGTCACCAGCACCGCCGCCCCGACCACGACCAGGAACGGCGCCCGCAGCAGCAGCGCCACGGCGGCGGCCGCGACTCCGGCCGCCCGCGCGTCCAGCACGAGCGTGTGCCCGTCGGCGAACGTCTGCTGGGCGGTGAGCGCGGCCAGCAGGGCGACGGGCAGCAGCGCGGCGAGCCGCTTCACCAGCGGACGCTCCAGGGCGCCCGCCGGAACGAGCAGCCCGGCCAGCTTGACGGCGTAGCAGCCGACAGCGGTCACCGCCACCGCGATCCAGATGTTCAACGCTCTCCCTCTCGTACGTCGTCACGGGCGCCGCTCCCGCGACGGCCCCGCAGGTACAGCACGGCCGGCGCGGCGAGCGCGGCCGCCAGGACCGGCACACCGGCCGGCAGCACGGGCAGCAGACCGAGCCCGAGCAGTACGGCCAGAGCGGCGACGGCCCGCTCGGTGGCGGTCTTCAGCATCGGCGCCAGCAGCGCCAGGAAGACGGCAGGCCCTGCCGCGTCCAGGCCCCAGGGGTCGGTGTCGCCGAGGGCCTTGGCGCCCAGCGCGCCCAGCAGCGTGGTGAGGTTCCACAGCATGTACAGGGTGATCCCGGTGACGGTGAAGCCGATCCGCGCGCTGCGCCGCGTGGGCTGGGCCAGCGTCACCGCGGTGGTCTCGTCGATGACCCACTGGGCCGCGAACGGCCGTACCGCGCGCGGGAGGGCCAGCAGCTGCGACAGGCGCAGTCCGTAGAAGGCGTTGCGCACACCCAGGAAGAAGGCGCCCGCGGCCGCCGTGTACGGGTTGCCTCCGGCGGCCAGCGCCCCCACCAGCGCGAACTGGGAGGCCCCGGTGAACACCAGCAGGCTGAGCGCGCACGTCTGCCAGAGCGTGAGCCCGCTGCCCGCCGAGGTCACCCCGAAGGCGAACCCGGACAGTCCTACGGCGATCCCAACCCCGAGGGCGTCCCGTACGACGGCGGCGTCGGGCTTTCCTCCGTCGTCGGCGCGGATGTCTGCGAGAGCTGTCTGTTCTGCCACAACGCCGAGGGTAGGAACAGCCGGGACCTGGAGTCTTGTACGTTCTTGCGCTCGCGCTGGTAGGCGCCCGGGGGCACGCCCACGATCCGGGTGAAGTGCCGGCTCAGGTGCGACTGGTCGGTGAAGCCGACGGCGACGGCGGCCTGGGAGGGCGCGGTGCCCGCGTCCAGCAGCCGCCTGGCCCGGCGCACCCGGGCGTCGGTCAGCCAGGTGTGCGGCGGCATTCCGTAGGCGTTACGGAAGGCCCGCAGCAGCGCGAACGGGCTGCTGCCCAGGTCGGCCGCCAGCCTCTCCAGGCTCGGCGGCTCGGCCATCCGCTCCTCCAGGACGGCACGCGCGCGTGCCGCGGTCCGCGCCCCCGCCGTCCGTATCTCCCGCTGCGGCAACGCCCCGCCGTTGAGCCGCAGCAGCCGCGTCACCGCGACCCGCAGCAGGGTGTCGGCGGCCAGCGCGTTGCCCTCGTCCGTGGCCCGCAGCACCTGATGCACCAGCCCGACGGCGTACGGATCGTCGAGCACGGGACGGACGAAGCCCGGCGTCCCGCGGATGCCCGTGGTCTCCCCGGCGATCTCGGCGACCAGCTCCGGCGACGGATACACCGCTCCGTACCGCCACCCCTCGGGCACCGCCGCCCGCCCGGTGTGCGGGGTGTCGGGATTGACCAGCGCCAGCGTCCCCGGCCCCGCGTACTGGTCGGAGCCGCCGTGGTGGAACACCTCCACGCCCTCGACGATGGCGGCGATCACGAAGTGCTCGTGGGTGTGCCGCACGAACTCCTTGCGTACATAGCGGGCCCGCAGCAGATCGACACCGGGCAGTTCCTCGTACCGCCAGTGCCGCGCCCGCTCCTCACCCGTTGCCGCCATGCTCCCGATTCTCCGTCGTCGGCCCGGCTGCGCGAGTGTGGGGGCCGCCCCCGGCGCTCCCGGGCGCCCGCCCAGGCCAGAGGGCGTTGTCAGTGGCCGGGTGCACGATGGACTCATGGTCAGCGACGCACACCGGGCCCTCGACGGCTTCTCCCCCGCGACCCGCGGCTGGTTCACGGGGGCCTTCTCCGCGCCCACTGCGGCCCAGGCGGGGGCGTGGCGGGCCATCGGCGAGGGCTCGGACGTGCTGGTGGTCGCCCCGACCGGCTCCGGCAAGACCCTCGCCGCCTTCCTCGCCGCGCTCGACCAGCTCGCCTCCGCCCCGCCCCCGGCCGACCCGAAGAAGCGCTGCCGGGTGCTGTACGTCTCCCCGCTCAAGGCCCTAGCCGTGGACGTGGAGCGCAATCTGCGCAGCCCGCTGACCGGTATCCGCCACGAGTCCGTCCGCCTCGGCCTGCCCGAGCCGGAGGTGAAGGTCGGCATCCGCTCCGGCGACACCCCGGCGGCCGAGCGCCGCGCCCTGTCCACCCGCCCGCCGGACATCCTGATCACCACGCCCGAGTCGCTGTTCCTGATGCTGACCTCGGCCACCCGGGACGCGCTCACCGGCGTGGAGACGGTGATCCTGGACGAGGTGCACGCGGTGGCCGGCACCAAACGGGGCGCGCACCTCGCGCTGTCCCTGGAGCGCCTGGACGAGCTGCTGCCCAGGCCCGCCCGCCGCATCGGCCTGTCCGCGACGGTCCGCCCGGTCGACGAGATCGCCCGCTATCTGTCCCCCCGCCGCAAGGTGGAGATCGTCCAGCCGGAGTCAGGCAAGGAGTTCGACCTGTCGGTGGTCGTCCCCGTCGAGGACCTGGGGGAGCTGGGCGGTTCCCCTGTCGCCGAGGACGGCGACAAGGCGGAGCGGCCCTCGATCTGGCCGCATGTCGAGGAGCGGATCACCGACCTGGTCCAGGCTCACCGCTCGACGATCGTGTTCGCCAACTCCCGCCGGCTGGCCGAGCGCCTGTGCAACCGGCTCAACGAGATCGCCTACGAGCGGGCGACCGGCGAGCCCCTGGACGAACACCACTCCCCCGCGGAGCTGATGGGCGGCTCCGGCGCGGCGCAGGGCGCGCCGCCGGTCATCGCCCGCGCGCACCACGGCTCAGTGTCCAAGGAGCAGCGCGCCCTGGTCGAGGAGGACCTCAAGGCGGGCCGGCTCCCCGCGGTGGTCGCCACCTCCAGCCTGGAGCTGGGCATCGACATGGGCGCCGTGGACCTCGTCGTCCAGGTCGAGTCCCCGCCGTCCGTGGCCTCCGGACTGCAACGGGTCGGCCGCGCGGGCCACCAGGTCGGCGCGGTCTCCACCGGCGTGGTCTTCCCGAAGTACCGAGGCGACCTGGTCCAGGCCGCGGTGGTCACCGAGCGGATGCGTTCCGGCTCCATCGAGTCCCTGAAGGTGCCCGCCAACCCGCTGGACGTCCTCGCCCAGCAGCTGGTGGCGATGACGGCGATGGACACCTGGCAGCTGGACGACCTGCTCTCCATGGTCCGCCGGGCGGCGCCGTTCGCCTCACTGCCGGAATCGGCGTTCACCGCCGTCCTGGACATGCTCGCCGGGCGCTACCCGTCCGACGCGTTCGCGGAGCTGCGCCCGCGCGTGGTGTGGGACCGCGTCGCGGGCACCATCACCGGCCGCCCCGGCGCGCAGCGCCTCGCCGTCACCTCCGGGGGCACGATCCCCGACCGCGGGCTGTTCGGCGTGTTCCTGGCCGGCTCGGACCCCAAGAAGGGCGGCGGCCGGGTCGGCGAGCTGGACGAGGAGATGGTCTACGAGTCCCGGGTCGGCGACGTCTTCACGCTCGGCACCAGCTCCTGGCGCATCGAGGACATCACGCGCGACCGGGTCCTGGTCTCGCCCGCGCCGGGCGTGCCGGGCCGGCTGCCGTTCTGGAAGGGCGACCAGCTCGGCCGCCCGCTGGAGCTGGGCCGCGCGGTGGGCGCGTTCCTGCGCGAGGTGAGCTCCCTGCCCCAGGACGACGCCCGGCTGCGTCTGCTGGCCGCCGGCCTCGACGCGTGGGCCGCCGACAACGTCCTGTCGTACCTGGAGGAGCAGCGCGCGGCCTGCGGGCACGTCCCCGACGACCGGACGATCGTCGTGGAGCGCTTCCGCGACGAGCTGGGCGACTGGCGGGTCGTGGTGCACTCCCCCTTCGGCGCCCAGGTGCACGCCCCCTGGGCGCTGGCGCTCGGCGCCCGCCTGTCCGAGCGGTACGGCATGGACGCGCAGGTCATGCACGCCGACGACGGCATCGTGCTGCGCCTGCCCGACGCCGACCTGATGGGCCTCGACCTGCTCGACCAGGAACCGATGCGGGCCGGCCTGGAGTACGACGCGGAGCAGGCGCCCGTCGGGGCCGCGGACGTCACCTTCGACAAGGGCGAGGTCGACCAGATCGTCACCGACCAGGTCGGCGGCTCGGCCCTGTTCGCCTCCCGCTTCCGCGAGTGCGCCGCCCGCGCGCTGCTGCTGCCGCGCCGCAACCCGGGCAAGCGCACCCCGTTGTGGCAGCAGCGCCAACGCGCCGCTCAACTGCTCCAGGTGGCGAGCGAGTTCGGCTCGTTCCCGATCGTCCTGGAGGCGGTACGCGAATGCCTCCAGGACGTCTTCGACGTGCCGGGCCTGGTCGAGCTGATGGGCGACGTCGAGTCGCGCAGGGTGCGCCTGGTCGAGGTCACCACCCCCGAGCCGTCCCCCTTCGCCCGTTCGCTGCTGTTCGGATACGTCGCGCAGTTCCTGTACGAGGGGGACTCGCCGCTCGCCGAGCGCCGCGCCGCCGCGCTGTCGCTGGACTCGCGGCTGCTGGCCGAGCTGCTGGGCCAGGCGGAGCTGCGTGAACTGCTCGACGCCGAGGTGCTGGTGGAGCTGGAGCGCGAGCTGCAGTGGCTGACCGAGGACCGCCGCGTGAAGGACGTCGAGGGCGTCGCCGACGTCCTGCGGCTGCTCGGGCCGCTCTCGGAGGCCGAGTTGGCCGAGCGGGGCGCCGAGTCCGGCTGGGCGGCGGAACTGGCCGGGGCCCGCCGGGCCATCCGGGTCCGGATCGCCGGAGCCGACCACTGGGCCGCGATCGAGGACGCGGGCCGGCTGCGCGACGCGCTCGGCACCGCGCTGCCCGTGGGCGTCCCGGAGGCGTTCACCGAGCCGGTGAAGGACCCCCTGGGCGACCTCCTGGCGCGCTATGCCCGCACCCACGGCCCGTTCACGTCGGCGGCGGCCGCGGCCCGCTTCGGCCTGGGCGTGGCGGTCACCGAGGGCGCGCTCCAGCGGCTCGCCGCGGGCGGCCGTGTCGTACAGGGCGAGTTCCATCCGGCGGGCATCGGCCAGGAGTGGTGCGACGCGGCCGTGCTGCGGCGGCTGCGCCGGCGTTCGCTGGCCGCGCTGCGGCACGAGCTGGAGCCGGTCCCGCCGGCCGCGCTGGCCCAGTTCCTGCCCCAGTGGCAGCACCTCGGCAAGGGGCACGGCCTGCGCGGCATCGACGGACTGGTGCGCGCCGTCGAGCAGTTGCAGGGCGCGTCCGTGCCCGCCTCCGCGCTGGAGAAGCTGGTCCTGCCGTCCCGCGTGGCGCACTACACCCCCTCGATGCTGGACGAACTCACGTCGGCCGGCGAGGTCGTGTGGGCGGGAGCGGGCGCGCTGCCAGGAAAGGACGGCTGGGTCTCCCTGTACCTCGCGGACGCGGCCCCGCTGCTCCTGCCGCCCCCGCACCCGCTGGAGCTGACCGCGCTGCACCAGTCGGTCCTGGACGCCCTCTCCGGCGGATACGGCCTGTTCTTCCGTCAGATCGCCGACCAGGTCCGCGCGACCACCCACCCCGAGGCCACGGATCCCCAACTGGCCGACGCGCTGTGGGACCTGGCGTGGTCGGGGCGGCTCACCAACGACACGCTCGCCCCGATGCGCTCCCTGCTGGGCTCGGGCCGCACCGCGGGTTCCACCGCGCACCGGGCCAAACGCACTGTCCCGCGTGGGCGTTACGGATCGCTGACGGCCGCCGCCCGCACCGCGTCCCGCAGCGGCCCGCCGACCGTCGCCGGCCGCTGGTCGCTGCTCCCGGTCCGCGAACCCGACCCCACCGTGCGCGCCCACGCCCTGGCCCGTACGCTCCTCGACCGGCACGGCGTGGTGACGCGGGGCGCGGTGGCGGCGGAGGGCGTGGAGGGCGGCTTCTCGGCGGTGTACCGGGTCCTGTCCGCCTTCGAGGACAGCGGCCAGGCCCGGCGGGGCTACGTGGTGGAGGGCCTGGGTGCCGCGCAGTTCGCGATGGACGGCGCGGTGGACCGGCTGCGCGCGGTGGCGAACGCCCGTGAGCGGAGCGAGGGCCTGCCCGGCGCGGTCTCCGGGGACGGCGGCCCCGGCGGCTTCGGCTCCCCGGACAGCTCCTGGGTCCCCGGTGGCGGCATCGACTCCGGCTTCCCCGCCGCCGAACTCGGCAGTGGCCTTGGCGGCGACTTCGGCGGTGATGTCGACTGGCTGGACTCCGGCCGCCCGGCGTCCGGTGACTACGTCTCACCCCGCGACCTCGCCTCACCGGGACTCGGCGGCCCGAGGGGCGGCGGTACTGCGGGAGGCGGGACGGGCTTCCCGTACGGAGGCGGCTTCGGCGACCGCCGTGCCCGTACCGCCGACGCCGGGGCCCGTGGGGTCGTCCTCGCCGCCGCCGACCCCGCGAACGCCTACGGCGCCGCCCTGCCCTGGCCCGAGCCGCCGACCGGCGCGGGACACAAGCCGGGCCGCAAGGCCGGCTCCCTGGTGGTGCTCGTCGACGGCGAACTGACGCTGTACATGGAGCGCGGCGGCAAGACGCTGCTGGCCTGGCCCGCGGACCCGGACGGCGCGGCCGGTGACGACCCGCGCCTGCGGGAGGCCGCCGAGGCGCTGGCCGCGGCCGCCCGAGCGGGCTCGCTGGGCACCGTGACGGTGGAGCGGGTCAACGGCGCCTCCGCGTTGACCTCCTCCATCGGCGCCCTCCTGGAAGGAGCGGGCTTCGTGGCGACCCCGCGCGGACTGCGCCTGCGCGCATGAACCGGGTGATGCGCGCATGACCCGTTGATCCGGCCAGTGCCCCCGAGCAGCAGGAGCCGGCCCACGCGCACCCGTACGTGGCCGCCCACCCGCACGTGCCACCCTTGACCCATGCCCGAAGGCGACACGGTCTGGCAGACCGCGAGGCGGTTGCGCGACGCCCTCGCGGGCGAGGTGCTGACCCGGAGCGACTTCCGGGTGCCGAAGTACGCCACGGTCGACCTCACCGGCAGGACCGTCCTGGACACCGTCTCCCGCGGCAAGCATCTGCTCACCCGTTTCGAGGGCGGCCTGACACTGCACTCGCATCTGCTGATGGAGGGCGCCTGGAAGGTGTACGGCGCCGGGGAGCGCTGGAAGGGCGGCCCCGGCCACCAGATCCGCGCCGTCCTCGGCACCGCCGACCGCTCTGCCGTCGGCTATCGCCTCCAGGTTCTGGAACTGCTGCGCACCTCGGAGGACGAGCGCGCCGTCGCCCACCTCGGCCCCGACCTCCTCGGCCCCGACTGGGACCCGGACCTGGCCCAGGCCAACCTCCTGGCCGGCCCGGGCCGCCCGCTCGGCGAGGCCCTGCTCGACCAGCGCAATCTCGCCGGCATCGGCAACGTCTACAAGAGCGAGCTGTGCTTCCTGCTCGGCGTGACGCCGTGGCTTCCGGTCGGCGCCGTGCCCGCCGACCGCGCCGCGGAGCTGCCCGCCCTGGCCAAGGACCTTCTGGAGGCCAACCGCGACCGTGTGGTCCGCCGGACCACGGGCCTGCGGGGCCATGACTTGTTCGTGTACGGCCGGGCACCGCGCCCCTGTCTGCGCTGCGGCACCTCCGTCCGGGTGGCCGACCAGGGCGACGGCTCCCAGGAGCGGCCCACGTACTGGTGTCCGAGCTGCCAGGCGGGCCCCGCACCGGCGCCGGGCAGCGCGCAGAAGTGGCGGGACCGCTATCACCGCACCACCGGTTGACCGCCCGCCCGGTCCTTCAGGACGGGCCGGTTTCCTCGTCCGAGCGTGGGGGCGGCGATGCCTTCGCGGTGCCGAACGGCCATCTCCCGCCGGCGGAGGGTGACGCTCCGAAGGCGCCGTACGGCCACCCCTCGGAGGCGGGAAACGACGCTTCATCACCGTCCGCGGGCGCCGGCGTTCCGAGCCCCCCGTCCTCCCCCTCGTCCGGATCTTCCCGCGCCCCCTCCTTGTGGCTCCCCTTGCCCCTCTCCCCGGATCCTTCCTTGGGCACGCAGTGCACGGGCAGCAGGCTCAGCCCCCATCCCCCGGCCGCGACGGCCCCTTCCAGCACTCCCGCATCGCCCGACAGCAGCAGCCGCAGCACCGCCCACCACCACGCGGCACCGAGCCCCAGAGCGGCCCCCCAGCGCACTATCGGCCGCGCCATCGCACCCACCATCACCTCCGGCCGACGACGGACCGCCGCACTGGCCTCCACGATGGCGGCCCCGCCCGGCACCGGCAAACGGGCCGCGGCGAAACCCGCCGGTAAACCCCCGGACAAGGTGAAAGCCCCGGCCGGGCCCTCCAGGTTTCCCCGGAGAGGCCCGGCCGGGGCCTCATCCACGTGTGCGTGGGTTCACGCGCGCGTGCGACAGGTCACGCGGCGACCACGTCCACCGCCTCGGCGGCGGGCGCCTTGATGGTCACCCGTTCCGGTGGCACACCGGTCACCGACACGGAACCCAGCATCGGGCGAACCGGCGTGGGCACGGACTCGGTGGCCGCAGCAGACTGGGCCAGTTCGGCAAGGGCGAGTTCGTCGCTCACTTCCCGCATGAGTTCGGACATCCGTACGTCCAGCGCGTCGCAGATGGCGGCGAGCAGCTCGGAGGAAGCCTCCTTCTGCCCCCGCTCCACCTCGGAAAGATAGCCGAGCGAGACTCGGGCGGACGAGGAGACTTCGCGCAGAGTACGGCCCTGGCGCTGGCGCTGCCGACGCAGCACGTCACCCAGCAGGCGACGGAGCAGAATCATCGGTGGCTCCCTCCTCGGACCGCGTAGCCGCATCCTTCACGCCCCACCGTACCGCCTTGCGCCGCGGCCGTGCGGGGAGCGATGTCGTGTTCACTCAGGGCTGTAAACATCAAAACCCCCCGTTCCGTTCCGTATCCTGTGCCCGCTCATTTCCGCTCTGTTCGCCCGCGATCTGCTCCAAAAGCAGTGCGAGTACCCTCCGTACACTCTCCATACGAATGTCCGCCCGGCTACCGTTCAACCGCAGCGCGGCCGTTTTCCCGCCGCGGTCGGCACCGGTTTCCGTCGTGCGGGGCCCGTCGACGGCCACGAAGACCGTGCCGACGGGCTGTCCGTCCTGGGGGTCGGGGCCGGCGACTCCGGTGGTCGCGATGCCCCAGTCGGCTTCCATGACCTTCCGCGCCCCGGCCGCCATCTGGGCCGCGACCTGCGGATCCACCGCTCCCCGCTCGGCCAGCAGGGTGGCGTCGACGTCCAGCAGCCGGTGCTTGAGCTCGGTGGCGTAGGCGGTGACCGAGCCCCGGAACACCTTCGACGCCCCCGGCACCGCGGTGATCTCCGCCGCGACCAGACCACCGGTCAGCGACTCGGCCACGGCGACCGTCTCACCTCTCACCGTGAGCAGCCTCACTACGTCGGCGGCCGGCGAACTCACGCTTGCGACTCCTCCAACGCGGCACGCTGCTCGGCGATTCCCCGACGGCGCAGCACGATGGCCTGTCTCACATAGTCCAGGCCCGTCACCACGGTCAGCACGACCGCCGCGGCCATCACCCAGAACCTCAGCGTGGCCAGCCAGCCCGTCAGCGCCAGTACGTACATCCCGACGGCCACGCCCTGCGTGAGCGTCTTCAGCTTGCCGCCGCGGCTCGCGGGAATCACGCCGTAGCGGATGACCAGGAAGCGCAGGAGCGTGATCCCCAGTTCCCGGCCGAGGATGACCCCGGTCACCCACCAGGGCAGGTCGCCGAGCCCGGAGAGGCAGATGAGCGCCGCCCCCATGATGGCCTTGTCGGCGATGGGGTCGGCGATCTTCCCGAAGTCGGTGACGAGGTTGTACGTCCGCGCCAGGTGGCCGTCGAACAGGTCGGTGATCATGGCGACGGCGAAGGCGGCCCAGGCCAGCGACCGCCACGCGGGGTCGTACCCGCCGTCGGTCAGCATCAGGGCCACGAAGCAGGGCACGAGCAGCAGCCGGAGCATGGTCAGCAGATTGGCGACGTTCCACACGCTCGCCTGGTTCACGGCGGCGGCCGCGATCTTCCCGCCGCGCGGCGACCTGCCCGCGCCCTGCGCCCGCTCGGCCTCGCCCGCCGCTCCGGCCGCGTCCGTCGCACCGGAACCGGCGGCAGCGGCAGGACGGGAAACCTGGGAGGCACGGGAAGCGCCCGTCGCCCCGTCGGCGCCGGCGCGACGCGAGGCCGCCCCCGCGGCCCTGCCCTGCGCGCCGGAGGAGCCGCCCGCAGCGGATGCCGGGACTCCCGTCATCTGCCCACCTCCTCGCTCCACGCGAGCGTGCCCGCCAGCGGCTCGGCCACCAGGTCGACGCCTTCCGTACCGACCACCTTCGCCTCGACCATACGACCGACGTCCAGGCCCTCGCCGCCCACGAGCAGCACCTGGCCGTCCGTCTCCGGCGCCTGGTGCGCCGCACGGCCGCGGACACCGTCCTCGGCGTCCACGGACTCGACCAGCACGTGCACCGTCTGGCCGACGCGCTCCTCGGCCCGCTGGGAGACGAGTTCCTCGGCCAGCCGGGAGACCCGCGCCAGCCGCTCGGCGACGACATCCTCGTCGAGCTTGTCGTCGTACGTCGCCGCCTCGGTACCCTCCTCGTCGGAGTAGCCGAAGACGCCGATGGCGTCCAGCCGGGCGCCGTTCAGGAACCGCTCCAGCTCGGCCAGGTCGGCATCGCTCTCGCCGGGGAAGCCGACGATGAAGTTGGACCGCACACCGGCCTCGGGAGCCTTGGTGCGGATGGTGTCGAGCAGTTCCAGGAAGCGGTCGGTGTCGCCGAAGCGGCGCATGGCGCGCAGCACGCCGGGCGCGGAGTGCTGGAACGACAGGTCGAAGTAGGGGACGACCTTCGGGGTGGAGGTCAGGACGTCGATCAGTCCGGGACGCATCTCGGCCGGCTGGAGGTAGCTCACCCGCACCCGCTCGATACCGTCGACCTCGGCCAGCTCGGGCAGCAGGGACTCAAGGAGGCGGATGTCGCCGAGGTCCTTGCCGTAGGAGGTGTTGTTCTCGGAGACCAGCATGATCTCCTTGACGCCCTGCTCGGCCAGCCACCGCGTCTCGTTCAGCACGTCGCTCGGGCGGCGGGAGATGAACGAGCCGCGGAAGGACGGGATGGCGCAGAAGGAGCAGCGCCGGTCGCAGCCGGAGGCGAGCTTGACCGAGGCGACCGGGGCGCCGTCCAGCCGGCGGCGCAGCGGCGCACGCGGCCCGGAGGCCGGGGCGACACCTTCCGGGAGGTCCGTGGGGCCGTGCCCGGGAATGGCCACCTCGGTGCCGGCGTCCTGACGCTCGGCCGGACTGATCGGCAGCAGCCTGCGGCGGTCGCGCGGGGTGTGCGAGGCGTGGACGCCGCCGCTCAGGATCGTCTGGAGGCGGTCGGAGATGTCGGCGTAGTCGTCGAAGCCGAGCACGCCGTCGGCCTCCGGGAGGGCCTCGGCGAGTTCCTTGCCGTACCGCTCGGCCATGCAGCCGACCGCGACCACCGCCTGCGTTCTGCCGTGGTCCTTGAGGTCGTTGGCCTCCAGGAGGGCGTCGACGGAGTCCTTCTTGGCGGCCTCCACGAAGCCACAGGTGTTGACCACGGCGACGTCCGCTTGCGCGGCGTCCTCCACGAGCTGCCAGCCGTCCGCCTCCAAACGGCCTGCGAGCTCCTCCGAGTCCACCTCGTTGCGGGCGCAGCCGAGAGTGACGAGTGCGACGGTACGGCGTTCAGGCATGGGCTCAAGACTACTTTGTCTCCACGACCGCCCAAGTCGACGGGGTTGGCCGAGCTTGGCCAACCCCGTGCTCGCCTGTCTGTTCGGCCCTTTGTGTACGGACCGCGCGCAGTCGGCTACCCGACCTGCGGGTCGCCCTTGGTGTACGTGAGGCGCTCCACGGCGCCCGGCTGGAACTGGTCCTCGATCTTCTTGCCGTTGACGTACAGCTGGATCGCGCCGGCGTCGCCGAGGATCAGGTTGATCTTGGAGCTGTCCTGGAAGGTCTTGGACTCGCCCTTCTGCAGCAGCCCGTCGAAGAGCATCCGGCCGTTGTGGTCCTTGGCCGAGATCCAGCTGCGCCCGTTGTCGGCACTGACCTGCACGGTCACCTTGTCCTGCGGCGCGGCCGCGATGGCGCTGTCGGACGGCGCGGGCGTCGGGTCGGCGGGCTTGCTGCTCTTGGGCGTGGGCGGGGCCGAGGTGCCGGCCGTGGGCGTGGAGCCCTCGCCGATCTGCCCCTGCGCGCCGGTGTCGTCGCTGCCGCCCTTGACGGCCGTGAAGCCGACGAAGCCGATCACGACGACGATCGCCGCGACCATGGCAGCGGTCCAGTTGGGCCCGCGCCGCTCCGGGCGGATGCGTTCCGCCTCGAACAGGGGGGCGGCCGGGGTCGGGGCGGGGCGGCCGCCGTGCTCGGCGTCGAAGCGCGCGAGCAGCGGGGCCGGGTCGAGACGCACGGCCTTCGCCAGGTTCCGGATGTGGCCGCGGGCGTAGACGTCGCCGCCGCAGGGCGCGAAGTCGTCGGCCTCGATGGCGTGCACGATGGCGAGGCGGACCCGGGTGGCGCTGCTGACGTCGTTGACGGTCAGCCCGGCGGCGATCCGCGCCTCCTTCAGGGCACGGCCGACGGAGGGGCGGGCTTCCTCGGAAACGTCTTCGAAGGGACGCTCGTCTTCAGGGGAGTTGCCGATGGACACGGGGGCGCCTTTCGAGCGTGTAGCCGCCTGTGCTGGAGGTTCAGTCTAGGGAGGTGCCAAAGGGTGAAGCGACCCGGCTGTAGGACTTTGTACGCCATCGGAATGGCCGGACAAACCGATGGTGGGACAGATGTGGCGCCCAGGGTTGGACGCGCACCGGTCCTCTCGCTCAACTTGACGTACGCCCAGGCGAAACGGTTGCCCATCGCTCGCTAACGGGTGGATCACGGTCCACGCGCCCACCCGCAGCCGGCGCGTCCGCCGGACGGCGTCTTCCTGCTACCCCTCAGACTCCCCGCGAATCACGGCGAGCACTCCGTCCAGGTCCTCGGGCTTCACAAGAACGTCACGCGCCTTGGACCCCTCGCTGGGCCCGACGATGTTCCGGGACTCCATGAGGTCCATCAGCCGCCCCGCCTTGGCGAAGCCGACGCGCAGCTTGCGCTGGAGCATGGACGTCGAGCCGAACTGCGTGGAGACGACCAGCTCGGCCGCCTGGCACAGCAGGTCGAGGTCGTCGCCGATGTCCTCGTCGATCTCCTTCTTCTGCTTGGTGCCGACGACGACGTCGTCCCGGAAGTTGGGCGCCATCTGGTCCTTGCAGTGCTGGACGACCTGCTGGACCTCCGCCTCGGTCACGAAGGCGCCCTGAAGACGCGTCGGCTTGCTCGCCCCCATCGGAAGGAACAGCCCGTCGCCCTTGCCGATCAGCTTCTCCGCGCCCGGCTGGTCGAGGATGACGCGCGAGTCGGCGAGCGAGGAGGTGGCGAACGCCAGCCGGGAGGGCACGTTCGCCTTGATCAGACCGGTGACCACGTCGACCGACGGGCGCTGGGTGGCGAGCACCAGGTGGATACCGGCGGCACGCGCGAGCTGGGTGATTCGCACGATGGCGTCCTCGACGTCCCGTGGGGCGACCATCATCAGGTCGGCCAGCTCGTCGACGATGACCAGCAGATAGGGGTAGGGCTGGAGCTCGCGCTCGCTGCCCTCGGGCGGTTTCACCTTGCCCTCGCGCACGGCGCGGTTGAAGTCGTCGATGTGCCGGAACCCGTACGCCGCCAGGTCGTCGTAACGCAGATCCATCTCGCGTACCACCCACTGCAGGGCCTCGGCGGCCCGCTTGGGGTTGGTGATGATCGGCGTGATCAGGTGCGGGATGCCCTCGTACGCGGTCAGCTCGACACGCTTGGGATCGACCAGGATCATCCGGACGTCCTCGGGGGTCGCCCGCATCATGACGGACGTGATCAGGCAGTTGATGCAGGACGACTTGCCGGAGCCGGTGGCGCCGGCGACCAGCATGTGCGGCATCTTCGCCAGCGAGTGCATGACGTAGCCGCCCTCGACGTCCTTGCCGAAGGCGACCAGCATCGGGTCGTCGTCCTCGGCGGACTCCGCGAGCCGCAGCACGTCCCCGAGGTTCACCATCTCCCGGTCGGTGTTGGGAATCTCGATGCCGACCGCGGACTTGCCCGGGATCGGGCTGATGATCCGCACGTCCGGACTGGCCACGGCGTACGCGATGTTCCTGGTCAGCGCGGTGATGCGCTCGACCTTCACGGCGGGCCCGAGTTCGACCTCGTAGCGGGTGACCGTCGGGCCGCGGGTGAACCCGGTGACACTGGCGTCGACCTTGAACTCGGTGAAGACGTTGGTGAGCGAGTCGACGACCGCGTCGTTGGCCGCGCTGCGCGCCTTGCCGGGCCCGCCCCGCTCCAGCAGGTCCAGGGAGGGCAGCGAGTAGGTGATGTCGCCGGAGAGCTGGAGCTGCTCGGCGCGCGCCGGCAGGTCGCGGGGCTGGGCCGGCGGGGCCTTCGTGAGGTCGGGGACCCCGGACTGCTTGTGGCCGGCGGGCCGCTGGGCCGGCGGCTCCTGCGGGGACCGCCCGGTCCGGCCGTCCTGGCCGGGGCGTGCGGCGGGCACGGGCGTCGGGGTGGTGCTCTCCCCGCGGTCGCCCACGCCGACGCCCTGGGTGAGGTCCGCGACGACCGGCGAGGGCGGCATGCCGTGCAGCACCGCGCCGTCGAGCGCGGCGGCGGCTGCTGCGGCGACGTCCACGGCGTCCATCTGCCGTTGCATGTCCGGCTGCGGCACCGCCGAGCGACGGGGACGCGAACGCCGCCTGGACAGGGCCTCCTGCTCGACGGCGTCCGGGTCGTAGTCCTGCTGGGCGGCGTCCGGGCGCTTGCGGGAGCGCGCGGGCAGCACCTCGCGCCACTGCTCCTCGTAGCGCTCGTCGTCGTCGCCGTACTCCTCGGCCTCCTGGTCGTGCACGATGCCCAGCCGCACCCCGAGCAGCCGCAGCCGCTGCGGGATCGCGTTGACCGGGGTCGCGGTGACGACCAGCAGGCCGAACACCGTGAGCAGCAGCAGCAGCGGTACGGCGAGGACCTCGCCCACCGCGTAGGTCAGCGGAGTCGCCGCGCCCCAGCCGATGAGCCCGCCGGCGTCCCTTATCTCCTGCATGCCGTCGCTGCGGGCGGGCGAGCCGCAGGCGATGTGGACCTGTCCCAGCACGCCGATCACCAGGGCGGACAGGCCGATGACGATCCGTCCGTTGGCCTCGGGCTTCTCGGGATGCCGGATGAAGCGAACGGCGATGACCGCGATCAGGATCGGCACCAGCAGGTCCAGCCGGCCGAAGGCGCCGGTCACCAGGATCTCGACCAGGTCCCCGACGGGTCCGCGCAGATCGGCCCAGGTGCCCGCGGCGACGATCAGGGCGACGGCGAGCAGCAGCAGCGCGACGCCGTCCTTGCGGTGCGCGGGGTGGAGGTTCTTGGCGCCCTGTCCCACTCCGCGGAAGACGGCGCCGACGGCGTGCGCGAGCCCGAGCCAGAGGGCGCGCACGACCCGGTACACGCCCCCCGTGGGGCTGGGCGCGGGCCTCGGTGCCGCCTTGCCCGCGGGCTTCTTGGCCGGCGCCTTCCTGGCGGGGGCCTTCTTCGCGGCGGCCTTCTTCGCCGGAGCCGCCCCCGAAGCGGCGGCCTTCTTCGCGGGCTGCTTCTTGGCTGCGGAGGGACGTGAGGCCATGGGTGTGAGGTTACCGGGGGAGACGACAGCGGACACGTGCGCCCGCTGCATCACCCGTTCGTGTCGTGTCCGGAGAGGAGCCAGGCTGACACGCCCTCAGGAGCCGTACATCGCGGGGAGCATGGCCCGATCCCGCCGCTCGCCGAGCGGGCCGGGCCCCGCGCCCCGGATGCCGACTCAGCCCTGCGAAGGCAGCGACGACGGACTGCCCGTGCCCGGCTCCAGCGCGTCCAGGGCGCGTCGCAGGCCCGTCAGTTTGCGCTCCAGATGGGCTGCCGTGGCAACTGCCGCCGCGTCGGCGGACTCGTCGTCCAGCTGCTTGGACAGGGCTTCCGCCTGCTCCTCGACCGCAGCGAGACGGGCGGAGAGTTCCGCGAGCAGACCGGCCGATTCCTTGCCGTCGCCCACCGCTTCTTTGCCGCCGCCCTCCAACTGGAGCCGCAGCAGGGCCGCCTGCTCCTTCAGCTGGCAGTTCTTCATGTACAGGTCCACGAAGACCGAGACCTTCGCGCGCAGCACCCACGGGTCGAACGGCTTGGAGATGTAGTCCACCGCACCCGCCGCATAGCCCCGGAAGGTGTGATGGGGGCCGTGATTGATCGCGGTGAGGAAGATGATCGGGATGTCCCGGGTCCTCTCCCGCCGCTTGATGTGCGCGGCCGTCTCGAAGCCGTCCATGCCCGGCATCTGGACGTCCAGCAGAATGACCGCGAAGTCGTCCGTGAGCAGTGCTTTGAGCGCTTCCTCCCCGGACGATGCCCGCACCAGCGTCTGATCGAGCGCAGAGAGGATGGCCTCCAGCGCCAGCAGATTCTCCGGCCGGTCATCGACCAGGAGGATCTTGGCCTTCTGCACCATGGCCCGCCCTCCTCGCCCCGGCTTGGGGCCGCCCCTGTCCGCAGGAAACGGGGAGGCACCGGCGGGTGCCGCCCCAGGGGACGGCACCCTTGCGCCGCCCGTCCTTGTGCCGGTCATCGTAGCCGCACCCCGCCCGTCGCCACACCCTGTCACCGTGATGTCACTGTGCACCTGGCAGAAACGCCGCGGGAGACCAGAAGGTTCCCCGGATCCCGCACTTCTACACGGCTCCGGGGCCTCCGAGTCGACAACGTACCGCGCCCCGCGAACGTTCCGGTCACCGCCGTCCCCGTCACTCCCCGCTCATCCAGTTCGCCATCACGGTCAGCAGGTGATCGGGGTCGACGGGCTTGGTCACATAGTCGGAGGCGCCCGACTCGATCGCCTTCTCCCGGTCGCCCTTCATGGCCTTCGCGGTCAGCGCGATGATCGGCAGCCCGGCGAACTGCGGCATCCGCCGGATCGCCGTGGTCGTCGCATAGCCGTCCATCTCCGGCATCATGATGTCCATCAGGACGACCGCCACGTCGTCGTGCTGCTCCAGCACCTCGATGCCCTCCCGGCCGTTCTCGGCGTACAGCACGGACAGGCCGTGCTGCTCCAGGACGCTGGTCAGGGCGAAGACGTTGCGGATGTCGTCGTCGACGATGAGCACCTTCTCGCCGCCGAACCGGATGTCCCGGTGCCCCTGCGGGACGGACTCCGGCTCCGCCGGGCCCGTCGACGCCACCACCCACTGCTCCTGGAGCGGCTGCCCGTGCCGCGTCGACCTGTGGTCGGCGGTCGGCAGGGCCCTGCGGCGGCGCCGGAACAGCGCGGCGGGACCGCTCTGCGTCTCCTGGTACGACTTCACCTCGGCCGGCGTCTCGGCCTGGGCGGCCTCCTGCCCGGACGGCTCCGGCTCGGCGGCGGCGACCAGATGGCCGGCGTCCAGCACGGAGCCGGGCTGCTGGTAGCCCTGCGGCGGCAGCTCCCCCGGGTGCAGCGGCAGGTACAGGGTGAACGTCGAACCGCGTCCCGGCTCGCTCTGCGCGTGGATCTCGCCGCCGAGCAGTTGGGCGATCTCCCGCGAGATGGACAACCCGAGACCGGTACCGCCGTACTTGCGACTGGTGGTGCCGTCGGCCTGCTTGAACGCCTCGAAGATCACCCGCATCTTGCTGGCCGCGATGCCGATGCCGGTGTCGGTGACGGAGAAGGCGATCATGGGCGCGTCCGGGTCGGCCAGCGAGCCGGCCTCCAGCAACTGCTCGCGGATCGGCTGCGGAACGTCGTCCCGGGCGGGACGGATGACCAGCTCCACCGACCCGGAGTCGGTGAACTTCACCGCGTTGGACAGCAGGTTGCGCAGCACCTGGAGCAACCGCTGCTCGTCGGTGTGCAGGGTCGCGGGCAGCTCCGGCGACACCCGTACGGACAGGTCGAGGCCCTTCTCCGCGGTCAGCGGCCGGAAGGTGGCCTCCACGTAGTCGATGAGCTGGACGAGCGCGATACGCGTCGGGGAGACGTCCATCTTGCCCGCCTCGACCTTCGACAGGTCCAGGATGTCGTTGATCAGCTGGAGCAGGTCGGAGCCCGCGCCGTGGATCGTCTCGGCGAACTCGACCTGCTTCGGGGACAGATTGCCCTCGGCGTTGTCGGCGAGCAGTTTGGCCAGAATCAGCAGGGAGTTGAGCGGCGTACGCAGCTCGTGCGACATGTTGGCCAGGAACTCGCTGCGGTAGCGCATGGAGACCGCGAGCTGCTCGGCACGCTCCTCGAGGACCTGCCGGGCCTCCTCGATCTCGGAGTTCTTCGCCTCGATGTCGCGGTTCTGCTGGGCCAGCAGCTCGGCCTTCTCCTCCAGTTCGGCGTTGGACGCCTGAAGCGCCTTTTGCCGCTGCTCCAACTCCTCCGACCTCAACCGCAGTTGCTCGGTCAGCTCCTGGGACTGCTTCAGCAGCAGCTCGGTCTTGGTGTTGACGGAGATGGTGTTGACGCTGGTGGCGATCATCTCCGCGATCTGGTTCAGGAAGTCCTTCTGGATGTGCGTGAACGGCGTGAACGAGGCCAGCTCGATGACACCGAGCACCGTCCCCTCGAACAGCACCGGCAGCACGATCACCTGCGCGGGCGGAGCCTCGCCGAGCCCGGAGGAGATCTTCAGATAGCCGCTGGGCGCGTTGTCGACGAGGATGGTGCGCCTCTCCTGCGCGGCGGTCCCGATCAGCGCCTCGCCCGGCCGGAACGACGTCGGCATGGAACCCAGCGAGTAGCCGTACGAACCCAGCATCCGCAGCTCGTAGGAGTCGTCGCCCTCGCTCCCGGGGTCAGTTTCGTCGGCGAGGGGCATGGCGACGAAGAAGGCACCGTGCTGCGCCGAGACCACCGGCGTCAGCTCGCTCATGATCAGCGAGGCCACGTCCTGGAGGTCGCGACGGCCCTGCATCAGCGCCGAGATACGGGCGAGATTGCCCTTGAGCCAGTCCTGCTCCTTGTTGGCGATCGTGGTGTCGCGCAGGTTGGCGATCATCTTGTTGATGTAGTCCTGGAGTTCCTGGATCTCGCCGGAGGCGTCGACGTCGATCTTCAGGTTCAGGTCGCCGCGGGTGACCGCGGTCGCCACGCGCGCGATGGCGCGCACCTGCCGGGTGAGGTTCCCGGCCATCTCGTTCACGGACTCGGTCAGGTCCCGCCAGGTGCCGTCGACGTCGCGCACGCGTGCCTGGCCGCCGAGCTGGCCCTCGGTGCCCACCTCGCGGGCGACCCTGGTGACCTCCTCGGCGAAGGACGACAGCTGGTCGACCATCGTGTTGATGGTCGTCTTCAGCTCCAGGATCTCCCCGCGCGCGTCGATGTCGATCTTCTTGGTCAGATCGCCCTTGGCGATGGCGGTGGTGACCATGGCGATGTTGCGCACCTGACCGGTCAGGTTGGACGCCATCTGGTTCACGGACTCGGTGAGGTCCTTCCAGGTGCCGGCCACCCCGGGGACGTACGCCTGACCGCCGAGGATGCCGTCCGTGCCCACTTCGCGGGCCACCTTGGTGACCTGGTCGGCGAACGAACTCAGCGTCTTCACCATGGTGTTGAACGTGTCCGCGAGCTGCGCGACCTCACCGCGCGCCTCGATGGTCACCGTCCGCGTCAGATCGCCGTTGGCGACCGCGGCCGCGACCTGGGAGATGTTGCGCACCTGCACGGTCAGGTTGTTGGCCATCAGGTTGACGTTGTCGTTGAGGTCCTTCCAGATGCCCACGACACCCGGCACATGCGCCTGGCCGCCGAGGATGCCCTCCGTGCCCACCTCACGGGCCACCCGCGTGACCTGCTCGGCGAACGACGACAGCTGGTCGACCATCGTGTTGACGGTGGTGACCAGCTCGAGGATCTCGCCCTTCGCGTCTACGGTGATCTTCTTCGACAGGTCGCCCTTGGCGACCGCGGTCGTGACCTCGGCGATGTTGCGCACCTGAATGGTCAGGTTGTTCGCCATGAAGTTCACGGACTGGGTGAGGTCCTTCCAGGTGCCGGAGACGCCCTGGACCTCGGCCTGACCGCCGAGGATGCCCTCCGTGCCCACCTCACGGGCCACCCGCGTGACCTCCTGGGCGAATGAGGAGAGCTGGTCCACCATCGTGTTCAGGGTGTTCTTCAGCTCCAGGATCTCCCCGCGCGCGTCCACGGTGATCTTCTGCGAGAGATCACCGCGGGCCACCGCGGTCGCGACCTGGGCGATGTTGCGCACCTGGGCGGTGAGGTTGCCGGCCATGCCGTTCACGGAGTCCGTGAGGTCCCGCCACACACCGGCGACGCCGGGCACCTGCGCCTGCCCGCCCAGCCGGCCCTCCGTGCCCACCTCGCGGGCCACCCGGGTCACCTGGTCCGCGAAGGCGGAGAGCTGGTCCACCATCGTGTTGATGGTGTTCTTCAGCTCCAGGATCTCCCCGCGCGCGTCGACGTCGATCTTCTGCGAGAGATCGCCGCGCGCCACGGCCGTCGTCACCTGGGCGATCTGCCGCACCTGGGAGGTGAGGTTGCCGGCCATGAAGTTGACGGAGTCGGTGAGCTCCTTCCAGGTGCCGGACACCCCGTCCACGCGGGCCTGCCCGCCCAGCCGGCCCTCCGTGCCCACGTCCCGGGCCATCCGGGTCACCTGGTCCGCGAACGACGACAGCTGGTCCACCATCGTGTTCACGGTGTTCTTCAGCTGGAGCATCTCGCCGGAGACGTCCACGGTGACCTTCTGCGACAGATCACCGTTGGCCACGGCCGTCGTCACCTGGGCGATGTTCCTCACCTGCCCGGTGAGGTTGCGGAACGCGGTGTTGACGGAGTCGGTGAGGTCCTTCCAGGTCCCCGCCGCGCCCGCCACCTGCGCCTGGCCGCCCAGCTCGCCCTCGACCCCGATCTCCCGCGCCACCCGCGTGACCTCGGCACCGAAGGACGACAGCTGGTCCACCATGCCGTTGACGGTGTTCTTCAGCTCCAGCATCTCGCCGGCCACGTCGACGGTGACCTTCTGCGACAGATCACCGCTCGCCACGGCCGTCGTCACCGTGGCGATGTCCCTCACCTGCGTGGTGAGGTTCCGGAACACCGTGTTGACGGAGTCGGTGAGGTCCTTCCAGGTGCCGGCCACCCCCGGCACGTTCGCCTGACCGCCCAGGCGGCCCTCGGCGCCGACCTCGTTGGCCACCCGCGTGACCTCGTCCGCGAAGATCCGCAGCGTCTCGGTCATCTGGTTGATCGTGTCCGCGAGCTGCGCGACCTCGCCACGCGCCGGAACAGTCACCTTCTGCGACAGATCGCCGTTGGCCACGGCTGTGGTGACCTGGGCGATCCCGCGCACCTGCGCCGTCAGATTGCCGGCCATCAGGTTCACCGAGTCGGTGAGCTCCTTCCACGTGCCGTCGACCCCCGGCACATGCGCCTGACCACCGAGGATGCCGTCCGTGCCCACCTCACGGGCCACCCGCGTCACCTCGGAGGAGAACGCGGAGAGCTGGTCCACCATCGTGTTGACGGTGTTCTTCAGCTCCAGCATCTCGCCGGCGACATGGACGGTCACCTTCCGCGACAGATCGCCCTTGGCCACCGCCGTGGTGACCAGCGCGATGTCCCGCACCTGCGCCGTCAGCCGGGACGCCATGGTGTTGACGGAGTCCGTCAGGTCCTTCCACGACCCGGACAGACCGCGCACCCTGGCCTGACCGCCCAGCTTGCCCTCCGTGCCCACCTCGCTGGCCACCCGCGTGACCTCGTCGGTGAACGTCGACAACTGGTCGACCAGGTTGTTGACGGTCCGCCCGACCTTCAGGAACTCACCGCGCAGCGGATGCCCGGCACCCTCCGGCGCCTGCGAGCGCAGCTCCATGCGCGGCGACAGATCTCCCTCGGCGACCGCGGTGAGGACCCGGCCGACCTCCGAGACGGGCCGGACGAGATCGTCGACGAGCGCGTTGGAATGGTCGATGGCCGTCGCCCAGGAGCCTTCGCAGGCGCCCGTCTCCAGCCGCTCGGTGAGCTTTCCCTCACGCCCCACCATGCGCCGCACCCGCGACAACTCGCCCGTCAGATGCAGATTGCGTTCGGCGACCTCGTTGAAGACGGCGGCGATCTCCGACATCACGCCGTCCCCGGACACCGTGAGCCGCCTGCGGAAATTGCCGTCGCGCATCGACACCAGAGCGGCCAGCAGTCGGTTCAGGGAAGCCGTGTCCACCTCGGTGGTCCCGTTGTGCGCCGTGCGCCGGTTCTTCGGGGACTGTCCGCCTTTCGCGCGCGGCTTCGTGTCCCGCGTCGCTGCGCCAGACTCCACTGTGTCCCTCCCGCAGGGGTCGACCGTTACCGCTGTGCTGCGGTACGCCGGCTCGGCGTACCGGTTACTACTGCGTATTCGTGTCCGATGTAATCAGCCCGCAGGGAGAGCCGCCGCTCTGGGTGCAGAGAGCACACTCCGCCCGCCCGGACCTTCACCAGAAGCCTGCCCAGTGTTTCACCATGCCGCACCGGGTGCGTCGGCCCATGACCGTAACTCAGGACGGACATCCCGCGTTGTGCAGCCGGGCAGGGCTTGTCCTTTGCCGGGCTCCGGTCCAGCGAGAAGCGGGTCTTCGGGCCAAGCGGAGTCACAACAGTTCGGCAGCTTCGTCGAAGCTCATGGGCCGACCTGTGACGCGAGATGCGTCACCTCGGTGTTCAGGGATGTCCCTCGTGGGGATACCCCTGAACACCGAGCCAACGACCCTACTACCCTGTAACGGTCGAACAGGGGAATCGGGCCTGGGAGGCAGGGGACGCCGACACATGGGGAGTTCTGTGATCACCGCGCGCGCGGCCGCCAGTTTCGATCCTCTGGGCCGATCGGTCGCGACCGCCCGGTCCTTCGTCCGCGACACCCTTCAGGGGTGGGGCTTCGGCGACATCGTCGACGACGCGGTGGTCCTCACGAGCGAACTGGTCACCAACGCCGTCGTCCACGCGGGAACAGCGGCCGACGTGCTGTGCCTGCGCAGCGACGACGGAGCGCGCATCGAGGTGTCCGACCGCTACCCCGAGCGCGAGGTCCCGGTGCAGAGCTCGGCGGTCAACATGGGCAGCCCCGACCGCGAGGGCGGCCGCGGCCTGCAACTGTGCGCGGCCCTGGCCGGCCGCTGGGGCGTGGAGTACACGCCGACGCACAAGAAGGTCTGGTTCCAACTCGACATGCCCGAGCGCCCGGTCGGCACCCGCGCCGCCGGCCCCTGCCTGCCCGCGGACCTCCTCCCGCTCGCCGACGGCCGGGTCCGTGTGGCCGTCGTCCAGATCGAACGCGGCGGCTCCGTCACCGCCTGGAACGAGGACGCCGAGGAACTGTTCGGCTACGCCGCCAAGCAGGTCGTCGGCAAGCCGCTCACCGACCTCGCCGCCTGGCCCCACACCCCCGGCACCAGCACCGGCGTCGCCGAGGCGCTCCAACTCTCCCGCTGGGAAGGCAGCTACGGCATCCGCGGCGCCCACGGCCGCGTCATCCCCGTCTACGCCTCCCACCTCCGCGTCCGCGACACCGACGGCGAGCCCTCCACGGTCTGCCTCCTCGTGCGCGACCACGAACGGGCCGTGCTCCAGACCCCGTTGCGCCTCCCGGCGACCTCCGACACGGGCAGCGCCCCCGAGGGCCCCGGCACCGACCCCTTCGAGGTCTTCATCGGCTCCCCCGCCCCCGACGACCTCGACGGCCTGCTGCAGCGCACCGTGGAACGCGCCCGCGACATGCTCGACGGCGACGCCGCCTTCCTCCTGCTGGCCACCGACGACGAAACGGAGCTGGAGGTCCGCGCCTCCACCGGCCTGCCCTCCGCGCGTCAGCGCTTCGCCCGCGTCCCCGTCGAGGCGGGCCCCGGCCGCTACGGCTCCGCCCGGATGCCCGCCGTCCACGACGACCTCGCCGCCGTCCCGGGCGCCGTACCCCTCCTCAACAGCACCGGCATGCGCTCGGTCGTCACCGTCCCGCTGAAGGTCGAGGGCCGCCTCACCGGCTCCCTCGGCGTCGCCGCGGAGGCACCCGGGCGGTACTCCAACGAGGAGGCGCTGCGCCTGCAGTTCGCCGCCGACCGCATCGCCCTGGCCGTCGAGTCGGCCCGCCTCGGCGAGCTGGAGCGGCTGCGCCGCGGCTCCCTCAGCTTCCTCGTCGAGGCCTCCGACCTGCTGGCCGGCACCCTGGACCGCGACCAGACCCTCGCCCTGATGGCCCAGATGACGGTCCCGACCCTGGCCACCTGGTGCGCCGTCTACACGATCGCCGACCCGGCCTCCGATCCCTACCTGTCCTACGTCCTGCACGAGGACGAGGAGCTGATCGACGGCATCAAGTCCCTGCTGTCCAGGATCGCCCCACCGGACCCGGTGCCCACCCCCGGAGCACGCGTGTGGTCCGCCCCCGGCGAGGCCGCCCACCAGGCGGCCCTGCGCAGCTCCATGCGCAGCCTCGCCCTGGGCGACTCGCACCACCGGATCGGTACAACCATCGGACCGACCCTCGCCACGGCCTCCGCGGTCGGCGGCGAGACGGTCGTCCTGCCGCTGGTCGCCCGCAACCGCGTCATCGGCATGCTCACCCTCGGCAAGCCCGCCGACGAGCACTTCCGCCAGGAGATCCTGGAACTGGCCGAGGACCTCAGCCGCAGGGCCGCCCTCGCCCTGGACAACGCCCGCCTGTACTCGGAGCGCACGGCCATCAGCCAGTCCCTCCAGCGCAGCCTCCTGCCGCCGGGGCTCCCCGACGTCGAGGGCGTGGAGGTCGACGTCATCTACCGCGCGGCCGGCGAGGGCAACGAGGTCGGCGGCGACTTCTACGACCTCTTCCCCATCCGTGACGGCGCCTACGGCTTCGCCATCGGCGACGTCTGCGGTACGGGCCCGGAGGCGGCCGCGGTGACCGGCCTGGCCCGGCACGCGCTCAGGTTGCTGGCCCGCGAGGGCTTCGGCGGCCCGGCAGTACTGGAGCGCCTGAACTCCGCGATCCTCGACGAGGGCGCCCGCAGCCGCTTCCTCACGCTCCTGTACGGCGAGCTGTGGCCGCAGGAGGACGGCAGTGCCCGGCTGAAGGTGGTCTGCGCCGGCCATCCGCTGCCGCTGCGCCTGCGCCAGGACGGCACGGTGGAGCCGGCCGCCGACCCGCAGCCGCTGCTCGGCGTCATGGAGGACCTGGAACTGTACGAGCAGACGATCACGCTGGACCCGGGCGACGTGCTGCTGTGCGTCACGGACGGCGTCACCGAGCGCCGTGAGGGCTCCCGGATGCTGGGCGACGACGGTCTCGCGGACGTTCTCACCACCTGTACGGGCCTGACGGCCGGTGCGGTGGCGGCCCGCATCCTGCGCGCCGTGGAGCGCTTCGCCTCGGACGCCCCGTCCGACGACATGGCGATCCTGGCGATGCGGGTGCCGGGCCCCCCGCAGTAGAGAGCCGCAGGGCATGGAAAAGGCCCTCACCCGAAGGGTGAGGGCCTTTTTGCCGGAGCCCCCAAACGGAATCGAACCGTTGACCTTCTCCTTACCATGGAGACGCTCTACCGACTGAGCTATAGGGGCCAGTTGCCTTCTCGGAGTTTCCCCCGCGGCAACGAAATAGATCATACCCCGAACAGGGCCGTGCTCCCAACCGCGATCGGCCCGCCGAGCGCGTTGCAGACCGAGACGACCCGCTGCATCTCCCGGCGCGTCAACGAGGCGTCCACGGGCAGCGCCAGCGTCTCCTCGGCGGCCCGCTCGGTCTCCGGCAGGGACACGCACCGACGGTACTCCGGCAGCCGGTGCACGGGGGTCTTCACGGGCACCCGGCAGTCAACTCCCCGGGCGCGTATGGCGCGTGCGAAGGCGTCACGGTCGGGCCGGCCGTTCCCGGGCACCCGCACCACATACTGCTGGTAGGTGTGCCCGTCCCCGCCGTCGGGCGTCCGCACACCCCTCAGCTTGGTGTCGAGATAGGCGGCACGCTCCCTGCGCTGCGCCGTCTCGTCGTACGGCACCTCGGACTCGCCCTGCTCAAGGACCAGCAGCCCGTGCCGCCGGCCCAGCGCGTGCAGCCGCCCCATGTCGGCGGACCGGCCGAAGCGGTGCACGACGACCACGGCCACCGTGCGTGCGGTCAGGGCCTGTTCGACGACGGAGGCGTCGAGGCAGTACGTCACCGGGTCTATGTCGGCGAACACCGGCAGGGCACCCACCTGTGTCACGGCCTCGGCGACCTCCACGTTCCCGAACGCCGGCACGACGACCTCGTCACCGACTCCGACGCCGGCGGCCCTGAGCAGAGCAGCAATACCCATGAGGTGGATGTTGGTTGTGCAACATGAACTTCAAGTAACGGAAAACAAAAAAGGGTTGGACCCGGAACCGAAGTTCGGGGTCCAACCCTTTCAAAATTTGTTCGGCGGCGTCCTACTCTCCCACAGGGTCCCCCCTGCAGTACCATCGGCGCTGTGAGGCTTAGCTTCCGGGTTCGGAATGTAACCGGGCGTTTCCCTCACGCTATGACCACCGAAACACTATGAAACAATCAACCGGAGCCGTAACACATGGCTACGACGGTTGTTCGTGGTTTCAGAACCAACACAGTGGACGCGAGCAACTGAGGACAAGCCCTCGGCCTATTAGTACCGGTCACCTCCACACGTTACCGTGCTTCCAGATCCGGCCTATCAACCCAGTCGTCTACTGGGAGCCTTACCCCATCAAGTGGGTGGGAGTCCTCATCTCGAAGCAGGCTTCCCGCTTAGATGCTTTCAGCGGTTATCCCTCCCGAACGTAGCCAACCAGCCATGCCCTTGGCAGGACAACTGGCACACCAGAGGTTCGTCCGTCCCGGTCCTCTCGTACTAGGGACAGCCCTTCTCAAGACTCCTACGCGCACAGCGGATAGGGACCGAACTGTCTCACGACGTTCTAAACCCAGCTCGCGTACCGCTTTAATGGGCGAACAGCCCAACCCTTGGGACCGACTCCAGCCCCAGGATGCGACGAGCCGACATCGAGGTGCCAAACCATCCCGTCGATATGGACTCTTGGGGAAGATCAGCCTGTTATCCCCGGGGTACCTTTTATCCGTTGAGCGACGGCGCTTCCACAAGCCACCGCCGGATCACTAGTCCCGACTTTCGTCCCTGCTCGACCCGTCGGTCTCACAGTCAAGCTCCCTTGTGCACTTACACTCAACACCTGATTGCCAACCAGGCTGAGGGAACCTTTGGGCGCCTCCGTTACTCTTTAGGAGGCAACCGCCCCAGTTAAACTACCCATCAGACACTGTCCCTGATCCGGATCACGGACCCAGGTTAGACATCCAGCACGACCAGACTGGTATTTCAACGACGACTCCACAACCACTGGCGTGGCCGCTTCAAAGTCTCCCAGCTATCCTACACAAGCCGAACCGAACACCAATATCAAACTGTAGTAAAGGTCCCGGGGTCTTTCCGTCCTGCTGCGCGAAACGAGCATCTTTACTCGTAGTGCAATTTCACCGGGCCTATGGTTGAGACAGTCGAGAAGTCGTTACGCCATTCGTGCAGGTCGGAACTTACCCGACAAGGAATTTCGCTACCTTAGGATGGTTATAGTTACCACCGCCGTTTACTGGCGCTTAAGTTCTCAGCTTCGCCCCACCGAAATGGAGCTAACCGGTCCCCTTAACGTTCCAGCACCGGGCAGGCGTCAGTCCGTATACATCGCCTTACGGCTTCGCACGGACCTGTGTTTTTAGTAAACAGTCGCTTCTCGCTGGTCTCTGCGGCCACCCCCAGCTCACCGTGTAAAACGGATCACCAGACGTGGCCCCCCTTCTCCCGAAGTTACGGGGGCATTTTGCCGAGTTCCTTAACCATAGTTCACCCGAACGCCTCGGTATTCTCTACCTGACCACCTGAGTCGGTTTAGGGTACGGGCCGCCATGAAACTCGCTAGAGGCTTTTCTCGACAGCATAGGATCATCCACTTCACCACAATCGGCTCGGCATCAGGTCTCACCCTGCGTGAGTGGCGGATTTACCTACCACTCGGGCTACACCCTTACCCCGGGACAACCACCGCCCGGGATGGACTACCTTCCTGCGTCACCCCATCACTCACCTACTAACCGCTTGGTTCGGCGGCTCCACCACTCCCCCTCACTCCGAAGAGATCAGAGGCGGCTTCACGGCCTTAGCATCACGATGCTCGATGTTTGACGCTTCACAGCGGGTACCGGAATATCAACCGGTTATCCATCGACTACGCCTGTCGGCCTCGCCTTAGGTCCCGACTTACCCTGGGCAGATCAGCTTGACCCAGGAACCCTTAGTCAATCGGCGCACACGTTTCTCACGTGTGTATCGCTACTCATGCCTGCATTCTCACTCGTCAACCGTCCACAACTACCTTCCGGTGCTGCTTCACCCGGCAGACGACGCTCCCCTACCCATCACGATCCCCGTTGGGGGTACATATCGCAATGACACGACTTCGGCGGTACGCTTGAGCCCCGCTACATTGTCGGCGCGGAATCACTAGACCAGTGAGCTATTACGCACTCTTTCAAGGGTGGCTGCTTCTAAGCCAACCTCCTGGTTGTCTGTGCGACTCCACATCCTTTCCCACTTAGCGTACGCTTAGGGGCCTTAGTCGATGCTCTGGGCTGTTTCCCTCTCGACCATGGAGCTTATCCCCCACAGTCTCACTGCCGCGCTCTCACTTACCGGCATTCGGAGTTTGGCTAAGGTCAGTAACCCGGTAGGGCCCATCGCCTATCCAGTGCTCTACCTCCGGCAAGAAACACACGACGCTGCACCTAAATGCATTTCGGGGAGAACCAGCTATCACGGAGTTTGATTGGCCTTTCACCCCTAACCACAGGTCATCCCCCAGGTTTTCAACCCTGGTGGGTTCGGTCCTCCACGAAGTCTTACCTCCGCTTCAACCTGCCCATGGCTAGATCACTCCGCTTCGGGTCTTGAGCGTGCTACTCCATCGCCCTATTCGGACTCGCTTTCGCTACGGCTACCCCACTCGGGTTAACCTCGCAACACACCGCAAACTCGCAGGCTCATTCTTCAAAAGGCACGCAGTCACGAGATGCAGCAAGCTGCATCCGACGCTCCCACGGCTTGTAGGCACACGGTTTCAGGTACTATTTCACTCCCCTCCCGGGGTACTTTTCACCATTCCCTCACGGTACTATCCGCTATCGGTCACCAGGGAATATTTAGGCTTAGCGGGTGGTCCCGCCAGATTCACACGGGATTTCTCGGGCCCCGTGCTACTTGGGTGTCTCTCAAACGAGCCGCTGACGTTTCGACTACGGGGGTCTTACCCTCTACGCCGGACCTTTCGCATGTCCTTCGTCTACATCAACGGTTTCTGACTCGTCCCACGGCCGGCAGACCGTGGAAGAGAGATCCCACAACCCCCACGACGCAACCCCTGCCGGGTCTCACACGTCGTAGGTTTAGCCTCATCCAGTTTCGCTCGCCACTACTCCCGGAATCACGGTTGTTTTCTCTTCCTGCGGGTACTGAGATGTTTCACTTCCCCGCGTTCCCTCCACTTGCCCTATGTGTTCAGACAAGGGTGACAGCCCATGACGACTGCCGGGTTTCCCCATTCGGAAACCCCCGGATCAAAGCCTGGTTGACGACTCCCCGGGGACTATCGTGGCCTCCCACGTCCTTCATCGGTTCCTGGTGCCAAGGCATCCACCGTGCGCCCTTAAAAACTTGGCCACAGATGCTCGCGTCCACTGTGCAGTTCTCAAACAACGACCAACCACCCGTCACAACCCGCCGAAGCAGATTTTTACCGGGGCCGGCAACCGAAGACCCGACCAGACGGCCGTGCCCTCAGACACCCAACAGCGTGCCCGGTACGACCAGCCGACCAGATCAGCGTTCCACGCCCCGAAGAGCAGTACTAGCGCCTGGTCCGTCCTGGACCGTACCGAATAATCAACGTTCCACCCATGAGCAACCAGCATCAGACATTCGCCGATGTACTGGCCTCTGACCGAGCGAACCCGGTAAGAAGTGCTCCTTAGAAAGGAGGTGATCCAGCCGCACCTTCCGGTACGGCTACCTTGTTACGACTTCGTCCCAATCGCCAGTCCCACCTTCGACAGCTCCCTCCCACAAGGGGTTGGGCCACCGGCTTCGGGTGTTACCGACTTTCGTGACGTGACGGGCGGTGTGTACAAGGCCCGGGAACGTATTCACCGCAGCAATGCTGATCTGCGATTACTAGCAACTCCGACTTCATGGGGTCGAGTTGCAGACCCCAATCCGAACTGAGACCGGCTTTTTGAGATTCGCTCCACCTCACGGTATCGCAGCTCATTGTACCGGCCATTGTAGCACGTGTGCAGCCCAAGACATAAGGGGCATGATGACTTGACGTCGTCCCCACCTTCCTCCGAGTTGACCCCGGCGGTCTCCTGTGAGTCCCCATCACCCCGAAGGGCATGCTGGCAACACAGAACAAGGGTTGCGCTCGTTGCGGGACTTAACCCAACATCTCACGACACGAGCTGACGACAGCCATGCACCACCTGTACACCGACCACAAGGGGGGCACTATCTCTAATGCTTTCCGGTGTATGTCAAGCCTTGGTAAGGTTCTTCGCGTTGCGTCGAATTAAGCCACATGCTCCGCTGCTTGTGCGGGCCCCCGTCAATTCCTTTGAGTTTTAGCCTTGCGGCCGTACTCCCCAGGCGGGGAACTTAATGCGTTAGCTGCGGCACCGACGACGTGGAATGTCGCCAACACCTAGTTCCCACCGTTTACGGCGTGGACTACCAGGGTATCTAATCCTGTTCGCTCCCCACGCTTTCGCTCCTCAGCGTCAGTAATGGCCCAGAGATCCGCCTTCGCCACCGGTGTTCCTCCTGATATCTGCGCATTTCACCGCTACACCAGGAATTCCGATCTCCCCTACCACACTCTAGCTAGCCCGTATCGAATGCAGACCCGGGGTTAAGCCCCGGGCTTTCACACCCGACGTGACAAGCCGCCTACGAGCTCTTTACGCCCAATAATTCCGGACAACGCTTGCGCCCTACGTATTACCGCGGCTGCTGGCACGTAGTTAGCCGGCGCTTCTTCTGCAGGTACCGTCACTTTCGCTTCTTCCCTGCTGAAAGAGGTTTACAACCCGAAGGCCGTCATCCCTCACGCGGCGTCGCTGCATCAGGCTTTCGCCCATTGTGCAATATTCCCCACTGCTGCCTCCCGTAGGAGTCTGGGCCGTGTCTCAGTCCCAGTGTGGCCGGTCGCCCTCTCAGGCCGGCTACCCGTCGTCGCCTTGGTGAGCCATTACCTCACCAACAAGCTGATAGGCCGCGGGCTCATCCTTCACCGCCGGAGCTTTCAACTCCCGCAGATGCCTGCAGGAGTGATATCCGGTATTAGACCCCGTTTCCAGGGCTTGTCCCAGAGTGAAGGGCAGATTGCCCACGTGTTACTCACCCGTTCGCCACTAATCCCCACCGAAGTGGTTCATCGTTCGACTTGCATGTGTTAAGCACGCCGCCAGCGTTCGTCCTGAGCCAGGATCAAACTCTCCGTGAATGCTTGCTCGGCCAGTAAATTAATACTGCCGGCGACACATCACGAGAGCGGAACCAGAGGGGAGGAATAGTCCCCTCGGTTCACAGCGTCCTCGCTGTGTTTTTTCAAAGGAACCTCGTCCCAGCGGATGCTGGAGACGGGGTATCAACATATCTGGCGTTGATTTTTGGCACGCTGTTGAGTTCTCAAGGAACGGACGCTTCCTTTGTACTCACCCTCTCGGGCTTTCCTCCGGGCGCTTCCCTTCGGTGTTTCCGACTCTATCAGATCTTTTTCCGATCCGATTTCCTCGGTGCTTTCCAGGTTTCCGCTCTCGCGTTTCCCTTTCCGGCGGTTCCGACTTTATCAGAGATTCTGAGTCGGTTTTCCGCCGGTTCCGGGAGTGTCTCCCGAAGCGCTTGAAGCCTTCGGGTTCCCGTCCTGGCGGAGCCGTAAACGTACTGGAGCGGGGCGCCCCGATGCAAATCGAGGTGCCCCGCTCCCAGTTCGCGCGTCCCGGGGGACGTACGCGGGTCAGACTTCCACGACGACCGGGAGGATCATCGGCCGGCGCCGGTAGGAGTCCGAGACCCACTTGCCGAGGCTGCGGCGGATGAGCTGCTGGAGCTGGTGGGAGTCCGCGATGCCCTCCTGGGCGGACTTCTCCAGCGCCTCCGCGATCTTCGGGATGACCGCGGCGAAGGCGGAGTCCTCGATGCCCGAGCCGCGGGCCTGGATGTGCGGGCCGCCGGTGACCTTGCCCGTGGTGGAGTCGACCACCACGAAGACCGAGATGATGCCCTCGTCGCCGAGGATCTTCCGGTCCTTCAGCGCGGGCTCGCCGACGTCGCCTACCGAGAGACCGTCCACGTAGACGTAGCCGGCCTGGACCTTGCCGGAGATCCTGGCCTTGCCCTCGACCAGGTCGACGGTCACACCGTCCTCGGCGATGACGATCCGGTCGTGCGGGACTCCGGTGAGGGCGCCCAGCTCGGCGTTGGCCCGCAGATGGCGCCATTCGCCGTGGACCGGCATGAGGTTCCGCGGGCGGCAGATGTTGTAGAAGTACAGCAGCTCGCCGGCCGAGGCGTGGCCCGAGACATGCACCTTGGCGTTGCCCTTGTGCACGACGTTGGCGCCCCAGCGGGTCAGGCCGTTGATGACCCGGTACACCGCGTTCTCGTTGCCCGGGATCAGCGACGACGCCAGGATCACCGTGTCGCCCTCGACGATGCGGATCTGGTGGTCGCGGTTGGCCATGCGGGACAGCGCCGCCATCGGCTCGCCCTGTGAGCCGGTGCAGACGAGCACGACCTCGTGGTCGGGCAGGTCGTCCAGGGTCCTGACGTCGACCACCAGGCCCGGCGGGACCCTCAGATAGCCCAGGTCCCTGGCGATGCCCATGTTGCGGACCATGGACCGGCCGACGAAGGCGACCCGGCGGCCGTTTTCGTGCGCGGCGTCCAGGATCTGCTGGATGCGGTGGACGTGGCTGGCGAAGCTCGCCACGATGATCCGCTTGCGGGCGCCGCCGAAGACCTGGCGCAGCACGTTGGAGATGTCCCGCTCGGGCGGGACGAAGCCCGGCACCTCGGCGTTGGTGGAGTCCGCGAGGAGGAGGTCGATGCCCTCCTCACTCAGCCGCGCGAACGCGTGCAGGTCGGTCAGGCGGTTGTCCAGCGGGAGCTGGTCCATCTTGAAGTCGCCGGTGTGCACGACCATGCCCGCGGGGGTGCGGATGGCAACCGCGAGGGCGTCCGGGATGGAGTGGTTGACCGCGATGAACTCGCAGTCGAAGGGGCCGACGCGCTCACGCTGTCCTTCCGCCACCTCCAGGGTGTACGGGCGGATGCGGTGCTCCTGGAGCTTGGCCTCGATGAGGGCGAGGGTCAGCTTGGAGCCGATGAGGGGGATGTCCGGCTTCTCGCGCAGGAGGAACGGGACACCACCGATGTGGTCCTCGTGGCCATGGGTGAGGACGATGCCCTCGATGTCGTCGAGGCGGTCACGGATGGACGTGAAGTCCGGCAGGATCAGGTCGATTCCGGGCTGCTCCTCCTCGGGAAAGAGCACTCCGCAGTCGACGATCAGCAGACGGCCGTCGTATTCGAAGACGGTCATGTTCCGGCCGATCTCGCCGAGACCGCCGAGGGGGGTGACCCTCAGACCGCCTTCGGGGAGGCGCGGGGGCGAACCCAGTTCAGGATGCGGATGACTCAAAAGACTCTCCTCAAACACGCGCGCCACGTACCGGTGGGCACGTGGCGCGCGTGACGTTCGTGCAGAAGCAGTTGTCATGGTGGGTTGCGGGCACCGGTGGCCCGCCTATTCAGTTGTCAGGCCTCGGGTTCACGGGGTGGTGCGAAGTCTCGTTGTCAGAGCTGTACCCCGCCGGCGGCAAGATCGATCTTGAGCTGCTCGGTCTCCTCGGGCGTGAGCTCGATCATCGGAGCCCGCAGCGGACCACTGGGCAGGCCCTGGAGGGCGAGCGCGGCCTTGGTGGTCATGACGCCCTGGGTGCGGAACATGCCGGTGTACACCGGGAGCAGCTTCTGGTGGATCTCGGTGGCCTTCTGGACGTCGCCGGAGGTGTACGCCTCGACCAGGGCGCGCAGGTCCGGGGTGACGACGTGGCCGACGACGGAGACGAAACCGACCGCGCCGACCGAGAGCAGGGGCAGGTTCAGCATGTCGTCGCCGGAGTACCAGGCGAGGCCGGAGCGCGCGATGGCCCAGCTCGCCCGGCCGAGGTCGCCCTTGGCGTCCTTGTTGGCGACGATCCGCGGGTGCTCGGCGAGGCGGACGATCGTCTCGGTGTTGATCGGGACGCCGCTGCGGCCGGGGATGTCGTAGAGCATGACCGGCAGGCCGGTCGCGTCGGCGATGGCCTTGAAGTGCCGGTACAGGCCCTCCTGCGGGGGCTTGTTGTAGTACGGCGTGACGGTCAGCAGGCCGTGCGCGCCGGCCTGCTCGGCGGCGCGGGCCAGTTCGATGCTGTGCCGGGTGTCGTTGGTGCCGACGCCCGCCACGACGTGGGCACGGTCGCCGACCGCTTCCCGGACCGCGCGCACCAGGTCCGTTTTCTCCGCATCACTGGTGGTGGGGGACTCGCCGGTGGTGCCGTTGACGATCAGGCCGTCGTTGCCTGCGTCCACCAGGTGGGCGGCGAGCCGCTGCGCGCCGTCGAGGTCGAGTGCGCCGTCCGCCGTGAAGGGCGTGACCATGGCGGTGAGGACCCGCCCGAAGGGGGTCTGCGGAGTCGAGGTCGGAGCCATGGGTAACACGCTACTCGCTGCTCAAGGTGGGGACTGCCCTCGGGGGGGGCGGACCGACGGGTGCCGGCAAAGATGGAGCCCGGCACTGCCTGCTCGGGGGTTCAAGCAGTGCCGGGTCCGTTTGATCAGGCTAGATGAACTTCTGCAAGCCCCGCAATCCGGACACTTCGCCCGGCTGAACCGTACATCTGTGCCTGACCGGGCGGAGGGCGCCGGTTACGGCGCGACCCGGCCGTTGGCGTTGAAGGCGGCGTGGGTCAGCGGCATGAGCCTGGCCCACTCGGCCTCCATCTTCTCGCCCACCATCTCGATCTCCCGCTGCGGGAAGGACGGCACCTTGGCCAGCTCGTGCTGGGTGCGCAGACCGAGGAAGTGCATGAGCGAACGGGCGTTGCAGGTGGCGTACATCGACGAGAAGAGGCCGACCGGCAGGACCGAGCGGGCCACCTCGCGGGCGACGCCGGCCTCGAGCATCTCCTGGTAGGCCTCGTACGCCTGCCGGTAGGAGTCCGTCATGACCCGGCCGACCAGCTCCTGCTGGGCCTGGGTGCCCTCGACGAACCGGTACTTGCCCGGGCGTCCCTCCTGGACGAGCTTGCGGGACTCGTCGGGGACGTAGAAGACCGGCTCCAGCTCGCGGTAGCGCCCGCTCTCCTCGTTGTAGGACCAGCCCACGCGGTGCCGCATGAACTCGCGGAAGACGAAGATGGGGGCGCTGATGAAGAAGGTCATCGAGTTGTGCTCGAAGGGGCTGCCGTGCCGGTCGCGCATGAGGAAGTTGATCAGGCCCTTGGAGCGCTCGGGGTCCTTGTCCAGCTCGGCCAGGGACTGCTCGCCGAGGGTGGAGACGCGGGCCGCGAACAGCACGTCGGCGTCCGACGCGGCGTGCTTGACCAGTTCGACGGTGACGTCGCTGCGGAAGCTGGGCTTCGGGTCGTCGGCGGGGGTGGCGGTCACGGCTGGGCGGGTCCCTTCCTTCACGTCTGACGGGCGGCGCCCACTCTACGGCCCGCCTCCGCCATCGGGGCGTTCGGTGCCGGGGCGCGACATCTTTGGTGAAGATCTGCGATTTCGGCGGAACCGGGCACCTTTCGGGACACTCGGTCGTCTGTATGGGTGAGACACCCCCGTTCGACCCCCGGAAGGAGTCGTACCCGATGCTCCGTCGGCGCGAGCCCGTACCGTTCGCCTTCGTCGCCGAAGCCGACCGGTTCCGCAGCAATGTCGCTCCCCCGCCCCGCGAGCGCGCGTCCACCGGGCGAATAGCCGGGCGCTGCCTACTGGGGCTGACCATCGTCGCCGCGCTCGTGGGCTCCGTGATCCTCGGCACGCCCGCGCTGACCATCAGCCACTCCCCCGCCGAGACCCAGCAGTCCCAGGTCTCCCCCGGACACTGAGCCGGTGCGGGCGCCGTGCCGCCGCCCCGGTGGTCCTGCGGGCACCTCCCCCGGACCCCCACGGGTGGTGGGCGCGGACCCCTGCGGATAGCCTCACCGGGCACAGCCCACGCATGGATTGAGTGAGGACCAGCCGTGCCCCTGTCCTTCCTGACGGCCGACCGCGCCTTCGACGCGGCGGACGACGTAGCGCTTCCGTTCGACGACCGCGAGCGCTGGCGACGCCCCTACCGGCCTGGTCCGTGGCGCGTGGGGGTGGCCGCCCTCGTGCTGCTGCTCGCCTCCTTCGTGCTGCTCGCGGGGGTCGTCACGGCGCTCACCGCCACGCTGTCCTCCGCCGGTCTCTGCTTCGTCGTCGCCCTGGTCCTGATCGCGGGCGCGCTGCGGATGCTGCGCATGGGCGTCTGGGTCAGCGCGCGCGGGCTGCGGCACGTGAGCCTCCTCGTCACCCGTACGACGCCGTGGGCGCAGGTCGCCGGCGTGCGGACCGTGCAGCAGCCGGTGCGCTGGCTGGGGCTGCCGCGCACGGTGCAGGGGCAGGCGCTGACGCTCGGCCGCACGGGCCGTGGGCAGCAGGAGCTGCCGCCGCTGATGACCACGCACAACGCCGACTTCCTGGGACGTGCCGAGGCGTTCGACCGGGCGGCGGACACGGTGGAGGCGTGGGCGGAGGAGAACAGGCAGAGCTGACCCCGGCCGCCGATATGCGTGAGGGGCCCGGTCCGCGCGTGCGGACCGGGCCCCTTCGCGTACACGGGGTGTTCCGGGTGTTCAGACGGTCTGCACCGGCTTGCCGTCGTGCAGGGCGATCGCCCGCTGCATCGCCCTGCGGGCCCGGGGGGTGTCGCGGGCGTCGTGGTAGGCGACGGCGAGGCGGAACCAGGTGCGCCAGTCGTCGGGGGCCGCCTCCGTCTCGGCCCTGCGCTCGGCGAAGACCCGGTCCGCCGAGTCACGGTCGATGCGCCCGCTGGGCGTGCGGCTCAACTCGTCGACGGACAGGCCCCCTTCGGCGTCGAGCTCGGCGGCGAGCTGGTTGGCCCGGCGGACGAACTGGGTGTTCTTCCACAGGAACCACAGGCCGATCACCGGCAGGATCAGCACGGCGATCCCGAAGGCGACGGTGACGGGTGTGCCGTACTGGATGAGCATGACGCCGCGGCTGCCGACCAGGACGAAGTAGAAGACCAGGACGGCGGCCGTGACGAGGTAGGTGATCTTCGCGCGCATGAGGGGCTTCGGGGCTCAGTTCAGGTCGAGGAAGTGCTCCAGGCCGACGGTCAGGCCCGGAGTGGTCACCACGCGGCGCGCGCCGAGCAGGATGCCCGGCATGAAGCTGCTGTGGTGGAGCGAGTCGTGGCGGACGGTGAGCGTCTCCCCCTCGCCGCCCAGCAGGACCTCCTGGTGGGCGAGGAGCCCGCGCAGGCGCACGGAGTGGACCGGCACCCCGTCGACGACGGCGCCGCGCGCTCCGTCCAGGGCGGTGACGGTGGCGTCCGGCGCGGGGGCCGAGCCCGCCTCCGCCCGGGCCTCGGCGATGAGCTGCGCGGTGCGGGTGGCGGTGCCGGACGGGGCGTCGGCCTTGTTCGGGTGGTGCAGCTCGATGACCTCGACGGACTCGAACCAGGGCGCGGCGATCTGCGCGAACTTCATGGTGAGCACGGCGCCGATGGAGAAGTTCGGCGCGATCAGCACACCGGTCTGCGGGGACAGGGCCAGCCAGCCCCGCAGTTGCGCGAGGCGCTCGTCGGTCCAGCCGGTGGTACCGACGACGGCGTGGATGCCGTGCCGTACGCAGAAGTCGAGGTTGCCCATGACCGACCCGGGGGTGGTCAGTTCGACCACGACCTGCGCGCCGGTCTCGGCGAGGGTCTCCAGCTTGTCGCCCCGGCCGAGGGCGGCGACCAGTTCCATGTCCTCGGCGGCCTCCACCGCCCGTACCGCCTCGGACCCGATCCGGCCCTTGGCACCGAGGACCGCCACGCGCAGCTTGCTCATCTCTTGCTTCCTTACCACCGGGGGACGGACAGGGGGTTAGGCGACCGCGTCGTGCAGACGCTCGGCCTGCTTGTCCTTGAGCGGGCCGATGACCGACAGCGACGGGCGCTGTCCCAGGATGTCCCGGGCGACCGAGCGGACCTCGTCCGGGGTGACCGCGGCCATCCTGGCCAGCATGTCGTCGACGGAGATCTGCTCGCCCCAGCACAGTTCACTCTTGCCGATACGGTTCATCAGCGCACCCGTGTCCTCCAGGCCGAGGACGGTGGAGCCCTGGAGCTGGCCGATGGCGCGGCCGATCTCGTCGTCGGTCAGCCCGTTCTCGGCGACGTGGTCGAGTTCGTCCCGGCAGATCCTCAGCACGTCGTGCACCTGGCTCGGGCGGCAGCCGGCGTAGACGCCGAACAGTCCGCAGTCGGCGAAGCCGGAGGTGTAGGAGTACACGCTGTAGGCCAGGCCGCGCTTCTCCCGGACCTCCTGGAAGAGGCGGGAGGACATGCCGCCGCCGAGGGCGGTGTTCAGCACGCCCAGGGCCCAGCGCCGGTCGTCGGTGCGGGCCAGGCCCGGCATGCCGAGGACGACGTGCGCCTGCTCCGTCCTGCGGTTCTGCAGCTCGACCCGGCCGGCGGTGCGCAGGGTGCGGCGGCCGTCGCGCGGGGCGATGGGGACGGCCTGGGCGTTGCCGAGGGCGCCGGCCTTCTCGAAGGCGGCGCGGACCTGGCGTACGACCTTGGCGTGGTCGATGTTGCCGGCGCAGGCGACCACCAGGTGGGTGGGGTCGTAGTGCTTCTTGTAGAAGCGGCGGATGCGGTCGGCGGTGAGGGCGTTGACCGTGTCGACCGTGCCGAGGACCGGGCGGCCGAGGGCGTTGTCGCCGAACATGGTGTGCGCGAACAGGTCGTGCACGCAGTCGCCGGGGTCGTCCTCGGTCATGGCGATCTCTTCGAGGATCGCGCCGCGCTCGACGTCGACGTCCTCCTCCAGGATCAGCGAGCCGGTGAGCATGTCGCAGACGACGTCGATGGCGAGGGGCAGGTCGGTGTCGAGCACGCGCGCGTAGTAGCACGTGTACTCCTTGGCCGTGAACGCGTTCATCTCGCCGCCGACAGCGTCGATCGCGGCGGAGATGTCCAGGGCGGACCGGCGGGACGTGCCCTTGAAGAGCAGGTGCTCCAGATAGTGCGTGGCGCCGTTGAGCGCGGGCGTCTCGTCGCGGGAGCCGACGTGCGCCCAGATGCCGAAGGTGGCGGAGCGCACGGAGGGCAGGGTCTCGGTGACGATGCGCAGGCCGCCCGGGAGAGTGGTCCTGCGGACCGTGCCGATGCCGTTCTGGCCCTTGACGAGGGTTTGGGTACGGGCGACGGCCCGCGCCTCCGAGGAGGTGCGGGCCGTCGCCTTGAAGCCACGGGACGTCACTTGTCGGCGTCGTCCTTCTTGTCGTTGCCGTCTTCCTCGCCCTCGATCACGGGGACCAGGGAGAGCTTGCCGCGGGAGTCGATCTCGGCGATCTCGACCTGGACCTTGTGGCCCACGCCGAGCACGTCCTCGACGTTCTCCACGCGCTTGCCGCCGGCCAGCTTGCGGATCTGCGAGATGTGCAGCAGACCGTCCTTGCCGGGCATCAGGGAGACGAACGCGCCGAAGGTGGTCGTCTTCACGACCGTGCCCAGGTAGCGCTCGCCGACCTCGGGCATCGTCGGGTTGGCGATGCCGTTGATCGTGGCACGGGCGGCCTCGGCGGACGGCCCGTCGGCGGCACCGATGTAGATCGTGCCGTCGTCCTCGATGGTGATCTCGGCGCCCGTGTCCTCCTGGATCTGGTTGATCATCTTGCCCTTGGGGCCGATGACCTCACCGATCTTGTCGACCGGGATCTTCACGGTGATGATCCGCGGCGCGTTCGGGGACATCTCGTCCGGCGTGTCGATCGCTTCCATCATCACGTCGAGGATGTGGAGGCGGGCGTCACGGGCCTGCTTGAGGGCGGCGGCCAGGACGGAGGCCGGGATGCCGTCCAGCTTGGTGTCGAGCTGGAGGGCGGTGACGAACTCCTTGGTGCCGGCGACCTTGAAGTCCATGTCGCCGAAGGCGTCCTCCGCACCGAGGATGTCGGTGAGGGTCACGTAGTGCGTCTCGCCGTCGATCTCCTGGGAGATCAGGCCCATGGCGATACCGGCGACCGGGGCCTTCAGCGGCACACCGGCGTTCAGCAGCGACATGGTGGAGGCGCAGACCGAGCCCATCGAGGTCGAGCCGTTGGACCCGAGGGCCTCGGAGACCTGACGGATCGCGTACGGGAACTCCTCGCGCGCGGGCAGCACCGGCACGAGCGCGCGCTCGGCGAGGGCTCCGTGGCCGATCTCGCGGCGCTTGGGGGAGCCGACGCGGCCGGTCTCACCGGTGGAGTACGGCGGGAAGTTGTAGTTGTGCATGTAGCGCTTGCGGGTCACCGGGGAGAGGGTGTCCAGCTGCTGCTCCATGCGGAGCATGTTCAGGGTGGTGACGCCCAGGATCTGGGTCTCGCCACGCTCGAACAGCGCGGAACCGTGCACCCGCGGGATGGCCTCGACCTCGGCGGCCAGCGTGCGGATGTCGGTGACACCGCGGCCGTCGATGCGCTTCTTCTCCTTGATGACGCGCTCACGGACCAGGGTCTTGGTCAGCGAGCGGTACGCGGCGGAGATCTCCTTCTCGCGGCCCTCGAACTCGGGCAGCAGCTTCTCGGCGGCCAGCCCCTTGACGCGGTCCAGCTCCGTCTCGCGCTCCTGCTTGCCGGCGATGGTGAGCGCCTGGGCGAGCTCGGGGCGGACGGCGGCGGTCAGCGCCTCCAGGACGTCGTCCTGGTGGTCGAGGAAGATCGGGAACTCGCCGGTCGGCTTGGCGGCCTTGGCGGCGAGGTCCGACTGGGCGCGGCAGAGCACCTTGATGAAGGGCTTCGCGGCGTCCAGACCGGCGGCGACGACCTCCTCGGTGGGGGCCTCGGAGCCGCCGTCGACCAGCTTGATGGTCTTCTCGGTGGCCTCGGCCTCGACCATCATGATCGCGACGTCGCCGTCCTCCAGGACGCGGCCGGCGACCACCATGTCGAAGACGGCGTCCTCGAGCTCGGTGTGCGTCGGGAACGCGACCCACTGGCCGCGGATCAACGCGACGCGGACGCCGCCGATCGGGCCGGAGAAGGGCAGGCCGGCCAGCTGCGTCGACGCGGACGCGGCGTTGATCGCCACGACGTCGTACAGGTGGTCGGGGTTGAGCGCCATGACGGTGCAGACGACCTGGATCTCGTTGCGCAGGCCCTTCTTGAAGGACGGGCGCAGCGGGCGGTCGATCAGGCGGCAGGTGAGGATGGCGTCCTCGGACGGACGGCCCTCACGGCGGAAGAAGGAACCGGGGATCTTCCCGGCCGCGTACATCCGCTCCTCGACGTCGACCGTCAGCGGGAAGAAGTCGAGCTGGTCCTTGGGGTTCTTGGACGCGGTGGTGGCTGACAGCACCATGGTGTCGTCGTCCAGGTACGCGACGGCGGAGCCGGCGGCCTGCTTGGCCAGGCGGCCCGTCTCGAAGCGGATGGTACGGGTGCCGAAGGGGCCGTTGTCGATCACGGCTTCGGCGTAGTGGGTCTCGTTCTCCACTAGCGTTTTCTCCTCGTCGTCGTCCTCCCGCCCGTGTGGCGGGGGGACGGTGGCGGAGAGGCGCTCCGTCCGGTACGGGCCGGTCTTCGATCGAAGCACCCGGGGTTCATTTCTCCCGGGGGCCACTACCGAGGACCGGCGGCGGCGAGGTGCGCTCCTCCTCGTTTCGTCATGGGCGGACATGCCGTGCCCGCCTGGGGCAGGCCCTGTCACGCCGTGTCACAGGTACTGCGTTCTACTGCGTCGTGCTACCACACTACAAAGCGGCACCGACACTCCGCACGTTCCCGTACGTTCCCTTACGTACGGCAAAGGGAGCGGTCCCCTGTCTCCCGGGAACCGCTCCCTTCACGACGTCCTACTTGGCGCCCGCCGCACCACGGCGGATGCCGAGGCGGTCGACCAGCGCGCGGAAGCGCTGGATGTCCTTCTTGGCGAGGTACTGCAGCAGGCGGCGGCGCTGACCGACCAGGATCAGCAGGCCGCGGCGGGAGTGGTGGTCGTGCTTGTGGGTCTTGAGGTGCTCCGTCAGGTCGGAGATCCGACGGGACAGCAGAGCGACCTGGACCTCGGGGGAGCCGGTGTCACCCTCCTTGGTACCGAACTCGGTGATGATCTGCTTCTTCGTTGCGGCGTCGAGCGACACTCGTACTCCTCGTGCTCCGTGAGTGGCCTCCGAGTGCCCCCGGTCTTCGTCTCGGGGGAGCTTCCCTGACTCGGGAGGCGGGGATCCGCTGGGCGCGGCCTCCAGGGTCCGCAGGACTTCCTGCGAGGGCTCCGGGGGTGCGTACACAAACGGCCGTCACACAGCGTACCAGGCCGCGACGGCCCGATTTCCCCCGGTTCTGCGATCCCCCCGAGGGGGGCCGGCGGGCCACTAGGGTGAGCGCGGCACTTTGGGCTCGTCTGGAAGGGGTCGCTGCGACATGGCGGAGACGGAAGCGGAGATCAAGGCCCGCAAGGAACGCGAGCGCGACGAACTGTACGCGCTCGACATCTCCGGTGTGCGGTGGCACTGCGCGCCGGGCACGGAGGAGCACGAGGAGCGCGTCGAGATCGCCTATCTGCCCGACGGCGCCGTCGCCATGCGGTCCTCCCTCGACCCGGAGACAGTGCTGCGCTACACGGAGGCGGAGTGGCGGGCGTTCGTGCTGGGCGCACGGGACGGCGAGTTCGACCTGGAGCCCGCTCCTCACAACGGGGGGCTCGCGGCCGAGTGAGGGGCGCGCGGACAGGAAAGGGGGCGGCACGTGCGCGTGCCGCCCCCTTTCGTCAACCCGCGTGACGGAGGGGCGTGGTTGACGGATCGGTCCTTCAATGGCCCTGCCGGCCAGGCCGGTTCGTGAGCCGTGGCGCCTCGGGGTTCAGGGTTCACCTTCTGTACGGCTCGAGCACGGATGTGTCCGTTCTGCTTGCGGATGCCTTGCTGTGCACGGCGATTCGGGGCAGGTTGTCGTCAAGTGGGCGGGCGCCGGGGGACGGACGGGCCTGCCATGGTGAGTCTCCTGGTGATTAGGCTGGGACAGGGGGCGCGATGTCGGAACCCGTGGACCGGGCATCGTCGTCACGGGGGGAAGTCGGTGGATCGGACGACCTCGAACGACCAAGGACGACGAGAAATGGTCGCCCCCGCACGGCATTGAGGGCGCTCGACCACACCAGGAGGAACTGTGAGCAGCGATCGGGACGGGATCCGCGGGGGCTGGGCCACGCCCGGCGACGACCAGCCCGACGCGGCGTCCGCCATCGAGACGACGGGCGAGTTCACGATCGACTACGCGCCGCCCGCCTGGTACACGCAGAACGCGTCGAGCGGGCCGGAGCAGTCGGCCGGTGGGGCCGGGGCGGCCGGTACCACCGGGGGCCCTTCTTCTGACGCACCGGTTCCGCCGAGGGCTCCGGCTGTGCCGGGCGGTCCCGGACGGCCCGCCGCTCCGAGCGGTCCGGTGCCCGGGCTGACTCCGCCGCCGCACGCCACGGCGACGCCGGGGGCGCCCTTCACACCTCCTCCGCCGACGCCGGGGGCGCCGTTCACGCCGCCGGCTCCCGCGCCGGGGGTGTCCCTCACCCCGCCCGCGCCTGCACCGGGGGCGCCGTCCACTCCGCCTCCGGCCACGCCTGGCGCGCCTTTCACGCCGCCGGCTCCCGCACCAGGAGCGTCGTTCACTCCACCCGCTCCCGCGCCGGGGGCTCCCTTCTCTCCGCCTCCGCCCGCGCCTTCGCCGGGGGCGCCGTTCACGCCGCCGGCTCCCGCGCCGGGGGCACCCTTCACGCCTCCCCCGCCGGGGGTGGGGGGCCCGGTCGCCGTGCCGAAGCTGCCGCTGGGTGGCGGGTTCGAGCCGCAGCAGGCGGCGGATTCGCCGGAGGAGGATCCGGCCGGTGCCGCGTCTCCGACGGCGGTGCCGCACATTCCTGTGGGCGGGTCGCCCTCGGTCACGGGTGCCGGGGCCGGTGACCTTGAGAGCGGTGCCACCATGCGGATCTCCGCCGTCGCCGTGCGGCGGGAGGCGGCGCAGGCGTCCGACGAGCAGGGCGAGGCGCCCGGCTCCGAGGACGGGGAGGACGAGTTGGCCGCGGTGGCGGACACGGACTCTCAGGCCGAGACCGGTGCCGGTGCCGCAGCTGATGAGGCCGACGAGGCGGCCGACGAGGCGGAGGGGTCCGGGGAGACCGGGCCGGCCGACGTGGCCGGGCCTCGGGACGGCTCCGACACAGCGGAGGATGTGGCTGAGGACGTCGACTCGGGCGACGTGGACGCGGTCCCGGCGGACTCCGGTGCCGAGTCCGCCGACGTTGAGGCCGAGGAGGACCAGGTAGCGGAGCAGACGTCCGCCGAATCCTCGGATGCCGAGGAGGCGGAGAAGACGGAGGAGACGGAGTCGCACGCGGAGGCGGCGGCGGATGCCTCGGTGTCCGACACCGAGGTGACGGACGACGCACCCGAGGAATCCGCTGCCGGGGCCTCCGAGCCCGTCCCCGCCGAACCCGAGGACGCCGCTCCGGAAGACTCGACGCCCGCCGCCGAACCGCAGGACGCTGCCCCGCAGGACTCGGAGCCGCAGGACGCCGTTCCGCAGGAGCGGGAGGAGCCGGAGTCCGAGCCCCAGGACGCCGTTCCGCAGGACGTCGTTGTTCAGGCCCCGGCATCCCCCGACACGGCGTCCCAGGAGGCCATCCCGGCAGCGGCCGCCGAGGCTTCGCAGGGCGCGCCCGCCGCCTGGGCTCCGCCGCCGGTCCCGCAGGGTCCGGTGCCGCCCCTGCCGCCGTCGTACCAGCCCGCGGTGCCCCCGTCGGCGGCTCAGTGGCCCAGCGAGCCGCAGCCGACGGCCCCGCAGGGGCAGCCGCACGAGTCGGCCCAGCAACCGCCCTTCCAGCCGCAGGCACCTCAGCCCGCCCCCGCTGCCTGGACTCCGCCCGCCGTACCGTCACCGCCGCCCCCGGCGTCCGCTCCAGCCGCCCCGCAGCAGGGCTACGGCTTCCCACACCCCGGCACCCCCGGCCCCCAGCAACCGCTGGCCGCCCCCACCGAACCCCCGGCCGACCCCCAGGCCGGATACGGCTTCCCCCAGCCCGGCACCCCCGGCGCCCAGCCCTCGCCCGGCGGCCAACCGCCGACCAGCCCCACCGCACCTCCCGCCAACCCGCAAGCCGGATACGGCTTCCCCGGTCCCGGCATTCCCGGCGCCCAGCCGCCGGCAACCGCCCCCGCCGTGCCCCCGGTCGGCCCCCAGGCCGGATATGGCTTCCCCCAGGCCGGCGCCCCGGGCGCGCAGGCCTCGTCGGCAGGCCGGCCTCCGACAGGCCCGGCCACTCCCCAAGCCGGATACGGCTTCCCCGGCGCCCAGCAGCCGCCCACGCAGCAACCGGCAACCGCCGCCACCCCGGACCCGGCCAACGCCCAGCCCGGTTACGGCTTCCCGCAGCCCGGCACCCCGGGTGCACAGCCCGCGCCCGGGAGCCGGCCGCCGACCGCCCCCGCCGCGGCCCCCGCCAATCCCCAGGCCGGATACGGGTTCCCCCAGCCCGGCACCTCCGGTGCGCAGCCCCCCGCCGCGGGCCGGCCGCCGGTTACTGGCCCGGTGGGTGCGGAGCAGCCGGGCGGATACGGATTCCCGCAGGGCCGGGGCCCGGCCGCCGCCCCCGGTGTCCCCAACCCACCCGTGCGGCGCGGCGGAGCTCAGGCTCAGCCGCCGGCTCCCCAGCAGCAGCCCGTCGACCCTCGTCTCGGGGCCAGTTGGCCGCAGCCCATACAGCACGACCAGCGCCAGCCGATCAACCCCGGTGCGGCACCGCTCGGTTACACGGCGGCCGTGGAGCTGTCCTCCGACCGGCTGCTCAACAACAAGAAGCAGAAGGCCCGCAGCACTCGGCCCGCCGGTCCCGGAGCACGGTTCCGGATCGGCGGGAAGAAGGAGGAGGCCGAGCGGCAGCGGAAGCTGAGCCTGATCCGTACGCCGGTGCTGTCCTGCTACCGCATCGCGGTCATCAGCCTCAAGGGCGGCGTCGGCAAGACGACCACCACCACCGCGCTCGGCTCCACGCTCGCCACCGAACGGCAGGACAAGATCCTCGCCATCGACGCCAACCCGGACGCCGGCACGCTCGGCCGCCGGGTGCGCCGGGAGACCGGGGCCACCATCCGTGACCTCGTCCAGGCGATCCCGTACATCAACTCCTACATGGACATCAGGCGGTTCACGTCCCAGGCGCCCTCGGGTCTCGAGATCATCGCCAACGACGTCGACCCGGCTGTATCCACGACGTTCAACGACGAGGACTACCGGCGCGCGATCGACGTGCTCGGCAAGCAGTACCCGATCATCCTGACCGACTCCGGTACGGGTCTGCTCTACAGCGCCATGCGCGGTGTGCTCGACCTCGCCGATCAGCTCATCATCATCTCCACGCCGTCCGTGGACGGTGCCAGCAGTGCCAGTACGACGCTGGACTGGCTGTCGGCGCACGGGTACGCCGACCTCGTCTCCCGTTCCCTCACCGTGATCTCCGGGGTGCGCGAGACCGGCAAGATGATCAAGGTGGACGACATCGTCGCGCACTTCGAGACCCGTTGCCGGGGTGTCGTCGTGGTGCCCTTCGACGAGCATCTGTCCGCCGGTGCCGAGGTCGACCTCGACATGATGCGGCCGAAGGTGCGGGAGGCGTACTTCAACCTCGCGGCGATGGTCGCGGAGGACTTCGTACGGCACCAGCAGGCGCACGGGCTGTGGACCTCCGACGGCAACCCGCCGCCGGTCGCGGCCCCGCCCATGCCGGGCCAGCCGTACCCCGGACAGCCGGTTCCCGGACAACCCCATCCGGGCCAGCCATACCCCGGACAGCCGTACCCCGGACAGCCCGCCCCTGGCCAGGCGTACCCCGGACCGCCGGTCCCGGGCCAACCCGCCCCCGGTCAGCCGCTTCCGGGCCAGTTCGCTCCCCAGCCGCCCGGCCAGCCTGGGCAACCCGGCCAGCCCGGACAGCCCGGCCCCGCTCAGCCGCACCCGGCCCAACCGCAGCCCTACCCCGGCCACCAGCCAGGACAGCCGGACCACCCCGCTCAGCCGGGCCAGGCCGGCCAGCCCTACCCCCAGACCCCGCAGCAGCCGGGGCAACCCAACCCGCCTTACCCGCAGACCCCTCCCCCGCCCCACCAGTAGCTCCACCCCCTCCGGGCCCGCGCCGTTCCCACGGCGCGGGACTTCGCGTGTTCGCAGTCAGAACCGGTCGGATTCCGCCGCCACGCCCTCACCAGGGAGGCTTCAGTGGTCTCCACCAATGGGAGCAAGATCGCGCTCAAGTCGTTATTTCCGCAGGCCACATGGGGTTTGACGCACCGTTGACGCGCGCAGACTGCCGCTGATAGACACTCACTTCATTCCGCCGGCGCCACCCGATCAAGCCCGTTCAAGCCAGCCCGGCAGGAGGCGCAAACCGTCTTCTGCGAGCGACGACGCGAGGTCACCGAGCCATGAAGACACACGATCAGCACGGCAGAGGACGTACCGGCCCCCGGTTGAAGGGAACACGGCTCCTCGCCGCGGGCGCCGCCGCCCTCGTCCTCACGGCCGGGCTCGCGACCCCCCTCGCTCCGGCCGCGCCGCAGGCCCACGCCGCGGAGAGCGCGCAGGGCAAGAAGGGCAAGAAGGTCCTCACGGTCGCCGTCGCGCAGAGCGTCGACTCGCTCAGTCCCTTCCTCGCGGGACGTCTGCTCAGCACGAGCGTCCACCGGCTGATGTACGAGTACCTGACCAACTACGACCCCAAGGACGCCCACGTCGTCCCGGCCCTGGCCACCAAGTGGGAGCCGTCGCCGGACAAGCTGACCTGGACGTACACGATCCGCTCGAACTCCAAGTGGTCGGACGGGCAGCAGGCCACCGCCGAGGACGCGGCGTGGACGCTCAACAAGATGATGACCGACGAGGGCGCTGCCACCGCCAACGGCAACTTCGTCACCAACTTCGCCGAGGTCACCGCGCCCAGCCCCACCCAGCTCGTGATCCGGCTGAAGAAGCCGCAGGCCACGATGACCGCGCTCGACGTGCCGATCGTGCCCAAGCACATCTGGGAGAAGGTCGACGACTTCTCGAAGTTCAACAACGACAAGAGCTTCCCGATCGTCGGCAACGGGCCGTTCGTCCTGACCGACTACAAGCCCGACAGCTACGTGCGGCTGGAGGCCAACGAGAGCTTCTGGCGAGGCGCGCCGAAGTTCGACGAGCTGGTCTTCCGGTACTACAAGGACCAGGACGCCGCCGTCGCCGCGCTGCGCAAGGGCGAGGTCTCCTTCGTGGCGGGCTCGCCGGCGCTGACACCCGCTCAGGCCGCCTCACTCAAGGGCGCACAGAACATCCACGTCAACGAGGGCCCCGGCCGCCGCTTCTACGCCCTCGCCACCAACCCGGGCGCCCGGGCCAGGAACGGCAAGAAGTTCGGTGACGGTGACCCGTCCCTGCTGGACGAGCGGGTGCGGCACGCGCTGTTCATGGCGGTGGACCGGCAGACCATCGTGGACAAGGTCTTCCAGGGCCACGCGGAGCAGGGCCAGGGCTACATCCCGCCGCGCTACGAGTCGTACTTCTGGAAGCCGTCGGCGGACCAGGAGCTGGCGTACGACCCGGCGAAGGCCGGCCGGCTCCTCGACGAGGCGGGCTACAAGGAGAACGCGGACGGCAAACGCGTCGGCAAGGACGGCAAGCCGCTGAACTACCGCGTGCTGTGCCACGCCACCGACCCCAACGACAAGGCGGTCGGCAAGTACCTCCAGGAGTGGTGGGGCAAGCTCGGCATCGGGGTCGAGCTCAACTGCCTGGACAACGTGACCGATCCGTGGCTCGCGGGCAAGTACGACCTCGCCTTCGACGGCTGGTCCGTCAACCCGGACCCCGACTACGTGCTCTCCATCCACACCTGCGCCGCGCTCCCGGCGACCCCGAAGGACACCGACGCCACCGACGACTTCATCTGCGACAAGAAGTACGACGAGCTGTACGCCCAGCAGTTGGCGGAGTACGACCCCGCCAAGCGGGCGGACCTGGTCAAGCAGATGGAGTCGCGGCTGTACGACCTCGGGTACATGAACGTCATGGCCTATCCGAACGCCGTCGAGGCCTACCGCACGGACCAGATCGAGTCGATCACGACCATGCCGTCCAAGGCGGGCAACATCTACGGCCAGGACGGCTACTGGAGCTGGTGGTCGGCCGTTCCGGCGAATTCCGACGATTCCTCGGGCGGTTCCACGTCGACGGGCGTCATCATCGCGGTCGTCGCCGGCGTCGTCGTCCTCGGCGGCCTCGCGGCGCTCTTCGCGGTGCGCCGCCGGGCAACAGCAGAAGACCGCGAATAGGCAGTGAGCGCACATGACCGCTGAAGCGACACCCGCGCTGGTCGAAGGGCCCGCCGCCGATCCGGGGAAGTCCGGACCGGCGGCGGGCCGCGGCCCCCGGGCGCGGACCGGTACCGCCTATCTGCGGTACGCGGCGGGCAAGCTGGCCGGTGCGGCCGTGTCCCTGCTCGCCGTCCTCGTCACCAGTTTCTTCCTCTTCCGGCTGATCCCGGGCGACCCGGTGAAGTTCATGACCGCCGGCCGGCCGGTCTCCGCGCAGCAGCTCGCCGCCTACCGGCGGGAGTTCGGGCTCGACCTGCCGATGTGGCGGCAGTTCACGGACTACTGCGGCAAGGCGCTGACCGGGGACCTGGGAACCTCGTACCAGTTCCGCACACCGGTCATCGAAAAGATCACCGAGGCGCTGCCGAACACCCTGCTGCTGACCGGTACGGCCTTCGTGCTCTACACCGCCCTCGGAGTTCTCCTCGGCACCCGCTCCGCCTGGCGGCACGGAAAGCTCGGCGACCGCGTCAACACGGGGCTGGCGCTGACGCTCTACTCGATTCCCGCGTTCTGGCTGGGGCTGCTGCTCATCATCGTGCTCTCGGTCGGCGTGGGCCCGGTCCCGGGCCTGTTCCCGACCGGGGGCATGGAGTCGGGCGGCAAGGAGGGCTTCGCGTACGCCGTCGACGTCGCCCACCACCTCGTGCTGCCGGTGGTGACACTGGTCGCGGTCGAGTACGGGCAGACGTTGCTGGTCACGCGGTCGGCGCTGCTGGACGAGATGGGCAGCGACTATCTGACGACCGCGCGTGCCAAGGGACTTCGCGACGACCTCGTACGACGGCGGCACGCCGTGCCGAACGCGCTGCTGCCGACCGTGACGCTGATCTTCGTCAATCTGGGGCGGACGGTCGCGGGAGTGATCCTCGTCGAGACCGTGTTCTCCTGGCCAGGTCTGGGCGGACTGTTCTACCAGGCGCTGAGCGTGCCCGATCTGCCGCTGGTGCAGGGGCTGTTCTTCGTCTTCGCCGCGGCGGTGATCCTGATGAACACCCTTGCCGACGTCCTGTATCCGCTGCTCGACCCGAGGGTGGGACGATGACCGCCGACACCACCGCGACCACCGGCCCGGACCGGGCACCCGACCCCGATCCCGGCCCCGGCCCGCGCGCGCTCGCCAGGCAGCGCCGCCGGGCCTCGGTCGTCCGCTTCTGGAGGCAGTACCGGACTCACCGGGCGGGCCTGGTGGGGCTCGCCGCCCTCGTGCTGTGCGCGCTGGTGGCGCTGACCGCGCCGCTGACCGTCGGAGCGGACGTGCAGAGCGTGACCGACGCGCCCGGCAGGCCGCTGGAGAGTCCGAGCGCCCACTTCCCGCTGGGCACCGACCAGTTCGGGAGGAACCTGTTGGGCCTTCTGATCTGGGGCTCGCGCGTCTCGCTGCTGGTCGGGCTGCTCGCCGCCGTGCTGTCGGTGGCGATCGGCGCGGTCATCGGCATCACCGCCGGGCACTTCCGCGGCTGGTACGCCACGGTGATCATGCGGGTCACCGACTGGTTCCTGGTGATGCCGACGCTGGTGCTCGCCATCGCGCTGGCCACCGTCATGTCCCGCTCGCTGGGCACGATCATCCTGGCGATCGGCGTCACCACCTGGCCGACCACCGCCCGGCTGGTGCGGGCGCAGACGCTGGCGGTGGAGTCGCGGCCGTACATCGAGCGGGCCAAGGCGCTCGGCGGCGGCCACTGGCACGTGATGTCCCGGCATGTGCTGCCCAACGTCATGCCGCTGGTGCTCGCGCAGACCACCCTGATCATCTCCTCGGCGATCCTGGCGGAGGCGACGCTCGCCTTCCTCGGGCTCGGCGACCCGACGCTCGTCTCCTGGGGCGGGCTGCTCCAGGACGCGCGCGAGGCCGGCGCGGTCAGCTCCGGCGACTGGTGGTACCTGGTGCCGCCGGGCATCGCCATCGCGGTCGTCGCGCTGGCGTTCACCCTGTGCGGGCGGGCCGTCGAGGCCGTTCTCAACCCCAGGCTGGGGGTGTCCCGTTGAGTCTCCTCGAAGTGCGCGACCTGGAAGTGACGTACGCGTCGGGGGCGGCCGCCGTGCGCGGGGTGGACCTCACGCTCGCCGCCGGCGAGAAGCTCGGCATCGCGGGCGAGTCCGGCTGCGGCAAGTCCACACTGGCGCTGGCGCTGCTGCGGCTGCTGCCGGCCGGGACCCGGGTCGGCGGCGAGATCCTGCTCGACGGCGAGGACGTGCTGGCCATGAAGTGGGGCCGGGTGCGGGCGGTCCGCTGGGCGGGGGCGTCGATCGTCTTCCAGGGCGCGATGCACTCGCTCAACGCCGTGCACCGTGTCGGCGACCAGATCGCCGAGCCGATCCTGCTGCACCGCAAGGCGACGCCGGCCGGCGCGCGGAAGAAGACCGGTGAACTGCTGGAGCAGGTGGGGCTGCCCGCCGCGCGGGCCGGCGCCTACCCGCACGAGCTGTCCGGCGGCCAGCGTCAGCGCGTGATGATCGCGATGGCGCTGGCCTGCGACCCTCGGCTGGTCGTCGCCGACGAGCCCACCACCGCACTCGACGTGATGATCCAGGCGCAGATCCTGCGCCTGATCGAACGGCTCGTGAGCGAGCAGGACCTGGGCCTGCTCATGATCAGCCATGACCTCGCGGTACTGGCCGACACCTGCGACCGGCTCGCGGTCATGTACGCGGGCCGCGTGGTGGAGGAGGGCCCGGCCCGGCAGGTCTACGAGGACGCCCGGCATCCCTACGGCAAGGCCCTGTCGGACGCCTTCCCGCGGATCGGCGACCCGGCGTCCCGCTTCGCTCCGCGCGGTCTGGCGGGCGACCCGCCGGACCCGTCCGCCGTTCCCTCAGGCTGCGCCTTCCACCCGCGCTGCCCGGTCGCCCTCGACCTGTGCGGCACCCAGGACCAGTTCCTGAGGGAGGCCGGTCCGCGACGGCGGGCGGCCTGCGTCCACGTGGACGCGGAGGCGGAGGCGGGGACGCCGGAAGCGGAGACCACGGAGGACGACGTGAGGAGCGGCACGCCATGACCACATCCGCGCTGCTGAGCGTCGAAGGGCTGCGGGTCGTGTTCCCCGGTCGGCACGGCGGGCCCGCGGCCCGCGCCGTGGACGGGGTCGACCTCGACATCCGGCGCGGCGAGATCGTGGCGCTGGTCGGCGAGTCGGGCTGCGGCAAGACGACCCTGGCCCGCTCCCTGCTCGGTCTGGTGCCGCCGACCGCGGGCCGCGTCACGTTCGACGGTGCCCCGCTCGACTACTCCTCCCGCGCGCTGAAGGCGTACCGCAAGCGGGCCCAACTGGTGCTCCAGGACCCGAACGGCTCGCTCAACCCCCGGCACACGGTGTACGACGCCGTGGCCGAGGGGCTGCGCGTCCACGGATACCGCGGGGACGAGCGGGCGGCCGTCGCCGGGGCCCTGGCACGGGCGGGGCTGCGACCGCCCGAGCGTTTCTTCCTGCGCTACCCGCACGAGCTGTCCGGCGGTCAGCGCCAGCGCGTGGTCATCGCGGGCGCCCTGGTCCTGGAGCCGGAACTCCTCGTCGCCGACGAGCCGGTGGCCTCCCTGGACGCCTCGGTGCGCGGCGAGATCCTCGCCCTGTTGCTGCGGCTGCGCGCCGAACTCGGCCTGTCCGCGCTGGTGGTGACGCACGACCTGGGGCTGGCCTGGAACATCGCCGACCGGGTCGCGGTGATGTACCTCGGCCGGATCGTGGAGACCGGTGAGGTGGAGCAGGTCCTGACCGCTCCCCGGCACCCCTACACCCGGGCCCTGTTGTCCGTCCTGCCCGAGGCGCCCGGAGAACCGGTCGTCCTGACCGCTGAGCCCCCGGACCCGTCCCGGATCCCCTCCGGCTGCCGCTTCCACGTCCGTTGCCAGGTCCTGGCGGACGGCGACGCGGAACGGGCGGGCGTGGCGGACGCGTGCCGCGGCCGGGACCTGGAGATTCTGCGCGGAGGCGGGGAAGCGCAGGTGGCGTGCCATTGGGCGCGCGCCGTGACCGTGCCCGGGGAAGAGACCGGGCCACAGGCGGTGACAGAGGCACAGACGGAGGCGGGCGCGGAGGCACAGACGGAGGCGGGCGCCGAGACAGAGGCGTAGGCCGGTCGCCGGTCGCCGGTCGCCGGTCGCCGGTCGCCGGTCGCCGGTCGCCGGTCGCCGGTCGCCGGTCGCCGGTCGCCGGTCGCCGGTCGCCGGTCGCCGGTCGCCGGTCGCCGGTCGCCGGTCGCCGGTCGCCGGTCGCCGGTCGCCGGTCGCCGGTCGCCGGTCGCCGGTCGCCGGTGAGGTTACCGGCGGCTGAGCGACCCGGGGTCCGGCTACGCCGTCTTCGCGTCCTGTGCGACGATCCGCCGGCACTTCTCGACGTCCTCGGCCAGCGTCTCCAGGAAGGCCTCCAGCGAGTCGAACTTGGCCTGGCCGCGGACGAAGTCCAGGAAGTCGACGCCGACGTGCAGTCCGTACAGGTCAAGGCCCACCCGGTCGATGGCGTACGCCTCCACCGTGCGCTCGGTGCCGTCGAACTGCGGGTTCGTGCCCACGGAGATCGCGGCGGGCATCACCTCGCCCTGGGCGTGCAGATAGCCGGCGTAGACGCCGTCGGCGGGGATCGCGGTGTGCGGGAGGGTCTCGACGTTGGCCGTGGGGAAGCCCAGTTCGCGGCCGCGCTGGGCACCGCGGACCACGACGCCCTCCACCCGGTGCGGGCGGCCCAGGATCTCCCCGGCGCCCCGGACGTCGCCCTCGGCGACCAGGCGGCGGGTCAGGGTCGAGGAGAACGGCTCGCCGCCGCCCGCCTCTCCGGTGACGTACAGGTCGACGACCTCGACCTCGAAGTCGTAGGTCTTGCCCTGGTCGGCCAGGAACTCGACGTTGCCTGCGGCCTTGTGCCCGAAGCGGAAGTTGGGGCCCTCGACGACCGCTTTGGCGTGCAGCTTGTCGACCAGCACCTTGACGACGAAGTCCGCCGGGGACAGCTTCGAGAACTCGGCGGTGAAGGGCAGCACGAGGACCGCGTCCACGCCCAGCCCGGCCATCAGCTCGGCCCGGCGGTGGTGGGGGGCGAGCAGCGGCGGGTGGCTGCCGGGGCGCACGACCTCGCTGGGGTGCGGGTCGAAGGTGACGACGACGGCAGGGACGCCCAGGTCGCGGGCGCGGTCCACGGCGTGCTCGATGATCAGCTGGTGTCCGCGGTGGACTCCGTCGTAGGAGCCGATGGTGACGACGCTGCGCCCCCAGTCCTGGGGGATGTCCTCCAAGCCACGCCAGCGCTGCACTGTGACCGCTCCTCGTCGAACCCGTGTCCGTGTTGTTTCGGGTTGTCCTAGTTGTTTCCTGCTGCTTGTCCGCAGGTCTAAGGGTGCCATGCCCGGCGGTCACCGCCCGCACCGGCATGGGCGGCTGTGATCCGGCGCACGTCGTCAGACGGGGACGGGTACGCCCGCCGTGTTCTCGATCGTCCGGCGGGCGCCGGGACCCACCACCACGGCCCAGTCCCGTGGGGCGTCGGTCAGCCAGCAGGCCACGCGGGCGGCGAAGCCGGGCACGTCCCGGCCCAGCTCCACCAGGCTCCGGTCGAACAGGGCCGCGCCGTCGGGGGTGCGGACGAGGAGCAGTCCGACGCGGTGGACCAGGCCGCGGAGGTCCTCCTCGGCGGTGGAGGCGGCGGCGCGCAGCACCGCGTCCAGGACGGCCGGGGCGTCCTCGTGGGCCAGGAGGAAGTCCAGCAGCTCCCGGCGCAGCGGGCGGGAGGCGGGGGCGCCGGGGGTTGCGAGGACGCGGGCCAGCGCGCGGCGCAGCCGCTCGCGGCTGTCGTGGGCCCGGTCGCCGGCGCCCCCGCCCTCGACGCCTCTTCCGGCGTCGTCGCCGTCGAGGAGGCCTGCGACCAGGGGGAACAGCACCGATCGGGCGGCGGGGTCGTCGTCCAGGCGCTGGTCGACGTACGCCGCCACCGGCCCGGCGCCCTCCGGATGCCGTGTCACCGCCTCGCGGACCACGACGGCGACCCGGCGGGCGAGCGCGGGCGTGGCGGCCTCGCCCAGCGCGCGCAGGGCCTCACCGATGCCGGTGCCGGACCCGGTGCCGCTGTCGCCGCCGCTGCGGCGCCCGTCGGCGGTGTCCCGGCGCAGGCACGCGCCGATGGCGGCGAGGACGGCCTCGGGGTGGGTGGTCAGGGCGGGCGTCAGCGCGCTCGGCGGCAGGTGCCGGTCGCCCGCCGCGAAGTGCCGCAGTGCCCGCGGCAGATGGCGGGCGCGGGTGTGCGGATCCCGGACGAGAAGGGCGAGCGCGCCGCCGTGCAGCGCGGTGTCGGCGGGGCGGTCGAGCAGGGCGAGGGCGGCCTGGCACAGCAGTTCGCGGTCGGCCTCGGTGCGCGCCCGGGGCGCGGTGCGCAGGCCGTGGGCCAGGGCCTGCGTCCTCAGCGCGGGACGGTCGTCGTGCGCCCACCGGGCCACCGCCCGGCACAGCGCGGACGGCTCCTCCTCGGCGAGCACGGCCAGCAGTTCCTCGGCGCGTGGGTGGGCGCACCCGGCCAGCGTGTCGGTGAGGTCGTCCAGGGCGCGGGCGCGGTGGGTGTGGAGCAGGGCCTGGGCGGCCGTGGCCACGGTGGCCTGCGGCGCGGCGGGCAGCGGGCGCTCGTCGTCGAACCAGCGGGTGAGGTGCCGTTGCACGGCGGCGGGGTCGGCGGTGAGCAGGCGCGCGACGGCGTCCAGGTAGCGGGACGGGCGGCGGGACCCGCCTCGTGCGTCCCGCGGTGCGCCGTCGGCGAGGAGGAGGCGTCTGAGCAGGTCGCAGCGGTCGGCGTCGGACAGGTGCAGAGCGGTCCAGAAACCCGGTCCGAAGCCGGGCGGCACGGGCAGGTCGCACTGCTGCCACACCACGATCCGCTCGGCGAGCAGCCGCAGCACGCGGAGGTACGGTGTCGCGTCCGCCACGCGCAGCAGTGCGCCGGCGAGCAGCCGCGACGCCCACCAGCAGTGCGGGTCGGTGTCGAGGGCGCACAGCAACTCCTCGAGCCGGACGGCCAGTCGGCGGGAGCCGTGCTGGCGGGCCAGGAGAAGCAGGGCGTGGACGACGGGGCCGACGCGGTGGTGCGGAACGGGCTGCGGGGGCCGTGGCTCGCCGGGTGTGTGCCGGCGGTGGACCAGGACGCGCAGGGCCTCGTCCAGGTCGAGGTGGGTGCCCTGGACCCAGTCGGCGACCTCCTCGTGCGCGAAGCGGTAGCCGCTGCCCACCGGGACGAGCAGTCCCTCGGTGAGGACGGCCGCCGCCCAGCCGGTGCCGCCGCCGAGGCGGGCCGGGGCGGGTCCCCGGGGGAACAGCTCCTCGAACGCCGCCGGGGCCAGTTCCCCCGGGCCGAGGCTGCGGCGGGCGGCCTCGTGCACCTGGCCGGAGACCTTCGCCGCCAGGCGCCGTACGGCGGTGCCGCGCAGCCCGTTCTCCGCGGCGAGGCGGACGGCGATGCGCAGGCACATCAGGTCCAGGTGGGCCGCGAGGACGTCGTCACGGTCGAGCGGGGGGTGGCCGGCGGCGTCGGGGAGGGCGGCGCGCACCTCCGACAGGAGCCTGAGGGTGAGCGGGTGGCGGGCGGCGGCGTCCACCAGCGCGCCGTCCGGGATGCCGTGACGGGCGCGGGCCTCGTGGGCCTCGGCGGGGGTGAGGCCGCCGAGGGGCAGACAGGGCGGCAGGTGGCCGGTGGCGCCGTCCGGGCCGGCCGGCGCCGTGACCGGGGTGTGGAGCAGGTCCGCCGGGAAGCACGCTCCGGCCGCCTCCCAGTACGCCTCCCGGCAGGCCACCACCAGCCGCGCCCCCGTGCCGCGCAGCCACTGCGCGGTTTGCTCGGTCCACTCGGGGAGCCGGTCGGCCAGGGCGGGCGGCATCTCCTCGGGGCCGTCGAGGAGGAGCAGGAGGGGGCGGCCATGGGCGTGGGCGAGGCGGGCGACGCGTTCAGGGGTGAGGTCGGTGCGCTCGGTGGGCAGGGGCGCCCGGGCGGCCGCGACGATCCGGGCCGCCCGGTCCAGTGCCCGGCCCACCGCGTCCGCGACTGAGGCGTCGGTGCCCAGCAGATCGGCCCCGCGCAGCCACAGGGTGGGCGCGGGCGAGCCGCCGCGGGCACGGTGGCCGGCCAGCGCCGCGAGCTGAGTCGTACGGCCGCTTCCGGATTCCCCGACGAGCCCGAGCACGGCGGCCGGGCTGTCACCGAACGCTGCCAGCTCCCGCGCCACCTCGGCACGTTCGACCGGCCCGGCGGGCGCCCCGGGCCCGCCCGCCCGCGGGGGAGGGGACGGCAGGGCTCCGGCGGGGCCGTCCTGGGCCAGGGAGGTGGCCGTGAGTTCGAGGACCGCGGCCAGGTTCAGGTCGGGGCCGTAGGCGGAGACCGTGGCCTCGTTGCGGGTGAGGAGGTCGGCGAGGGGGCCCTCGCCGGTTCGGCGCAGCGGTACCGCGAAGCCGGCGTCGCCGCGACCGGAGTGCAGTGCCGTGCCGAGGACGGCGACCACCGCGCCGGTCTCCGCGTCGAGGACCGGCCCCCCGGCGGCCCCGCCGCCCGGCCGGAGCGCCTCGCGGCCCGCCGTGCCGATCGCCAGCTCCGTGACGCCGTCGAGGAGATGGAACCGGTCCGTGGCCGTGTACGTCACCGTGGCCGCGCCGAGCACCCGTGCCTCGCGCCAGTGGTCGGCCGCGATCCGGACGTAGGTGCCGCTGCGGACGCCGTCGCGCACGGTGACGGGAAGCGGCTCCACGCCGAGGCCCTCGGTGCGGAGCAGGGCCAGGTTCAGGGCGGGCAGCGCGGTGATCGCGTCGGCCGTCACCACGCGGGAGCGCTCGCCCGGGCCGGGGGCGTCCAGGATGAGCTGGGGCAGTCCGTCGACCGCCTCGTGGCTGGTGATCAGCGTGCCCCGGTGGTCGGCCGCGAAGCCGGTGCCGCGGGGCCGTCCCGCCAGGTCGCGGATGCGGACCAGGGAGCGCTCCAGAACGTGGTCCCGCGATTCCACCACGCGCTCCGGTCCCTGTGGTCCCCGCGCCTGTGTGGATTCATGGAGGTCCCGCCCCGCCATGCCCGAACCTCCCCGCCCGTACCGCCGTGCCTGCCTCGACCGTAGGCCGCGGATGATCAGCGGAACAGGCCGAGCGGCGAACGCGCCCCCCTGCACTCCCCCCGTTCACTCCGAGCGCCCGCGCAGCCGGGTGAATGGAACCGGGCCGCTGGACAAAGCTCATGGGTGGGGGAACCGAGGGGGGACGGAACCGTGGAGCGGCGGATGGGGAACACCCCGTGTTCGCCGCTCCACGGTCACCGCCGGGCGCGGTCAGGCGAAGACAGCCAGGCTCTTGGCCTTGCCCCGCTGCTCCTCCACGAGCGCGAGGAGGCGGCCGTCGGGGCCGTAGACGGCGACGGCACCGGCGCCCGCGTACGCGTCGGGCACCTCCAGCCGTACGCCGTTCATGAGGAGCCGCGCGCGCCGGGCGTCGACGTCCCAGCGGGGGAACGCCGCCGCGGCCGCCTCGGCGATCGGCATCACGGTCAGTTCCTGCTGGAGCTGTTCCAGCGTCCTGGCGGAGTCCAGCTTGTAGGGGCCGACCCGGGTGCGGCGCAGCGCGGTGAGGTGGCCGCCGACGCCGAGGTCGGCGCCCAGGTCGCGGGCGAGGGCCCGGATGTAGGTGCCGGAGGAGCAGACCACGGACACCACCAGGTCGAGCACGGGGGTGCCGTCGTCGGCGACGGCGTCGCGGACGTCGTACACGGCGAAGGAGGAGACCGTCACCGGCCGGGCCGGGATCTCGAACTCCTCGCCCTCCCGTGCCCGCTTGTACGACCGCACGCCGTTGATCTTGATAGCGCTGACCTTGGACGGCACCTGCATGATGTCGCCGGTCAGCTTGGCGACGGCGGCGTCGACGGCGTCCCGGGTCACCTTGGAGGCGTCCGTGGAGGAGGTGATCTCGCCCTCGGCGTCGTCGGTGACCGTGTTCTGGCCGAGCCGGACGGTGCCGACGTACTCCTTCTCGGTCAGCGCGAGATGGCCGAGGAGCTTGGTGGCCTTCTCCACGCCGAGCACGAGCACACCGGTCGCCATGGGGTCGAGGGTGCCCGCGTGGCCGACCCGCCGGGTCCTGGCGATGCCGCGCATCTTGGCCACGACGTCGTGCGAAGTGAAGCCCGACGGCTTGTCGACGATGACGAGGCCGTCGGGCGGGGTGGGCTTGCTGGTCATGCGGTGGTGTCGTCCGTCCCGTCGTCGGACCCCGGCTTCTTGTACGGGTCCGCCTCACCGGCGTACGAGGCACCGGAGGACGTCTCGCGCACCTTCTCGTCGGAGGCACGGGCCTTGTCGAGGAGGTCCTCGATGTTGCGGGCGGTGTCCGGCAGGGCGTCCGCGACGAAGGCGAGGGTCGGGGTGAACTTCACCCCGGCCGCCCGGCCGACCTCGGAGCGCAGGATGCCCTTGGCGCTCTCCAGGCCGGCGGCCGCCGCCTTCCGCTCCTCGTCGTCCCCGTAGACGGTGTAGAAGACCGTCGCCTCCCGCAGGTCGCCCGTGACCCGGGTGTCCGTGATGGTGACGTGCGAGCCGAGCCGCGGGTCCTTGATCCCGCGCTGCAGCTTCTGGGCCACCACCTCTCGGATGAGGTCCGCCAGCCTTTTCGCCCGCGCGTTGTCGGCCACTGGTCCGTCTCCCGTTCTTTCTTCTTCTGCTGGTGCGGTGTGGATGGTGCGGTGGGGCGCGGTCTAGTCGTCCTCGCCGTGGAAGCGGCGTCTGACGGACAGCAGCTCCACCTCGGGACGGCCGGCGACCAGCCGTTCGCACCGGTCCAGCACGTCGGTCAGGTGCGTCGCGTCGCCGGAGACCGCGGCGAGACCGATGACGGCCCGCCGGTGGAGGTTCGTGTGGTCCACCTCCGCCGCGCTCACCGCGTACTTGCGCTGGAGCTCGGCGACGATGGGGCGGACGACGGAACGCTTCTCCTTCAGCGAGTGGACGTCGCCGAGGAGCAGGTCGAAGGACAGAGTCCCCACGTACATGTGTGTGCCCGGGTTGCCCGCCGGTACGGGTTCGATGGTCCTGCCTTCTCGGTGGGCAGGGACATCAAGAACGGTACCGCGAACCCCGCCGGTGACTCGACGGGGTTTTCCGCGGCCCGGGTGGGACGGGTTTTCCCGCCGGCCCCGGGCGCGGCTCGCGGCCCTGGACACGGCCGTGCCGGCCGACGGGAGTGGTCCCGCCGGCCGGCACGGGGTGTCTGCGGCGTTACGCCCGCGGCTTCTCGCGGAGCTCGTACGTCGCGATGACGTCGTCGATCTTGATGTCGTTGAAGTTTCCGAGGTTGATACCACCCTCGTAGCCTTCGCGGATCTCGGTGACGTCGTCCTTGAAGCGGCGCAGACCCTCGATGTTGAGGTTCTCCGCGATGACCTTGCCGTCGCGGAGCAGGCGCGCCTTGGTGTTGCGCTTGACCTCGCCGGACCGGATGAGCACACCGGCGATGTTGCCCAGCTTGGACGAACGGAAGACCTCGCGGATCTCCGCCGTGCCGAGCTCGACCTCCTCGTACTCCGGCTTGAGCATGCCCTTGAGGGCCGCCTCGATCTCCTCGATCGCCTGGTAGATGACCGAGTAGTACCGGACGTCCACACCCTCGCGCTCGGCCATCTGCGCGGCACGCCCTGCGGCGCGCACGTTGTAGCCGATCACGATGGCGTCGGAGCCCATGGCCAGGTCGATGTCCGACTCCGTGACCGCACCCACACCGCGGTGCAGGACGCGGATGTCGACCTCTTCGCCGACGTCGAGCTGGAGCAGCGAGGACTCGAGAGCCTCGACCGCACCGGACGCGTCGCCCTTGATGATGAGGTTGAGCTGCTGGACCTCGCCGGCCTTGAGCACCTTGTCCAGGTCCTCGAGCGAGACGCGGCGGACGCGCTTGGCGAACGCGGCGTTGCGCTCACGGGCGGCGCGCTTCTCCGCGATCTGACGGGCCGTACGGTCCTCGTCCACCACGATGAAGTTGTCGCCCGCACCCGGGACGTTGGTCAGACCCAGGACCTGCACCGGCGTCGACGGACCGGCCTCGGCCACGTTGTTGCCGTTGTCGTCGAGCATCGCCCGGACGCGGCCGTACGCGTCGCCGACCACCATGGTGTCGCCGACCCGCAGCGTGCCTCGCTGGACGAGCACCGTCGCCACGGCACCGCGGCCGCGGTCGAGGCGGGACTCGATCGCGATGCCCTGCGCGTCCTGCTGCGGGTTGGCCCGCAGGTCGAGCGAGGCGTCGGCGGTCAGGACGACCGCTTCCAGCAGCGAGTCGATGTGCAGACCCTGCTTGGCGGAGATGTCGACGAACATCGTGTCGCCGCCGTACTCCTCGGCCACCAGGCCGTACTCGGTCAGCTGACCGCGCACCTTGGTCGGGTCGGCGCCCTCGACGTCGATCTTGTTGACCGCAACCACGATCGGCACGTCGGCCGCCTTGGCGTGGTTGAGCGCCTCGACCGTCTGCGGCATGACGCCGTCGTTGGCCGCGACGACCAGGATGGCGATGTCCGTCGACCGGGCACCGCGGGCACGCATGGCGGTGAACGCCTCGTGACCCGGGGTGTCGATGAAGGTGATCGCGCGGTCCTCGCCGTTGACCTCGGTCGCGACCTGGTAGGCACCGATGTGCTGGGTGATGCCGCCGGCCTCGCCCGCGATGACGTTCGTCTTGCGGATGGCGTCGAGCAGTCGGGTCTTTCCGTGGTCGACGTGACCCATGACGGTGACGACCGGCGGGCGGACGACCAGGTCCTCCTCGCCGCCCTCGTCCTCGCCGAACTCCAGGTCGAAGGACTCGAGCAGCTCGCGGTCCTCCTCCTCGGGGCTGACGATCTGAACCGTGTAGTTCATCTCGCCGGCGAGGAGCTGGAGCGTCTCGTCGGACACGGACTGCGTGGCCGTGACCATCTCGCCCAGGTTCATCATGACCGCGACGAGCGACGCCGGGTTGGCGTTGATCTTCTCGGCGAAGTCGGTGAGCGACGCACCGCGCGACAGGCGAATGGTCTCGCCGTTGCCGCGAGGCAGCATCACGCCGCCGACCGACGGGGCCTGCATGGCCTCGTACTCCTGGCGCCTCTGCCGCTTCGACTTGCGGCCACGGCGCGCGGGACCGCCGGGACGGCCGAAGGCGCCCTGCGTGCCACCACGGCCACCGGGACCACCCGGACGGCCGCCGAAGCCGGGACGGCCACCGCCGCCACCGGCGAAGCCGCCGCCACCGCCGGGACGACCGGCGAAGCCGCCGCCACCACCGGGACGACCGGCACCGCCGCCGCCACCGCCGGGACGACCGGCGAAGCCGCCGCCACCACCGGGACGACCGGCACCGCCGGGACGACCCGCACCACCCGGACCACGACCGCCGCCTCCGGGGCCGGGACGCGGGCCGGCAGCGGGACGCTGCGGCATCATGCCGGGGTTCGGACGCGGACCGCCGGGACGCGGACCGCCCTGCGGACGGGGCATCGAGCCCGGGGTCGGGCGGGGACCGCCCGGAGCCTGCGGACGCGGACCGCCGCCCTGGGCACCGGGGCCCTGCGGACGGGGACCGGCGCCGGGGGCACCGGGGCCGCCGGGACGCGCGCCCTGCGGACGCGGCGCCTGCGGACGCGCCATGCCGGTGGAGCCACCGGACGTGAAGGGGTTGTTGCCCGGACGCGGACCGGCCGGACGACCGCCCGGACGCGCACCCTGGCCACCGGGACGCGCGGCACCCTGGCCGGGACGCGAACCCTGGCCCTGGCCCTGACCCTGACCCTGGCCGGGACGGCCACCGGGCTTGGGGGCACCGGGACGGGCACCACCGGGCTTCGGCGCGGCCGGAGCCGGAGCCGACGGCGGAGCGGTGAACTCCGGCGTGGTGGGCGCGGCCGGAGCCGGACGCGGCGCGGGCTTGGGACCCGGCACCGGACGCGGGCCGGGAGTCGGCGCGGACGCCGACGGGACCGCGGGCTGCGCCGGGGCGGGCCTGGGCGCGGCCGCCGGCTTGGGCGCGGCGGGACGCTCGCCCGCCGGCTTGGCGGCACGAGAGGGACCCCCGGCCTGCGCCGGCGAGGGCGCGGCGGGCCTGGGGGCGGCCTTCTTCGGGGCACCCGGCTTCGCGGCGGACCTGCCGCTGCCGTTGCCCTGCTGGAAGGCGTCAGTCAGTTTGCGTACTACGGGCGCCTCGATCGTCGAGGACGCCGATCGGACGAATTCACCGAGTTCCTGGAGCTTGGCCATGACGACCTTGCTCTCCACACCGAACTCCTTGGCGAGTTCGTATACCCGGACCTTAGCCACTTCGCTCCTTTGAGGTCCGGGTTGCGGCCGGACCGTCGCTAGTTCATGGGCGTACTCATCGCGTACTCATCGAGTGCTCATCGCAATCTCGACCTGCTTTCGACTCGCGAGGTACCAGGCCGCACGGGGACTTCCGTACGACACGTTTTCCTTGCCGTGTTGCCTCAGCAGCAACCTTGTGCCTGCTCGACGTACCGGCGCAACGCCATTACGTCGAGCGGTCCCGGGACGCGGAGCGCCCGGGGAAACGCCCGGCGGCGCACCGCCTGGTCGAGACAGACCGGGGCGGGGTGTACATACGCACCCCGGCCGGGCAGCGTACCGCGAGGATCGGGGACGCATTCACCCTCGACCACCACGGTCCGCAACAGTTCGATCTTGGCCGCTCGCTCCCGGCATCCCACACAGGTACGCTCAGGGCATGCGCGGGCACGCGTCCGGCCAGACACAGCTCAGTCTACCTCCCCGCACCGACCTCACCCCCGCGGGGCAGAGATCGAACGGCTGTTGTCGTATTCCAAGCGACCTGCGGCTCGGATCCATTCCCTCCGTACGGGTGAACTGCCCCGCGCGTCCGGGTGAACTCGTCCGCGGTCGCGCCAGGACGGCTACTCGGGTGCCCGCTCGGACGACTGCTCGGTGTCCGGGCGGATGTCGATCCGCCAACCGGTGAGCCGGGCCGCCAGCCGGGCGTTCTGGCCCTCCTTGCCGATCGCCAGCGAGAGCTGGTAGTCCGGCACGGTGACGCGGGCCGAGCGGGCGGCCAGGTCCACGACGTCCACCTTGGAGACACGGGCCGGCGACAGCGCGTTGGCCACCATCTCGGCCGGGTCGTCCGACCAGTCGACGATGTCGATCTTCTCGCCGTTCAGCTCGCCCATCACGTTGCGCACCCGGCCGCCCATGGGGCCGATGCAGGCGCCCTTGGCATTCAGACCCGAACGGGTGGACCGTACGGCGATCTTGGTGCGGTGACCGGCCTCACGGGCGATCGCGGCGATCTCCACGGAGCCGTCGGCGATCTCCGGGACCTCCAGGGCGAAGAGCTTCTTCACCAGGTTCGGGTGCGTACGGGACAGCGTCACCGAGGGGCCGCGGACGCCCTTGGCGACCCGGACCACGTACGACCGCAGCCGCATGCCGTGCGGGTAGGTCTCGCCCGGGACCTGCTCCTGCACCGGCAGGATGGCCTCCAGCTTGCCGATGTCCACCAGCACGTTCTTCGGGTCGCGGCCCTGCTGGACCACCCCGGTGACGATGTCGCCCTCGCGGCCGGCGTACTCGCCGAGCGTCGCGTCGTCCTCGGCGTCGCGCAGCCGCTGCAGGATGACCTGCTTGGCGGTGGTGGCGGCGATACGGCCGAAGCCGGACGGGGTGTCGTCGAACTCGCGGGGCTCCTGGCCCTCCTCGAGGTCCTGGGGGTCCTCCTTCGCCCACACCGTCACATGCCCGGTCTGCCGGTCGAGCTCCACGCGCGCGTGGCGGCGGCTTCCCTCGGTGCGGTGGTAGGCGATGAGGAGGGCCGACTCGATCGCCTCGACCAGCAGGTCGAAGGAGATCTCCTTCTCTCGTACCAAGCCCCGCAGGGCACTCATGTCGATGTCCACGGCTACGCCTCCTCTTCCTTCTGGTCCTTGCGGTTGAACTCGACCTGCACCCGCGCCCTGACGACGTCCGGGAAGCCGAGCCTGCGGGTCGTGGGCCTGCGCCCCTTCACTCCGGGCACTTCGAGATCGAGTCCTTCGTCGTCGACCTCGAGGATCCTGGCCACCAGCTCGCCGTCGTCGGCCAGCTGGAACTTCGCCAGCCGGCCCGTGGCGCGCACGTAGTGCCGGTGTTCCGTGAGGAGGCGCTCCGCGCCCGGGGTGCCGACCTCGAGGGTGTACTCGCCCTCGCCCATCGCGTCCGTCTCGTCCAGCCTCGCCGAGAGCGCACGGCTCACATCGGCGATCCGGTCCAGGTCGGCCCCGGTGTCGGAGTCGACGACGACGCGCAGCACACGCTTGCGTCCTACGGAGTCCACGGCGATCTCTTCGAGATCCAGGCCCTGGGAGGTGACGAGCGGTTCCAGCAGTTCCCGCAGCCTCTCGCTCTGGGTGGTGCTCATCCGGGTGACTCCTCGGCCGCGTGTGCTGTTGTGGGTTGGTCGCGTGTCTGGTCAAAGGGTATCCGGTCCGCAGGGGTGTTGCCGTCCACCTGGGCAGCGGCGGTGCCGCTGAGTGAAGGGTGCGCGGGGCGCGGGTACCGTGATCACGGGCGAGCCGCCCCTGCCCCTCCCGTCCATTTCGTTCGTACGCACCCGAGGACGTCTGCCGTGCCGTTCCCCTCATCTCCGCGCGTCCTGACAGGCCCGCGCAGAAGGAGCCTGCTCGCCTCGGCCGCGGGGGCCGCCCTGCTCGTGGGCTGCTCCACCGGTTCCGACTCCGGCGGTGCGGGCGAGTCCCCGTCACCCGACGAGCGGGTACGCGCGCGTGCGGCACGTGACAGCGAGGAGCTGGCGCGGCGGTACGACGCGGTGATGGCCGCCTATCCGGCGCTGGCGGAGCGGCTGCGGCCGCTGCGCGCGCAGGTCGCGGCGCACGTGGAGGCGTTCGGCGGCACGGCGAAGGCGTCGCCCGGCGCGACGGCGCCGACCGCGCCGCCATCGGGCTCGACCGCAGCGCCGACGGGCTCGGCGACGCCCGAGGACTCAGGCTCGCCCGACGGGTCGCGGGCACCGGCGGGAGCCGAGGCCTCCGGCTCTCCCGCCGCCCAGCAGACCGCGAAGTCCGCCCTGGCCGGGCTCGCCGCGGCCGAGCGTTCCCTGTCCGACCGGCGCACCGCCGTCCTGATCCAGGTGCCCGGCGAACTGGCCCGCCTGCTCGCCTCGGTGGCGGCGGCCGGGGCCGCCCACGCGTATCTCCTGACGGAAGGTGACAAGTGAGCCAGGTGACGGACCGGCGACGGCGCGAGGCCCTGCAGGCGGCGCTCGCCGCCGAGCACGCGGCCGTGTACGGGTACGGCGTCGTCGGAGGCCGGATCGGCGAGGGCCGGCAGGCCGAGGCGCGGTCGGCGTACGACGCCCATCGGGCGCGGCGGGACGCCCTGGTGCGCGAGGTGCGGGACCTGGGCGGGCAGCCGGTGGCCGCGGCGGCCGCCTACGCACTGCCGTTTCCGGTGCCGGACTCGGCGGCGGCGGTACGGTTCGCCGCCGAGCTGGAGGAACGCGTGGCCGGGGTGTACTCCGACCTGGTCCGGGCGAGCGGGGGCGAGCGGCGCCGGGAGGCCGCCGGGGCGCTGCGCGAGGCGGCGGTCCGGGCGGTGCGCTGGCGCGGGGAGAGCGTAGCCTTCCCTGGTCTCGCCGAACGGGCCGGCGCGGCGGGCACGCCCACGGCCTCGACGTCACCGACGCCGTAGGGATCCCGCCGGCGGGCGCGGACGGGAGGAACGGAGCGGCACAGGAGGCGCCCACGGCGCACGGCGGCAGACGCACGGCGACCGCGAGGACTGCCGGGAACGCTGAGAACGCTGAGAACGCGTCCAGGAAGTCAGGAAGGAACGACTCGCGCATGGCTTTCGAACCGCCGCGGCGTCTGGTGCGGGCGCTGGGTGAGACCGCGCCGGACGGGGACGACTGGCTGGAGAAGCTGCCCGGACTGGCGCGGCAGGCCGTGGAACTGCGCGAACTGACCGTCGAGCGGGTGCAGATGCCCGGCGGACGCAGCAGCCTCGTCGTGCTGGTGCGGACGGCGGACGGGACGCCGGCCGTGCTGAAGCTGGCCCCTGCCCGGGCCCGTCCGGCGAGCGAGCGGGCCGCGCTCGCGCACTGGGGCGGGCGGGGCGCCGTGCAGCTGCTGGAGGAGGCTCCGGCCGGTCGGGTTCCGGGCGAGGGCGTGCTGCTGCTGGAGCGGCTGCACCCGGAGGTGTCGGTGCGGTCACTGCCGGAGGCGAGGGCGCTGCTGGAGGCGGCGGGCACGCTGCGGCGGCTGTGGGTCGAGCCGCCCGCGGGGCATTCCTTCGAGACGGTCGAGGAGCGGACCGGGCGGCAGGCCGAGGCGATGCGGGCGGGCGCGGAGGCCGACGCGGAGGTCGCGCCGCTGGTCGAGGCGGCGCTCACGGCCCGTACGGGACTGCTGGCCGCGCCGCCCGAACGGCGGTTGCTGCACGGCACGTTCCGGCAGAGCAAGGTGCTCGCCGGGGACCGGATGCCGTGGCTGGCCGTGGGCCCGGACCCGGTGGTCGGCGAGGTCGCCTTCGACCTGGCGCGGCTGGTCCGGGACCGGGTGGAGGACCTGATCGCCTCGCCGTCCGGCGCCGCCACCACCCGGCGCCGCATCAAGCGGCTGGCGGAGTCCCTGGAGGTCGACCGCGACCGCCTGCGCGGCTGGACCCTCTTCCGAGCCGTGGAATCCGGCGCCCGCGCCCGCCGTGTGGGCCGCCCGAAGGACGCGGAACTCCTCCTGGAATTCGCCACCTGGCTCTGACCGGCGTCTGCGTCCGGCCGGAGGAGGATCGGTGGGCGCGGAGCCCGGTGCGGCAAGCCGTGTCCTGCGGCCTGCGCACCCGGCCCCGCGTGCCCGTGCCGCTACGCCGTGAGGCGGGTGAGGGCTTCCTCGATCGAAAGCTCCTCGCGCTCGCCGGTGCGGCGGTCCTTCAGTTCGACGACGCCCTCGGCCGCGCGGCGGCCGACGACCAGGATCTGCGGGACGCCGATGAGCTCGGAGTCGGTGAACTTCACGCCCGGGGAGACACCGGCCCGGTCGTCGACCAGGACACGGACGCCCGCCGCGGCGAGCTTCTGGGAGACCTCCAGAGCGACCTCGGTCTGCAGGGCCTTGCCGGCGGCGACCACGTGCACGTCGGCCGGGGCGACCTCCTTGGCCCAGATCAGGCCCTTGTCGTCGGCGTGCTGCTCGGCGAGGGCCGCGACCGCGCGGGACACGCCGATGCCGTAGGAGCCCATGGTGACGCGGACCGGCTTGCCGTTCTGGCCGAGGACGTCGAGCTTGAGGGCGTCGGCGTACTTGCGGCCGAGCTGGAAGATGTGGCCGATCTCGATGGCCCGGTCCAGCTTGAGGCCGGTGCCGCACTTCGGGCAGGGGTCGCCGTCCTGCACGACCACGACGTCGACGTACTCGTCGACCTCGAAGTCACGGCCGGCGACCACGTTCTTCGCGTGCGTGTGCTCCTTGTTGGCGCCGGTGATCCAGGCCGTTCCGGGCGCCACGCGCGGGTCGGCGATGTACTTCGCCTTGCCCAGGCCCTGGGGACCGACGTAGCCGCGGACCAGGTCGGGCCGGCCCACGAAGTCCTCGGCGGTGACCAGTTCGACGGCGGCCGGGGCGAAGTGCGCCTCGACCTTGCCCAGGTCCACCTCGCGGTCGCCGGGGACGCCGACGGCGACGATCTCCCCGTCGACCTTGACGAGCAGGTTCTTCAGCGTGGCGGAGGCCGGCACGCCGAGGGAGGCGGCGAGGGTCTCGATGGTCGGGGTGTCCGGGGTGGGGATCTCCTCGGCCGCGGGCACGGCGGAGCCGTCCACCGGCACCAGCTCGTACTCGATCGCCTCGGTGTTGGCGGCGAAGTCGCAGTTCGGGCAGTCGGCGAAGGTGTCCTCGCCCGCGGCGGCCGGGGCGAGGAACTCCTCGGACTTGGAGCCGCCCATCGCGCCTGCGGTCGCGGCGCAGATCCGGTAGTCCAGGCCGAGGCGGTCGAAGATCCGCTGGTAGGCCTGACGGTGCAGGGCGTAGGACTCGGCGAGGCCCTCGTCGGCGAGGTCGAAGGAGTAGGAGTCCTTCATCAGGAACTCACGCCCGCGCAGGATGCCCGCGCGGGGCCGGGCCTCGTCGCGGAACTTGGTCTGGATCTGGTAGAGGATGACCGGCAGGTCCTTGTAGGAGGTCGCCTGGTCCTTCACCATCAGCGTGAAGATCTCCTCGTGGGTCGGACCGAGGAGGTAGTCGCCGCCCTTGCGGTCCTTCAGGCGGAACAGCTCGGCGCCGTACTCGTCCCAGCGGCCGGTGGCCTCGTACGGCTCGCGGGGCAGCAGCGCGGGCAGCAGCACCTCCTGGGCGCCGATGGCGTCCATCTCCTCGCGGACGATCCGCTCCACGTTGGCGAGGACCTTCTTGCCGAGCGGCAGCCAGGTCCAGATCCCGGCGGCGGTGCGCCGTACGTAACCCGCGCGGACCAGCAGCTTGTGGCTCAGGACCTCGGCGTCCGCCGGGTCGTCGCGCAGCGTCTTCGCCAACAACTGGGACATGCGCTGGACCGGTGCGTTGGCCATGGTTCTCGTACTCCTGCCGTGGTGGCCCCCCGCCCGGGCGAGGCCGGGAGTGGGGGAAGCTGATGGCTAGGAGGTTAGCCGGGCTTGCCGCGCCGGTGGAAATCGGTTAAAGCCGACCCGGCGCCGGGTCCGGACGGCGGCGCAGCGGCAGCGGGGCGCCCATCACGGCGTACGGTTTCGGCGCGCTGGGGAAGAGCACCTGGCGGGCGAGGTCCTCGTAGCCCAGGGAGTGGTAGAGGCCGCGGGCCGGGCTGTCGGTGTCGATCGCGGAGAGGATCGAGCGGGGCTCGCTCGCGCTGTCGGTGATGGTCGTGATCAGGGCCCGTCCGATGCCGCGGTTCTGGTGGCTCGGGTGGACGTGCAGTTCGGTGATCACGAAGGAGTCGTCGAGCCAGTCGTCGTGGCCGCGGGCGCGCAGATAGGGCTGGACGACGGTGGACCACCAGTGGGTGCGGTCGTTGGGCATGCCGTAGACGAATCCGACGAGCCGGCCGTCGGCCGCGGTGGCGCCGAGGGCGCGGGCCCCCCGGCAGGTCATGTGGCGCAGCACGATCTGCCGGCGTACGGCCACCTCGTCGGCGCCGAGGCCGAAGGCGACGGCCTGCACGGAGAGCGCCTCGTCGACATGGGCCGGCAGGTCGAGGGGGCCGATCACGACGTCGTCGCAGCGGCGGTGTCCGTGATCGGGGAAGTGCGCCATGCCCGGAGACTACAGGGCGTGCACGGGGCGCTGAACAGCTCAGTGAGACGCAGGTCAGAACAGCACGCTCATGAACGCGCCGACCTCGCGGAAGCCCGCCTTCAGGTAGGTGCGCCGGGCCGCGGTGTTGAAGTCGTTCACGTACAGGCTGACCACCGGGGCCACGTCGGCCAGCGCGTAGCGCAGGACCGCGGCCATGCCCGGGCCCGCCAGACCGCGGCCGCGGTACTCGGGGGCCACCCATACGCCCTGGATCTGGCACGCCTCGCGGGTGGCGGCGCCGATCTCGGCCTTGAACATCACCTTGCCGTACTCGTCGAGGCGGGCGAAGGAGCGTCCTGAGCCGACGAGTTCGGCGACCCTGGCCTGGTAGAGCAGGCCTCCGTCACCGGCGAGCGGGGAGACCCCGACCTCCTCGGTGAACATCGCCACGCAGGCCGGCATGATCGTCTCCATCTCGTCCTTGCGGATGCGGCGGACGTAGGGATCGGGGGCGATGCCGACGGGCATGCGGTCGGTGGCCATGAGCGGCTGGTGGGCGCGGATCTCGCGGGCGGGGCCCCAGCCGGGTTCCAGGAGCCGCCACAGCTGGGCGGTGGGTTCGGCCGGTCCGACGATGGAGGAGCAGCGGCGGCCGGCCCGGCGGGCGCGGTCGGCGAAGGCTCGGACGGCCCTGGGGGTGGCGCAGATCGGGACGAGGTTGGCGCCCGCGTAGCACAGGGACGTCAATATGCCGTTCTCGTACCAGCCCCACATCTCGCCGCCGAGCCGCCACGGGTCGAGTCCGGCGACCTGTACCCGGGACGCCACGAAGGCGTTCGCGACCGGCTCGCTGCCGAGGACCGCGAGCACGGCGTCGAGGTCGCTCGGTCCGAGGACCGTGGTGGTCGTCTGGGTCAACACGTCGGCGGGGCCTCACCACGAGGATCTACTGGTTCCCGCACTGTACCTGCCAGGAACGGGCGACGCCGCCCGGCGGTGAACAGCGCCGGACGGCGTCCCCCTGCTCGTGGGGACGGCCGCCGCCTACGCGGACCGGTCGTCCTTGACACGGGTCACCAACTGGGTGGGGTTGACGAAGCGCAGTGCGACGACCAGCAGCACGAGCATCGACAGCGTGTACATCACGGCCATCGCGTCGATGGACTGCTGGGTGCGGATACCGGCCGAGAACACGGCGTAGTAGAGCGCCACGACGAGGGTCTGGCTGTCCGGGCCCGCGGTGAGGAAGGTGAGTTCGAACATGCCGACCGTGCGGACCAGGACCAGTACGGAGGCGGCGAGGATGCCGGGCACCAGCAGCGGCGCGAGGACGCGCAGCAGGACGGAGCCGGTCCGGGCCCCGCACATCCGGGCGGCCGCCTCGATCCTGGGGTCGATCTGCTCGATGAAGGGAGTCATCGTCAGGACGACGAACGGCACCGACGGCACGAGGTTCGCCAGTACCACCCCGGTCAGCGTCCCGGCGAGCTGGAACTTGTACAGGACGGTGGCCAGCGGGATGCCGTAGGTGAGGGGCGGCACCAGGATCGGCAGCACGAACAGCAGCAGCACGGCCTTCTTGCCTGGGAAGTCCCGCCGGGCCAGGGCGTAGGCGGCCGGCACCCCGATCACCACGGACAGGACGACGACGAGCACGGACACCAGCGCCGTCGTCCAGAAGACCTGGCCGAGCTGGAACTCCCGCCAGGCGGAGCCGTACCACTTCGTCGTCCAGCCCTCCGGCAGCCAGCTGGTGAACCAGCGGGTGCCCAGGGAGTCGACGAGCGGGACGCCGATGACTCCGGCGAGCTGGAGGAAGAAGAACCCGAAGACGACGGCGGCGATCCAGGTGCCGGGTCGGATCCCGCGCCACCAGGGCGGCGCGGCCGGGTCCGTGACGGCGTCCGCCGTGGGGTCCTGGACGAGGTCGGCCATCAGCCCTTGCCTCCCGTCGCCCCTCGGTACAGCAGCGACCGCCAGGCGAGCACCAGGACGACGACCGCGAGCATCACCGCGGCCATGATCATGGCGATGGCGGAACCGAGGGAGTAGTCGAATTTCTGGAACGCCGCCTGGTACGCCTCGATCGAGATGACGTGCGTGGACTTGCGCGGGTCACCGACCAGTTGGGCGGACGGGAACACCGCGAACGCCAGGACGAACGACAGGCAGAAGGTGATGGCCAGACCCGGCGCGAGCAGCGGCAGGAGCACGTACCGCAGCCGTTTGCGCCAGTCCGCGCCGAGCGTCGCCGCGGCCTGCTCCAGGCTGGGGTCGATACCGGTCAGGTACGACAGCGTCAGCAGGTAGGAGAAGGGGAAGCCGGTGATGATCAACGAGGCCAGCACACCCCAGTAGTTGTGCACGAGGGCGAGCGGCTCGTCGACGATGCCGAGCCCCAGCAGGGCCTTGTTGAACCAGCCGTTGGGGCCGAGGTAGCCGAGCAGGCCCTGCGCGGTGAGGACCGTCCCGAGGGTGATCGGCATGACCAGCAGCGTGGTGATCAGCCGCCGGCCGCGGAACACCCCGCGGGTGCGGAACGCGACCGGTACGGCGGCAAGGCAGTTGATCAGCGCGGCGGGCACGGCCAGCCCGAGCGTGATCCACAGGGTCTCGCGCAGGTACGGATCGCTGAAGAAGAGCCGGTAGTTGGCGAACGGCCCTCCGCCCTGGGCGGGTTGGAAGGACAGTCCGAGACCGTAGAAGAACGGGTAGCAGAACAGCACGGCGAGGAAGAGCACGCCCGGGACCGCGAGGAGCAGAAGCCGGTCGATCCCGCGCTCGGCCAGGCGGTGACGCAGCGCGGGCCGGGCGGCCGGGGGTTCCGGTGGCGCGGGCTGCGGCGCCACGCGGGTGTCGGTGGCGCTCATGTGGCCACCTGCTTCGGGGTGTCCCGCGCCTCCCGCGGCTTGTGCGCGGGCCCCGCCGCGTCCTGGTCCGCCGGTGCGGCCGCCGGGTTCCGCGGGTCGTGGGAGTCCGGCTCCCCGGCCTCGGGAGCGGACGGCCCGTCCTCGGCCCCGGGGCCGTGGGACGGCCTGTCACCGCGGTCGCCCGGCTGTCCGTCGCCGTCCTCGGCGGCGAAGACGAGGACCCGGTCGGGCGGTGCGACGAGCCGTACCGAGTCGTCGGGCGCGAGCCGCTTCCCGGTGCGGAAGTGGACCCGGCGCCCGTCGGTCAGCCGTGCCTGTACGGCGAGTTCGCGTCCGTGGTACTCGACGACCTCGACCGTCGCGGGCAGTCCCGGCGTACCGGAGGTGCCGGAGGTGCCATCGGGTTCGTCCCCGGTCACCGCGTCCAGGTCCTCGGGGCGGATGGCCGCCGTGACGCGGCCGCCTGCGGCGACGCCGTCACGGTCGAGCCCGACGAGCGGGCTGCCCGCGATGTCGACGACCACATGGGGGCCGCGGGTGCCGGTGACGGTGGCGTCGAGCAGGGTGCGGTAGCCCATGAAGGAGGCGACATAGCGGTTGGCCGGGCGGCTGTAGACCTCCTCCGGGGTGCCGATCTGCTGGGTGCGGCCGTCGCGCAGCACGACGAGCCGGTCCGCCAGGGAGAGGGCCTCCTCCTGGTCGTGCGTGACGTACACGGTGGTCAGTCCGAGCCGCTGGTGCAGGCGGCGGATCTCCGCCCGCATCTCCAGGCGCAGTGCGGCATCGAGGTTGGACAGCGGTTCGTCCATCAGCACCAGCCGCGGTTCCAGGACGATGGCGCGGGCGATGGCGACCCGCTGCTGCTGGCCGCCGGAGAGCTGGCCGGGCCGCTTGTGGGCGTGGGCGGTCAACTGCACCATGTCCAAGGCCCTGTTGACCCGGTCGGCGGCCTCTGCCTTGGGGACCTTCGCCATTTTCAGGCCGAAGCCGACGTTGTTCCTGACGGTCATGTGCGGGAACAGGGCGTAGTTCTGGAAGACCATGCCGAACCCGCGCCGTTCCGGGGCGAGTCGGTCGATGCGTTCGCCGTCGAGGAGGATTTGGCCGCCGGTCAGCGGCAGCAGTCCGGCCAGGCAGTTGAGGGCGGTGGACTTTCCGCACCCGGAGGGGCCGAGCAGCGCCACGAACTCACCGCCCGAGATCTCCAGGTCCAGTCCCCGCAGGGCCTGGTGCCCGCCGAAGCTGCGGGTGACTCCGTCCAGGCGCAGGGTCGAGATGCGGGCCCCCGTCACTGGCCGGCCACCTGACGGTTCCACAGGTCGAACGCCTTCACCTGCGCCTGCGCTGACAGCGACGGCTTCTTCGGGAACTGGTCGATCCAGGTGTCGAACTCGGGGACGCCGTACTCCTTGACGACCTGCTGGGACTTGGCCGGCGCCATCGACAGCGGCACGTCCTTGACGGCGGGGCCCGGGTAGAAGTAGCCGTCGTCGTAGGCCTTCGCCTGCTGCTCGGGGGTGAGCATCCAGTGGAGCAGGTTGAGCACCGCGGACATCTTGTCGGCGCTGACGCCGTTGGGGACCACGGCGTACTGGGCGTCGGTCACCCAGGTCATGTCGTCGAAGTGGCCGGCCTTCATCTTCTTGGGCACGGTGCCGAGCGCACGCGGGTTGATGTACCAGCCCGTGGTGCTCATGATCATGTCAACCTGACCGGTGGCCAGGTTCTTCATCGTCTCGGACGTGCCCGAGGCGTACACGTCGACGTACTTGTCGAGCTCCTTCAGATACGCCCACGTCTTGTCCCACCCCTTCTCGGGATCGGACGGGTCCTTGTCGCCGAGGAGGTACGGCAGCCCCATCAGCCAGGTGCGGCCGGGACCCGAGTTGGCGGGGTCGGCGTACTGGAAGCGCTTGGGGTGCGCCTTGGCCCAGTCGAGGAGTTCCTGCGGGCTCTTCGGCGGGTTCGGCACCTTGGCCGGGTCGTACTCGAACAACGGCCCCGACGGGTAGTACACGACGGCCGTGCCCTTGCCCTGCGCCAGCTTCGCCATCTCCGCCGCCGGCGGCAGGTAGTCCGGGTTGCCGATGGCGTCCTGGTGCGTGGACATGTCCGCCCAGAGGTCCTGCTCAAGACCCGCGGCGAGGCCGTCGGTGCCGGTGAGCACCATGTCGATCTGGACGCGGCCCGCCTGCTGCTGCGCCTTGATCTTGCCGGCGAGTTCCGGAGCCGGCGCCTTGGAGTACGAGACCTTGCTGACGATCTCCGGGTGCGTCTTCCGGAACTCGTCGATCATGCCCTGGGTCAGCTGGAGGTTCCCCGCGACGTCGAGGATCTCCAGCGAGACCGGCTTGCTGGGCTTGTCCGGCACCTTCCGGGTGGACTGCCCCTTGTCCCCCGACGACTGACTGCTCGGCGCGCTGCATCCGACCACCGTGACCGCGAGCAACAAGCCGGCGGCGACGAGGCGCTGAACGGACGGCATACGAAGACTGGCTCTGTGGACGGTGCGGGACACAGCAGCAACTCCCTGCGGGCGTCGGCCCGATATCGTCAGCGACGGTGAGGAAACGCTTTCTCGGCCTTGTGCCCGAACAAAATCCTGCCCGCCATCGGATCTGTCAAGAAGGTGCGCCGGTCGAAAAACGGATGTGCAGGTCAACCGGGATGGACTCGCACTCGATGTCGTCCTCGCCGGCCATCAGCCGCAGCAGCGCCGCACCGGCCGCCTGCCCGAGCCGTCCCCGGGGAATCGCTACCGTGGTCAGCGGCGGCGCCGAGAAGCGCGCCATGTCGATCTCGTCGAATCCGGTCAGCGACACGTCGCCCGGCACCCGCACACCGAGTTCGGCGAACCGCGCGAGCAGACCGAGCGCCACGAAGTCGTTGTAGGCCATCACGGCACTCGCGCCGGTGCCGAGGGCGGCGTCGGCCGCCGCGTACCCGTCGTCGGCGGTGGAGCCGCCCTCGACCGTGCGCACGCGAAGCCCGAAGTCCTCGGCGGCGGCGAGGGCGCGCACCCGCTCGTGGTGGGCCCAGGCGCGGCCGGGCCCGGCGACGTAGACGACGTCCCGGTGCCCCAGCTGGGCGAGGTGACCGCAGAGGGCGAGGACACCGCGGAAGAAGTCGACGGTGATCGCCCGCAGCCCCAGGCCCGGCTCCTGCCGGTTGGTGACCAGGACCGGGGTGTCGCGGCCGGTCAGCGCGACGAGGTCGGCGCGCGGCATGCGCGGGGAGCAGAGCAGCAGGCCGTCGGCGTACCGGACGAGGTCCTCGGCCAGTTCCCGTTCGGCGGCGGGGTCCTCGTTGGAGTCCATGACCAGGACGCGGGACCCGCTGGATCTGGCCACCGTCGAGAGGGCCTTGATGATGTCGTGGAAGTACTGGTTCGCCAGGTCCGGGACGAGCACCCCGAGCGTGCCGGACCGTCCCCGGGCCAGGCCCTGCGCGGCGGCGTTGGGGCGGTAACCCAGGTCGGCGACTGCCTCGCGGACCCGGTCGGCGAGGTCCGGGGCGACGGTGCCGACCTGGTTGATCACCCGTGAGACGGTCGACACCGAGGCGCCGGAGGCACGGGCCACGTCGGCGATGGTGACGCGTTTCTGCCCCCGGCCGGCGGACCGTCTCGCGGGCCCCTCGCCGCCGTTCCCGGCGCGCTCTCCGGTGCGCCGCGCTGTGGTCATCGCATCCCCCCTGGAGTCGTCCGGTGCCGAGACAGCGATTTCTCAGCCCGCTCGTCAGCAAGTTAGCAGTCACAAGCGAGCGGGAAGAGGGCGTGGACGGCGGCGAAGCACGAACCGTCGCAACATTTCGCTGAAAACGCTTCCCGGAGACCAGGAAGCCCCGCCCTTCAGGGGGCGGGGCTCCGGTATGACGCGGCGGGGGTCGGTCGCCGCCCCGGTGGTCAGCCGCTGACCGAGATCTCCGGCTCGCCCGAGGCGACGCCGTCCTGCTCCATCTGCTCGGCGAGCTTCATGGCCTCCTCGATCAGGGTCTCCACGATCTTCGACTCCGGCACGGTCTTGATGACCTCGCCCTTCACGAAGATCTGCCCCTTGCCGTTGCCGGAAGCGACACCGAGGTCGGCCTCACGGGCCTCACCGGGACCGTTGACGACGCAGCCCATCACCGCGACGCGCAGCGGCACCTCCATGCCGGTCAGACCGGCGGTGACCTCCTCGGCCAGCTTGTACACGTCCACCTGGGCACGGCCGCAGGACGGGCAGGAGACGATCTCCAGACCGCGCTGGCGCAGGTTCAGCGACTCCAGGATCTGGATGCCGACCTTGATCTCCTCGACCGGCGGCGCGGACAGCGACACGCGGATGGTGTCACCGATCCCCTGGGACAGCAGCGCGCCGAAGGCCACGGCCGACTTGATCGTGCCCTGGAAAGCGGGGCCGGCCTCGGTCACGCCGAGGTGGAGGGGGTAGTCGCACTGCCCGGCGAGCTGCCGGTAGGCCTCGATCATCACGACCGGATCGTTGTGCTTGACCGAGATCTTGATGTCCCGGAAGTCGTGCTCCTCGAACAGGGACGCCTCCCACAGCGCCGACTCCACCAGCGCCTCCGGAGTCGCCTTCCCGTACTTCTGCAGCAGCCGCCGGTCCAGCGAACCCGCGTTCACACCGATCCGGATCGGCGTCCCGTGATCCTTCGCCGCCCGCGCGATCTCCCTGACCTTGTCGTCGAACTGCTTGATGTTGCCCGGGTTCACCCGCACCGCCGCACAGCCCGCCTCGATCGCCGCGAACACGTACTTCGGCTGGAAATGGATGTCCGCGATCACCGGAATCTGCGACTTCCGCGCGATCGTCGCCAGCGCGTCCGCGTCGTCCTGCGTCGGACACGCCACCCGCACGATCTGGCAACCCGACGCCGTCAACTCCGCGATCTGCTGCAACGTCGCACCGATGTCCGACGTACGCGTCGTCGTCATCGACTGCACCGACACCGGCGCGTCCCCGCCCACGGCCACGGACCCGACCTGGATCTGCCGGCTCTTGCGGCGCTCGGCGATCTTGGTAGGAACGGACGGCATGCCGAGAGAAATCGCAGTCATCTGCTGTGCAACCCCAAGTCGTGGATCAAGGTCCGGCCTCGTTCAGCGGCGGGCTCCAGGCATCGAGATTACGGCACGTCCATGCGCCCCAGCACATCCCACCCGTCCAAACCCACTCAATGGGAGGCGGCCGGACGGGAGATCCGTCCGGCCGCCTTCCACAGGGGTTTCGGCTAAGAGATCTTGACCGGGTTAACCACATCCGCGATCAGGACGAGGATCGTGAAGCAGACGAAGACGCCCGCCACCACGTAGGCCACCGGCATCAGCTTCGCCACGTCGAACGGACCGGGGTCCGGCCGGCGCAGCACCCTCGCCAGGTTCCGCCGCAGCGACTCCCACAGCGCCCCCGCGATGTGCCCGCCGTCCAGCGGGAGCAGCGGGAGCATGTTGAACAGGAACAGGGAGAGGTTGAAGCCGGCGACCAGCATCAGGGCCATGGCCAGTTGCTGGGTGGGCGGGATGTCCAGGGTGAAGATCTCGCCGCCGACGCGGGCCGCGCCGACCACGCCCATCGGGGAGTCGGGCTGGCGTGGAGCGCCGTCGAAGGCCGCGTTCCACAGGGCCGGCACCTTGCCGGGCAGGCTCGCGATGGAGTGGACGGCCTCGCCGAGCCGGTCGCCCATCCAGGTCACGGACTGGCCGAGGTCCTGTCGGACGATGCCGGTCGCGGCGCTGAAGCCGAGGAAGCCGGCGCTGACGTACTGCCCCTGCACGATCTGGCCGCGTGAGTCCTTCTTGGCGACCTGGTTGGTGGCGATCTTCGCGTGCAGGGTGACGTCCTGTCCCTTGCGGTCGACGACGATCGACACCTCCTTGCCGGGGTTGGCGCGGATCAGGTCGGACAGCTGGTTCCAGTTGCCGGTGCTCACCCCGTTGAAGGAGACGATCTTGTCGCCCGCCTTCAGGCCGGCGGCCGCGGCCGGTGCCGGGGCGTCGGTCTTCTTGCAGTTGTCGCGGTTCTCGCTCTGCGCGATGACGCACTGGGAGACGGAGCTGACGGTGGTCGTCTGCTGCGAGATGCCGAAGCCCATGAGGACGGTCAGGAACAGCGCGACCGCGAGGATCAGGTTCATGAAGGGGCCCGCGAACATCACGATGACCCGCTTCCACGGGGCACGGGTGTAGAACAGGCGCTTCTCGTCACCGGGGCCGAGCTCCTCGAAGGCCGCCGAGCGGGCGTCCTCGATCATGCTGCGCCAGGGCGAGGTGGAGCGGGCCGTGATCCGGCCGTCGTCGCCCGGCGGGAACATGCCGATCATGCGGATGTAGCCGCCGAACGGGATGGCCTTGACGCCGTACTCCGTCTCGCCCTTCCTGCGGGACCACAGCGTCGGGCCGAATCCCACCATGTACTGCGGCACGCGGATGCCGAAGAGCTTGGCGGTGGACAGATGCCCCAGCTCGTGCCACGCGATGGAGACCAGCAGGCCCACCACGAAGACGACTATGCCGAGGATCATCATCAAGGACGTCATGCACGCGCCTCCGCTGTCGCCGTTCGCGCTGTCAGTTCCCGGGCCCTGGCGCGGGCCCAGGTCTCCGCTTCGAGGACGTCCGGCACCGTCAGGGTAGTTCCCGCGGGGGGTGTGCCGTGCTCCTCGACCACTTGTGTCACGGTCTCCATGATCCCGTTGAAGGGCAGGGCGCCGCGCAGGAACGCGTCGACGCACTCCTCGTTGGCCGCGTTGAACACGGCCGGGGCGGTGCCGCCGAGCCCGCCCACGTGCCGGGCGAGCCCCACGGAGGGGAAGGCCTCGGTGTCGAGCGGGAAGAACTCCCAGGTCGACGCCTTGCTCCAGTCGAAGCTGGGCGCGGCGTCGGGAACGCGTTCCGGCCAGCCCAGGCCGATGGCGATGGGCCCGCCCATGTCCGGGGGCGTCGCCTGGGCGAGGGTGGATCCGTCAGTGAACTCAACCATCGAGTGGACATACGACTGCGGATGCACGACGACCTCAATGCGGTCGAAGGAAATGTCGTACAGCAGGTGTGCCTCGATGACCTCGAGGCCCTTGTTGACCAGGGTGGCGGAGTTGACCGTGATCACCGGGCCCATCGCCCAGGTGGGGTGGGCGAGGGCGTCCTCGACGGTGACGTCGGCGAGCTCGGCCTTGGTCCGGCCGCGGAAGGGGCCGCCGGAGGCGGTGACGACGAGCTTGCGCACATCGGCCCGCGTTCCCGCCGCGAGCGCCTGGAAGAGGGCGGCGTGCTCGGAGTCCACCGGGATGATCTGGCCGGGCTTGGCAAGCGCCTTGACCAGCGGGCCGCCGACGATGAGCGACTCCTTGTTGGCGAGCGCGAGGGTGCGGCCCGCCTCCAGGGCGGCGAGGGTCGGGGCGAGGCCGATGGAGCCGGTGATGCCGTTGAGGACCGTGTGGCAGTCGGAGGCGGCGAGGTGGGTGGCGGCCTCCGGTCCGGCGAGGATCTCGGGGAGGGGCTCGGACGCCCCGTACTGCGCGGCGAGCGCCTCGCGCAGGGCCGGTACGACGTCCTCGCGGGCCACGGCGACGGTCCGCGCCCGCAGCCGGTACGCCTGCTCGGCGAGGAGACCGACCCGTCCGCCGTTGGCGGAGAGCCCGGTGACCCGGAAGCGGTCCGGGTTGCGCAGTACGAGGTCGATGGCCTGGGTGCCGATGGACCCGGTGGACCCGAGCACCACCACGTCCTTGGGGCCGTCCCCGGCGACGGGGTCGAAGACGAGGTGCGGGTCGGCGAGAGGGGCTGGACTGTCGCTCATCCCCCCATTGTGGCCGCACCGGGTGCCCGGACGGACAGCGCGCCCCCTCGAAGGGGGGAGCGAGTCGCCGGTCGCCGCGCCGCGGACGCGCCACCGGCACGCCCCGTCGCGGACGCTGTCGGCCGCCCGGTGGCCGATGCCGCCGGGCGGCCGGTGGATGTCGCCGACAGGCGGCCGTGCCGCGTGTCACGGCCGTCGGGCGGCCGTCACCTGATCGGCCGGTGCACGTTCTCCCGCTCGCTCGGACCGGGGGTCGCCTCCGCGATCCACGGGCCGTCGTCCGACGGGTCGACGACGCCTTCCTCCAGCCAGGTGTAGGCGCCGCCGAGGACGCCCTTGACGACCTTGCGGTCGAGGTCGTCGGTGTTGGTCCACAGGCGGTCGAAGAGTTCGGCGACGCGGATGCGGGACTGCCGGCAGAAGGCGTCGGCGAGCTGGTAGGCCTCGCGGCCGTGGTCGCCCTGGGTGCGCAGGAGTTCGGCGCGGACGCAGGCCGCGCTCATCGCGAACAGTTCGGCGCCGATGTCGACGATCCGGCCGAGGAAGCCCTGCTTGGTCTCCATCCGGCCCTGCCAGCGGGACATGGCGTAGAAGGTGGAACGGGCGAGCCTGCGGGCGTGGCGTTCCACGTAGCGCAGGTGGCCGGACAGGTCGACGTGTCCGGACGGGTGGAACTCGGCGTACGAGCGCGGGAGCTGGCCGGGGCCCGCGACCAGCCTGGGCAGCCACTTGGCGTAGAAGACGCCCGCGTTCGCGCCCGCCTTCGCCTTGTCCGACAGGGACTTGTCGGGGTCGATGAGGTCGCCGGCGACCGAGAGGTGGGCGTCGACCGCCTCCCGCGCGATCAGCAGGTGCATGATCTCGGTCGAGCCCTCGAAGATGCGGTTGATGCGCAGGTCGCGCAGCATCTGCTCGGCGGGGACCGCGCGTTCCCCGCGGGCGGCGAGGGACGCGGCCGTCTCGTAGCCGCGGCCGCCGCGGATCTGGACCAGCTCGTCGGCCATCCGCCAGGCCATCTCCGAGCCGTAGAGCTTGGCGAGGGCGGCCTCGATGCGGATGTCGTTTCGGTTCTCGTCGGCCATCTGGGACGACAGGTCGAGCACCGCCTCCAGCGCGAAGGTGGTGGCCGCGATGAACGAGATCTTCGAGCCGACCGCCTCGTGCAGCGCGACCGGCTTGCCCCACTGCTCGCGGACCGCGGACCACTCGCGGGCGATCTTCAGGCACCACTTGCCCGCGCCCGCGCACATCGCGGGCAGGGAGAGGCGGCCGGTGTTCAGGGTGGTCAGGGCGATCTTCAGACCCTGGCCCTCGGCGCCGATGCGGTGGGCGGCCGGGACCCGCACCCGGTGGAAGCGGGTGACGCCGTTCTCGATGCCGCGCAGGCCCATGAAGGCGTTGCGGTTCTCCACGGTGACGCCCTCGGAGGCGGCCTCGACGACGAACGCGGTGATGCCGCCGCGGTGGCCCTCGGACTTCGGCACGCGCGCCATGACGACGAGGAGGTCGGCCACGACCCCGTTGGTCGTCCACAGCTTGACCCCGTCGAGGACGTAGCCGTCCCCGTCCGGGACGGCCGTGGTCGCCAGGCGCGCCGGGTCGGAGCCGACGTCCGGCTCGGTGAGCAGGAAGGCGGAGATGTCCGTGCGGGCGCAGCGGGGCAGGAAGGTGTCCTTCTGCTCCTGCGTGCCGAAGAGTTTCAGCGGCTGCGGCACGCCGATCGACTGGTGCGCGGAGAGCAGCGCGCCGATCGCGGGGCTGGCGGAGCCGGCCAGGGCGAGGGCCTTGTTGTAGTAGACCTGGGTCAGACCGAGGCCGCCGTACTTGGTGTCGATCTTCATGCCGAGCGCGCCGAGCTCCTTGAGCCCGGTGACGACCTCGTCCGGGATCCGCGCGTCGCGCTCGATGCGGGCCGAGTCGATCTTCGTCTCGCAGAAGTCGCGCAGCTTGGCGAGGAACTCCTCGCCGCGCTGCACGTCGTCGGCCGCGGGCAGCGGGTGCGGATGGATGAGATCGAGCCGGAAGCGGCCGAGGAACAGCTCCTTGGCGAAGCTCGGCCTGTGCCAGTCCTGCTCCCGAGCGGCCTCCGCCACCTGGCGGGCCTCGCGCTCGGTGACGGTGGGCTTGTTGGACGTTGGTGCGGACATGAGGCTCACCTCGCCGCGAAGAGGGATGGAGGGCGCGGTACGTTACCGACCGGTGCTACTGGATCGTATGTACCCGATACCGGGCGGACCCACCACCCCACGCGCACGGACGCTCGCAGTCCACCGTCTGTTTCGGTCTGTCACACCCAGCATCGTGTGTGCGGGGCGTGACGACCACTCCTTGTACTCCGTTCGGATGGCCCGTCCGGGAGCGGGAAAAGAAAACAGTCGAAGCGCTTCGACAGCCTATGGACACCCACCCCTGCCGGGGCTACTGTCGAACCACCCCTACCTCCCGATGTCGGTACTGCGCACTGTCGAAGCGCTTCACACACCTTGGAGAGCTGGATGGTCACCCTCGCCGAGGTCGCCCAGCACGCCGGAGTCTCGGCGAGCACGGTGAGCTACGTCCTCAGCGGCAAGCGGTCCATCTCCGCGAGCACCCGGCAGCGGGTCGAGGAGAGCATCCGGAAGCTCGGCTACCACCCGAACGCGGGCGCCCGCGCCCTGGCGAGCAGCAGGTCGAACATCATCGCCCTGATGATCCCGCTGCGTACCGACATGTACGTGCCGGTGATGATGGAGATCGCCATCGCCGTGGCCACGACCGCCCGCACCCACGGCTACGACGTGCTGCTCCTCACCGGCGAGGAGGGCCCCGACGCCGTGCGCCGGGTCACCGGCAGCGGGCTCGCCGACGCCATGATCCTGATGGACGTCGAGCTGGACGACGAACGGCTGCCGCTGCTGCGGGAGACCGATCAGCCGACCGTCCTGATCGGGCTGCCCGCCGACACCACCGGGCTGACCTGCGTGGACCTGGACTGGGGTGCGACGGGCGCGCTGTGCGTGGAGCATCTGGCGCTGCTCGGGCACCGCGAGATCGCCGTCATCGGCGAGGCGCCCGCGGTCTACGAACGGCACACCGGCTTCGCCGAACGCACCCTCGACGGCCTGCGCTCCCGGGCCCGCGAGCTGGGCCTGGGCCTGCTGCACCGACCGTGCGAGGGCGGGTACGACGCGATGGCTCTGACCCTGGCCCGGATCCTCGACGAGCGCCCTGGCACCACCGGCTTCGTCGTGCAGAACGAATCCGCCGTCGAACCCCTGCTCGCCCTGCTGCGCCAGCAGGGCCGGGCGATCCCCGAGGACGTGTCGGTGGTCGCGATCTGCCCGGACCAGGTCGCCGTCCAGGCCTCGGTGCGGCTGACCTCGGTGGGCATCCCCGCCCAGGAGATGGGGCGGCACGCGGTCGCGCGCCTGGTGGCCAAGCTCGACGGACAGGGCGCGGACGAAGTGGTGCTCATCGCGCCGGAGTTGACAGTCCGGGCGAGTTCGGGGCCGGTCGCCTCCGGCTCCTGACACCGGCCCGCTCCGGCCCTGGCCCGCCCAGGACGCCTCCGTCCCACTCCCACTCCTTCAAGGAGCACTCTTGAACCCTCTCCCAGCGGAAACAGGGAGATTCCTGGCTCACGTCGCCTGCGGATCCAGCGGACCAGCAGGTCTTACACGATCAACACCAGCCGGGGTGGAACCAGCCCGGTTTGGCACTGCAAGCGAAGGAGTCGCTGCGCTGGCTTGGTTCTCGCTCAGCACGCCGGAAAGCGTACCAGCCCGTCCCATTCCTCCCCGCTCTGAAGGGCGGGGCATCCTCGGAGGAACCCGGTGAACCAGCATGCCGAGAACCAGCCCCCGCACGGCCCGGTCAGCCTCGCCCAGTCCTCCCCCACGGTCGGCACGTTCCGCGACCGGGACGGCGTGCTGGAGTGGAGCGGCCGCCAGGAGACCGTACGCATCGAGCCGTGGGGGCCGGACGCGGTCCGGGTGCGCGCCCGGCTCGGCGGCCCGGTCCTGGACGACCTGCCCGGCGCGCTCCTCGCCCACGCGCCGGCCACCGAGAGCACCGTCAAGATCGAGGACGGCCGGGGACGCCTGACCGTCGGCGCGCTCACGGTCGACGTCGACGCCTCGGGCCTCGTCCGCTTCCTTCGCACCGACGACCTCACGGAACTGCTGGCGGAGGAACGCGCCCACTTCTGGTGGCCCGGCCCCCGCCTCTACACCGCCGTCGGCAACGGCCACCACCGCCTTGAGCAGCGTTTCGCCGCCTACGACGACGAGAAGCTGTACGGGCTCGGGCAGCACCAGCACGGCCGGCTGGACCAGAAGGGCCTGGTCGTCGACCTGGTCCAGCGCAACGCCGAGGTCACCATCCCCGTGCTCACCTCCAGCCGCGGTTACACCCTGCTGTGGAACAACCCGGCGATCGGCCGTGTGGAGCTGGCCGGGAACGGCACCCGCTGGGTGGCGGACTCCGCCCGGCAGATCGACTACTGGATCACCGCGGGCTCCCCGGCCGACGCCCAGCGCCGCTACAGCGCGGTGACCGGCCGTACCCCGATGCTGCCCGAGTGGGCGGCCGGCTTCTGGCAGTGCAAGCTGCGCTACCGCACCCAGGACGAACTCCTCGAAGTGGCCCGCGAGTACAAGCGGCGGAACCTGCCCATCGACGCGATCGTCTGCGACTTCTTCCACTGGACCCACCTGGGCGAGTGGAGGTTCGACCCCGCGGAGTGGCCCGACCCGGCGGCGATGGTGCGCGAGCTGGCGGACCTCGGCATCAAGCTGGTGGTGTCCGTCTGGCCGTCGGTGTCGCCGCTGAGCGAGAACCACCCGGTGATGGAGCAGCGCGGCTACTTCATCGGCACCCAGTACGGCCCGATGGCGCACGCCGACTGGCCCGACAAGCAGGTCGCCTCCACCGTCCAGGTGGCCTTCTACGACGCCACCAACCCCGAGGCGCGCGACTTCGTGTGGTCCAGGATCAAGGAGAACTACCTGGACCCGTACGGCATCACGGCGTTCTGGCTGGACGCCTGCGAGCCGGAGCTGAAGCCGGGCTTCGCCGAGAACCTGCGCTACTGGGCGGGTCCCGGCCTGGAGGTCGGCAACCTCTACCCGGCGGAGAACTCCCGCACCTTCGACGAGGGCCTGCGCGCCGCCGGCGTGGACGAGGTGATCACCCTCAACCGCTCGGCGTGGGCGGGCAGTCAGCGCCACGGCGTCGCCCTGTGGTCCGGTGACATCGGCACCGACTTCGCGACCCTGCGCCGCCAGATCGCGGCCGGCCTGAACACCGCGCTGTCCGGGATCCCCTGGTGGAACACCGACATCGGCGGCTTCCACGGCGGCGACCCGGACGACCCCGCCTACCAGGAGCTGCTGGTGCGCTGGTTCCAGTTCGGCGCGCTGTCCCCGCTGATGCGGCTGCACGGCTTCCGGGACCCGGGCATGCCGCTGGGCCCGGAGATGACCGGCGGCCCCAACGAGGTCTGGTCGTACGGAGAGCGGGCCTATCCGGTCCTGGAGAAGTACCTGCGGCTGCGCGAGCGTCTGAAGCCGTACGTGCTGGAGGTCATGCGGGAGGCTCACGAGGAGGGGCTGCCGGTGATGCGGCCGTTGTTCCTGGAGTTCCCCGCGGACCAGACGGCGTGGACGGCGGACGACTCCTACCTCCTGGGCCGGGACCTGCTGGTCGCCCCGGTGCTGACGGCCGGGGCCACGGCCCGCACCGCGTATCTCCCGGCGGGCGCGCGGTGGACCGACGCGTGGACCGGCCGGGACTACGAGGGCGGTACGGCCGTGACGGTCGACGCGCCGCTGGACCGCATTCCGCTGTTCCTGCGGGACGGAGCCGAACTCCCGGTCGCCGGGTAGCGCGGCGCGGATTCAGAACGTACGTGCGGCCGGTCCCTCCCCTATACGGGACCGGCCGCACACTCATGGGCCCGCCGGGATCAGCTGCTGCTGACCGTGAGGCTGTTGGTGGTGAAGTTCAGACCGCCGGACGACGACGTGATCTCGTAGCCGAACTGCACGTCCCCGATGGTCACGTTGCCGAACCAGCCCTTGGTGTCCTTGATCCACTTCAGGATGGGCAGGATGTTCACCGTGCCGGAGCTGGAGTTGGAGCTGCGGATGAACGAGAACACGTCGTTCGAGCCGTTGTTGCCCTTGTAGACGGTCCAGGTCGAGCCGCCGAGGGTGAGGCTGCCCTGGGAGCTGCCGAGCGGGCCGACGGCGCCGGTCTTGTTGACCCAGAGCATGATCTCGTACTTGTAGCCGGTGTCCCAGATGTCGTACGAGGTGTTGTACGCGCCGGAGGACGGGACGGTGACGTTGTAGCTGCTGGTGAGCGAGGCGAGCGAGGTGATCGGCTTGTTGACCACCTTCTTGGCGTTCGGGTAGGACTTGATGCCGCCCGTGTTGGGGTGGTTCGCCGATACGCCCCAGTTGGTGCCGGAGTTGGCCCAGATGCACTGGCTGCCGGCCCCGGAGCCCCAGATGTTGTTGTAGAGCGTGTAGCCGTTCAGCGTGGTGTTGCCCCACTGGTCGCAGGAGTTCCAGACGGCGGCCTGGGCGGGGGCGGAGGCGAGGCCGACGGTGGCGCCGAGGGCGAGGGCGGGCGCGAGCAGCGCCGTGCGGAGTCTGCTCCGTGTGCGTGTTGCCATGGTGGTGTCCCTTCCATGGGTGGGGGGGAATTGCGGGGGTCACCACGTCCTCAGGTCGAGGGCGTGGACCTCTCCGGCGACCAGGTCGAGCGGTCGTGCGCCGGAGGGAGTCCTCAGGTCGATGCGGAGCGTGCGGGTGGGGCGCAGCAGTGCGGTGGCCGCCTCGGGGCTCCACGCCAGGTCGACCTCGGCCCCGAACCGGGTGCGGATGCCGCGCAGTTCGCCCTCCGGGTACGCGGCCGGGGGCGCGGGCAGCAGGACCAGCCGGTCCGGGGTGGACCGCACCAGTGTCTCGATCAGCACGGCGGGCAGGGCGTGAGCGGCGTCGGCGTTGTAGACGTTCCGGTTCGGGTAGTGGGCGCTCATCAGGGAGTCGTGGAAGTAGTCGCCGTCCAGCACGTTCGCGAGGGCGCGGGCTGCGCGGTCGCCGTCGCCGAGGCGGGCCGCGATGAGGGCGTGGTGGAGGTGGCCGTGGGCCGAGTCGTTCTCCGCGCCGCGCAGTGCGAGGGCGCGGTGGGCGGCGGCGGCCAGGTCCGGGGTGTCGTGGGGGTCGATCTCGTCCAGCGGCCAGACGGCGTAGAGGTGGCTGAGGTGGCGGTGGTCGTAGGTGTCCGTGAGGCCGGGCCACGCCCATTCGGCGAGGGCGCCGTCGGCGTTGATCCGGTGCGGCGGGAGGCGGTCGGCGAGGGCCTGCCAGCGGTCGGCGTCGGGGGTGCCGGGGTGGTAGGCGGCGGCCGTCTGCAGGGCGTGCCGGGCGGCGGAGAGGTCCATGGCCGCGTTGAGCGTGCCCCAGCTCGCGTCGGCGGGGCGGTTCTCGGGCGAGTAGGAGGGGACGACCACGAGGTGGCCGTGCTCGTCGGTGCGGGTGAGGAAGTCCTCGTAGAACCGGGCGGTCTCGGCGAGCGCGGCGGCGGTGCGGGGGTCCTGGGCGCCGCGCGTCTCGTCGAGGTCGACGAGCGGCTTGAGCAGCCAGTCGGCTCCCGCGGTCCACAGGTGCAGCGGGTACTCACGGCTGAAGTGGTAGGTGTGGCCGGACTCACCGTCGGTGTGCGCGGGGGCGACGGCCCCTCGGGTGCCGAAGATCGCACGGGCGTTGTCCCGCCAGTCGGGCAGTTGTGCCTCGACGAGCCGGGCCAGGGCCTCGACGACCTCGGGGAGAGCGGCCGCGGCGGCGGAGGCGGTCTGGAGGTTGAGGTTGGCGTCCGTGGTGAACGCGCCGGACCAGGCCGTGTCCCAGTCGCCGGTCCACAGTCCGGTGAGCCGGGGCGGGAGCAGGCCGCTGGCGGAGAGCAGGTGGTAGCGGCCGGCCGCGAACAGCCGCTCCGCCAGGGCCGCGCTGCCGGGACGCTTCAGCAGCTCCGAGCCCGGCAGGGCGCGTTCGGCGGGTTCGCCGTGCAGGTCGAGGGTGACACGGTGGTAGGCGGTGCGGTGTGCGGGCAGATGGCGGTCGAGGAGGTCGTCGTACGTCCATCCGGTGAGCAGGTCGAGCAGGGCCCCCGCCTCCTCGGTCACCGCCGGCTCACCGGTGTGCCGGCGTACCCGGGTGAGCAGCAGCACCGAGTCCGCGCCGGTGACGCGCACTCCGGGCGGGGTGAGGACCGTGGTGCCCCTGGTGACGGCGATCAGCGTCACCCCGGTGTAGCCGCGGTCGCTGCCGGGGTAGCGGGCATGCAGGCTCAGTACGGCGCCCTCGGCGGTGAGCAGCGCCCCGTCCCCGATGCGCAGGCCGGGCGGCGCGCCGGGCAGCCGGTGGTCCAGGCGGACGTCGAGCGTGGGGCCGGGCGCGGTGACGTGGTGGACGATCACGTCGTCGGCGCGGGAGACGAAGACGCGGCTGCTCCAGTCCCCGCACACCGCCGTCGCCTCGCCGCTGGTGAAGTCGACCGAGCGGCGGTAGCCCCGGCGGGCACGGGACGGGCGGCTCAGCCGGATCCGGAAGGCCGGGTGGAAGGGCTGCACCCACTGCAACGGGCGGCCGTCCGTGAAGGACTCGGCGGCGGTGCGGTCACCGGCGAGCAACCGGTCCTGGAGGGCAGGCAGTTCACCGGCGAGGAGCGGGGGCCGGGCGTGCTCGGCGCCGTTGGGGCGGACGAGGGTGTGGTGGGTGACGATCACGCTGTCGTCGTCCGGGTCGCCGAACACCAGGGCGCCGTGGTGGCCGTTGCCGCTGAGGAAGGCGTCCTCCCAGCGGGCGGCCGGGAGGGGTTCCCAGGTTCCGTGCCGCGGTCCGCCCCTCACGGCTTCAGCACCGCCGCTCCGTACCGTCCGAGCGTCGTGCGGCCGGTCACGGCCTCCCCGGTGAGCAGGTCGCGGTGGGTGCCCGGCACATCGACGGTGACCGGCTCGCGCCCGTGGTTGAGCAGGAACAGCAGCTCGCCGCGCCGGACGGCCTCGACCCCGGCGGGCAGTCCGTCCAGCACCGGACGGACGCCCGCGCCGGCGGCGACGCGGGTGAGCAGGGCGCGCAGCGCCCCGGGCTCGGGGAGCGTGGAGACGTACCAGGCGCGGCCCCGGCGCAGCACGGCGGGCAGCCCGTCGAGCTCGCCGCCCTGGTACGGGACCGTCTCGTCGGCGGTGCCGGCGGCCTCGATCTCCTCCGACCACAGCGTCCCGCGCAGCCCGTCCGCGCACGTGACGCTCTCCCCCGTCTCCAGCGGCCACCACTGGTGCAGCGTGCGGATGCCGAACAGCTCGCGCAGCCTGGGGTCCATGCCTCCGGGGCGAACGCGGTCGTCCTCGTCGGCGACCCCGGTGAGGAAGCCGCACACGAGGGTGCCGCCGCTTGCGACGTACGCCAGGAGGTTGTCGATCGCCGCGTCGGTGAGCAGGTAGAGCTGGGGGACGACGACGAGCCGGTAGGCGGTGAGGTCGTGTCCGGGGTGGGCGAAGTCGGTGGTGAGGTGGGCTTCCCACAGGGCGCGGTGCCAGGCGCGCAGAATCGCGGGGTACTCGACGTGCGTGGACGGGCGGCCGTCCTGTTCGCAGGCCCACCAGGAGTGCCAGTCGTGGAGGACCGCGATGTCGCGGCTGCCGTGGGTGCCGGACACCTCGGCGCCGATCCGGTCCAGTTCGGTGCCGATGCGCTTGATCTCCTGGAAGGTGCGGCCCTCCTCGCCGGCGTGGCCGACCATCGCGGAGTGGAACTTCTCCGCGCCCTGCCGGGACTGGCGCCACTGGAAGTAGCAGACGGCGTCGGCGCCGTGGGCCACCGCCTGCAGGGACCACAGGCGGTTGAGCCCGGACGGCTTGGGGTGGTTGACGCCGCGCCAGTTGACCGGGCCGGCCGCCTGTTCCATGAGCATCCAGGGGCCGCGGGCCTGGGAGCGGGTGAGGTCCTGGACGAGCGCCCCGTACTGGGCGCCGAGGGGGTCGCGCGGGTCGGGGTAGAGGTCGACGGAGACGACGTCCTCCTCCGCGGCCCAGCGCCAGCCGTCCTGACCGGACCACAGCGGCATGAAGTTGGTGGTGACCGGAAGATGCGGGGTGTGCCGGCGGACGATGTCGCGTTCGGCGCGGTAGCACTCCAGGAGCATGTCGGAGGTGAAGCGGCGGAAGTCCAGGGCCTGTGCGGGGTTCTTCAGGTAGTGGGCGCGGCGCGGGGGCAGGACGCCGTCCCAGCTGTCGTAGCCCTGGCTCCAGAACGCCGTTCCCCAGGCGGTGTTGAGGGCGTCGAGGGTGCCGTACTTCGTGCGCAGCCAGCGGCGGAAGGCGGCGGCGGCCTCGTCGCCGTAGTCGTGGGTGCAGTACTCGTTGTTGATGTGCCACATGGTGAGGGCCGGGTGGCCCGCGTAGCGGGCGGCCATGTCCTCGGTGATGGCGGCGGCGTAGCGGCGGTAGGTGGCGCTGGAGTGCGAGAAGTGCTGCCGGCCGCCCCACCACTCGGTGTGGCCGTCCTCGTCGCGAGGCAGGGTGTCGGGGTGCAGGCGGCCCATCCAGGGCGGGGGCGAGGAGGTGGGGGTGGCGAGGACGACTCCGACACCGTTGGCCGCCATGAGGTCCATCACCGTGTCGAGCCAGCCGAACTCCCGTGCGCCAGGGTGGGGTTCGAGCTTCGACCAGGAGAAGACACCGAGGGTGACGGAGTTGACCCCGGCGTCCTTCATCAGCCGGACGTCCTCGTGCCAGGTCCCCTCGGGCCACTGCTCGGGGTTGTAGTCGCCACCGAAGAGGATGCGGCGGTCGGCGATCGTGTACATCACAGTGCTCCTATCCCTTGACGGCCCCCGTGAGCATCCCCTTCCTGAAGTGCTTCTGGACGAACGGCGACAGCACGGCCACGGGCAGCAGTGCCATCACCATGACCGCCATCTGCACGGCGAGCCCGGAGAGTTGGCCGGTCTTGATGGACTGGGCTAGGCCCACGGGGGCCTGCTGCTTCTGGACGAGCTGGATCATGACGTTCTGCAGCGGCAGCATGTTCTGGTCGTTGAGGTAGAGGGACGCGTTGAACCACGCGCTCCAGTAGCCGACCGCGTAGAAGAGCGTGATCACGGCGAGCACCGCGCGGGACAGCGGCATCACGATCTGCCACAGGATGCGCAGGTCGCCGGCGCCGTCGATGCGGGCGCTGTCGATGAGTTCCGGCGAGATGTTCATGAAAAAGCCGCGCAGCACGAGGATGTTGAACACGCTCACCGCGCTGGGCAGGATCAGCGCGAGATAGGTGTCGGTCAGTCCGAGGGTCTGCACCAGCAGGTAGGTCGGGATGAGACCGGCGCTGAAGAACATCGTGGCCAGCAGCGTCATCAGGATCCAGCGGTGCGCGAGCGAGCCGGTGCGGGACAGGCCGTAGGCGCACAGCACGGACACGGTCATCGAGAACAGCGTGCCGACCAGGGTGACCAGGATGCTGACGACCGCGGCGCGGGTGACCTGGCCGCCGCCGAGCAGTTCCCGGTAGGCGACGAAGGTGATGCCGTGGGGCACCATGACCAGACCGCCCGCCTCGTCGATGGTCCTGCGCGAGGACAGGCTGGTGACGACGACGATCCACAGCGGGAAGAGGATCGCCAGGCAGGCCAGGGCGAGAACCAGTCCCTTGCCCGCCAGGCCGGCCCCGGTGGGCTTCTCCTCCCACACCGGCCGGGCCGGGGCCGCCCACCCGCGGCGTTCCCGTACGGGCTTGTCGATCACGGCGGTCACTTCCGGTACACCCCCTGCTCGCCCATGAGATGGGCGACCTTGTTCGCGGCGAGGACCAGTCCGAGGCTGACCACGCCCTTGATCAGGCCGGCGGCGGCCGCGTAGCCGAAGTCCTGGTTGCGCACGCCGTTCCACCACACGAAGGTGTCCAGGACCTCGGCCGCGCCGGGGCCGACGCCGTCGCGTTGCAGCAGGATCTGCTCGAAGCCGACGGTGAGGGCGTCACCGACGCGCAGCACGAGGAGCAGTGCGATGACCGGGCGCAGCGCGGGCAGCGTGACGTGCCAGATGCGGCGCCATCGTCCGGCGCCGTCCATCGCGGCGGCCTCGTACAGGTCGGGGCTCACCGAGGCGAGCGCGGCGAGGAAGACGATGACCCCCCAGCCGGCGTCCTTCCACACGCTCTGCGCGGTGACGAGGAACTTGAAGGTGGTGGGGTCGGTCATGATGTCGAGGCCGTCGTAGCCGTGCTGCCGCAACAGTTGGGAGAGCAGTCCGGCGCCGCCGAGCAGTTGCTGGAAGACGGCGATGACCAGCACCCAGGAGAAGAAGTGCGGCAGGTACAGCACGGCCTGCGCGACCGCCCGCACCCGGGGCCTGACCACGCTGTTGATGAGCAGCGCGAGCAGGATCGGGATGGGGAAGTACAGCACGAGCTGGAGGAAGAACAGCACCAGGGTGTTCTGCACCGCGTTCCAGAACGCCGAGTCCGCGAAGATCGCCCGGAAGTTCTCCAGGCCCACCCAGGGGCTGTGCAGGATGGAGACGACGCCGTTGTCGCTGATGTAGGGGTCGTAGTCCTGGAAGGCGACGACGTTGCCGAGAATCGGTATGTAGTTGAAGAGCAGGACGAGGACGACGGCTGGGAGCGTCATCAGGAGCAGCACGCGGTCGCGTCTCAACCTGATCCGCAGGCTCAGCCTCCCCGCGTGCGGAGCTTTCCGGGTTCCGGTGGCGCCGCCGGACGTCTTCGTGGTCCTCGCCGTCGTGTCGGCCTCGGTCCTGCTCCGAGGCACCGTGCTGTGGGACACGGCCGGTCTCCTTGCCTCAGCGCCCCGGTCAGCCTGCCGCCGAGCCGTTCTCGTCGAGGATCTTCTTGTACCAGTCGCGCAGTTTGTCGCCGCCCTTGCTCTTCCAGTCGGAGACGGCCTGCTGCATGTCGCCGATCTTCTTGTGGCCGCGGACGATGTCGTCCTCCAGCTGTTCGAAGTCGTTGGACAGGTTGGTCCAGCGGGAGGGCTCGGTGATCTGCATGCCGTAGAAGGCGGACTTCCTGGTGAAGCCGCCCATCCGCTGCTGCCACTCGACCTGCGCCCGGGTGACGTCCGGGAAGTCCGGGTGGGCGAGGGTCGGAGCGGGGCTCGCGATCATGATGTAGGCGTTGATGACCTCGTTGTTGCCCTTGTCGTTCTTGACGGGCACCCCGTCCTTCAGGGTGTAGTGCGTGCCCTCGACACCGTAGTTGGTGAGCATGTACTCCTTGGTGCCGTACGGGGCGGCGGTGACGTTGGCGACGGCCAGCGCGTCACGGATCACGGACTCGGACGCCTTCTTGCTGACGAAGGCGAAGATGTTGGCGGGCTGGGTGGCCCACAGGGTGGGCCGGCCGCCGTCGTGGCCGAATATGTCCATGCCGGAGACCTTGAAGGCAGGGTTCTGGGAGGCCTGTTCGGCCGTCCGGCTGTACCACTGCGAGATGTCGTTGTTGTAGATCAGGAACTCGCCGGCGGCGAACTTGGGGCCCGGGTCGGTGGAGGCGCTCTTGCCCAGCTCGAAGTCGGGGTGGACGCATCCGGCGGCGAAGAGCTTGCGGGTCCACTCCAGCGCCTCCAGGTACTCCTGGGTCTCCACGCGGTTGACGAGCTTGCCGTCGACGAGGTCCCAGCCCAGCGGCTTCTCGCCGCCGGAGAGCACACCGAAGGCGTTGAACGCGGTCCACTTCATGTCGCCGCAGGCCCACCGCTTGGCCCGGGCGTTGGTGATCTCCTTGGCCAGCGCCAGGAACTCGTCCGCCGAGCCGGGGAGTTCGTAGCCCTCCTTGTCGAACAGGTCCTGGCGGTAGAGGGGCACGATGTTCGTCACGTACGAGGCCGGCATGGGCAGGCCGCGCAGTTTCCCGCCGAAGATGGAACGCTGCCAGGCGTCCGTCGGGATCGCCGCGAGGTTCGGGTACTCCTTGACCGCGTCCCCGGACAGGTAGGGGCCCAGGTCGGCGAACTTGCTGGTGATCGCGCTGGGTATCTTGCCGCCCATGTTCCAGCCGGGGACCACCACGACGTCCGGGATGCTGCTGGAGGCGAGGACGGCTCCGAGCTTCTGGTCGTAGGTGTTGCCGTCCTGGTTCTGCCAGACGACGTCGACGCCGATGAGGTCGTTCATCGCCCGGTAGTAGGCGTTGTCCTGCTTGGGCGGGGAGCCCCAGAAGGGCGACATGACGCTGACCTTGCCGCTCTTGCCGAGCTTCTTCGGCACGGAGGTCCTGAGGCCGGCGAGGTCGAGCGGGCGCGTGAAGCCGACGGCGGAGCCGTTCTTGGCGGGGATGTCGGGCGTGACGACGTTGTTCGCCACGTAGGACGGCAGCAGCTTTTTGGCGTCCTTGCCCGACGTGGTGCCACCGCGCGAGCCGCTGTCGCCGCTGTCGCAGGCGGTGAGCAGCGGCATCCCTCCCGCCACCGCTGCGGCGGCGACCGCCGTGGAGGCGAGGAAGCTTCTCCGGCTCGGGCCGGCGGAGGCGGGGGCGGCGTTCGGCGTCATTGCGTCAACCCTTCGTGGCGCACCAGGACACCCGGCGGTGGGGCCGTCGGCTGCGGTGTCTCTATGTATCGATGTATCGATACGGGGAGGTCGAACTGAGTCGAAGCGCTTCGATGTTGCTGCGAGGTTAGGTGAACACCTGGGGGTGCACAAGGGTCGGATCCAAGATTGCCCCGAGGGGCGGCGCGCGGCACGGGTCGCATACGCCCCTTGAGGTGCGGGGGCAGGAACCGGACTTGTTGCCTCGGACCGTCTTGACACCCGCCCCCGAGGCACCTGAGCATCGAAGCGCTTCGAAAGAGGCTTGCCGTTCCAGCGCTAGGGGACCCCCACGTGACCGTACGAACGCCTCACACGCCACCGTTCCGCGATGCGCGGCTGCCGATCGCGAAGCGCGTCGACGATCTGCTGGCGCGGCTGACCCTCGACGAGAAGGTCTCCTTCCTCCACCAGTTCGCACCCGCCGTCGCGCGACTGGGCATCGCCGCGTTCCGCACCGGTCAGGAGGCACTGCACGGGGTGGCGTGGATGGGCCCGGCGACGGTCTTCCCGCAGGCCGTCGGGCTCGGCGCGACCTGGAACGACGACCTGGTGCGCCGGATCGGCGAGGCGGTCTCCCACGAGGTACGGGCGATGCGCGCCCGCGACGACCGCGTCGGCCTCAACGTCTGGGCACCGGTGGTGAATCTGCTGCGCCACCCGCTGTGGGGCCGCAACGAGGAGGGCTACTCGGAGGATCCGGGGCTGACGTCGGCGATCGCCGTCGCCTACACCCGCGGCCTGCGCGGCGGCCACCCGACGTACTGGCGCACGGCACCGGTCCTCAAGCACTGGCTGGCCCACAACAACGAGACCCGCCGGGACACCACGTCCTCGTCGGTGCGCCCGCGCGTCCTGCACGAGTACGACCTGCGGGCCTTCCGTGAGGCGGTGGCGGCGGGCGCGGTGGCCGGTGTGATGCCCGCCTACAACCTGGTCAACGGCCGCCCCAACCACGTCTCGCCGTACCTGCGCGAGCACCTGCGCACCTGGGCCGACGACGATCTGCTGGTCTGCTCGGACGCGGGCGCGCCCTCCAACCTGGTCGACTCCGAGCACTACTTCGCCACGCACGAGGAGGCCACCGCGGCCGCGCTCCTGGCCGGCGTGGACAGCTTCACCGACCACGGCACGGATCCGGCGAAGATCGTGGCGCGGGTGCGGGGCGCCCTGGAGCAGGGCCTGCTGACCGAGGCCGACGTCGACACGGCCGTGCGCCGGCAGCTCTCGGTGCGCTTCCGGCTCGGCGAGTTCGACCCGGGGGAGGATCCGCACGCCGGCTCCGGGGAGTTCGACACCCCCGAGCACCGGGCGCTCGCGCTGGAGGCCGCCGAGCAGGCGGTCGTGCTGCTGAGCAACGACGGGCTGCTGCCCCTGGCCCCCGGCACCCGCGTCGCCGTCGTCGGCCCGCTCGCCGACGAGTGCAAGCTCGACTGGTACAGCGGAACGCTGCTGCGCCGGTCCACACCCCTGGAGGGTCTGTACGAGCGGTTCGGCGCCGAGCGCGTCGAGTTCGCGGAGGGCGTGGACCGGGTGCGGCTGCGCACGGCCGACGGCCGCTTCCTGCACGTGCCGCCCGTCGCGGTGAACGCGAAGGCCGAAGGTCAGGGGCGCGGCGCGGAGGGGGCGCTGGACCCGGCCCTGCTGGCCGGCCGTACCGACCTGCCGCCGCTCACCACCGACCCCGACGGCACCGAACTGGCCCTCATGGACTGGGGCGAGGGCGTCCTGACCCTGCGCGCGCCGGACGGCCACTACCTCTCGGTGGCCGACGACGGCTACGTGCGCGCCTCGACCGACCAGCCCGGCGGCTGGGTGGTCCAGGAGACGTTCCGCCTCGAACCGCACGACGGCGGGCACCTCCTGCGCCACCTCGGGACCGGTCGTCACGTCCGTGTCACCGCCGACGGCGTGAGGGTCGCCGGGGAGACCGGGACGGACGGCTCGGACGCCGCGGAGGTCTTCGAACTGGTCGTGTCCGAGCGCGGGGAGGAGGCGGTGGCCCGCGCGGCCGGCCGGGCCGACGTGGTGCTGGTGGTGGCGGGCAACGACCCGCACATCGGCGGCCGGGAGACGCAGGACCGTACGGCCCTGCGACTGCCGGAGCACCAGGAGCGGCTGCTGCGCGCGGCCCGCGCCGCGAACCGGGACACGGCGCTGGTGCTGGTCTCGTCGTACCCGTACGCGGTCGACCCCGCGCCCCTGCGGGCGGTGCTGTGGACCGCCCATGGCGGCCAGGCGGCGGGTACCGCCGTGGCCCGGGTGCTGGCCGGTGACTCCTCCCCCGCCGGCCGGCTCCCGCAGACCTGGTACGAGGACGACTCCGATCTGCCGGACCTGCTCGACTACGACGTGATCGGCAGCCGCCAGACGTACCTGTACTACGAGGGCACCCCGCTGTTCCCCTTCGGACACGGGCTGTCGTACACGTCGTTCGGATACGGCGACCTGGCCGTCCGGGTCGAGCGGGACACGGTGCGCGTGTCCTTCACGGTCACCAACACCGGGGGCGTCACCGCGGACGAGGTCGCCCAGCTCTACACCCGCGCCGCGAACCCGTCGGTCCCACGCCCGCGCCGCGAGCTGGCCGCCCACCGCCGGATCACGCTCGCACCCGGCGAGAGGGCGGCCCTGACCTTCGAAGTCCCGCTCTCCCGCCTGGAGTTCTGGGACGTGTCCCGGAGCCGGTGGCGCCTGGAGCCGGGCGCCTACGACCTCCTCGTCGGCGCCTCCAGCCAGGACATCCGCCTCCGCACCACCCTCACCCTCGACGGGGAGCCCGGCACCCCGCGCCCGGTCCTGGAACGGGGCCTGGACGCCGCCGACTTCGACGAGCAGTCGGGCATCGAGATCGTCGACCGGACGAGGATGACGGGCGACGCGGTGACGCCGGTTCCCGGCAGGCCGGGCGAACTCCTCTACCGGGACTGCGACTTCGGCACCGGAGTGACGGGGGTGAGCGTGGAGGCGGCGGGCGAGGGCACGGTCGAACTGTCCCTCGACGGGGGCCCGACACTAGCTGTCGTCACTCTGGACACTCCCACACCGGGCCCGTACGCCTACACCACACTCACCACCCCGGCCACCGCCGCAGGCGTCCACGACCTGCGACTGAGGCTCCACGGCCCACTGCGCCTGGCACGGGTCGGCTTCACCGGTTGAGTCGCCCGCGCCTTCCCGCACCACTTGCGGCTTCCTGGACGGCGCCGCCCCGGGGTCAGCGCTCGGGCCTGGGGGGCCGTTGCATCAGCTCGGCCGCGGCCTCGTCGAGGGTGACCTCGTCGTTGAGCAGGGCGGAGATCACTTCCGTGATCGGCATCTCGACGTCATGGACGCGGGCCAGGCCGAGGACCGCTTCGGCGGACTTGACGCCCTCGGTGGTCTGCCGGGTGGCTGCCATCGCCTCCTCGACGCTCAGGCCGTGACCGAGGTGGACGCCGAAGGTGCGGTTGCGGGCGAGCGGCGAGGTACAGCTGGCCACCAGGTCGCCCAGGCCCGACAGCCCGGCGAGGGTGGCCGGGTGGGCGCCCATGGCCGTGGCCAGTCGGGTGATCTCCGCCAGGCCCCGAGTGATGAGCAGCGCCACGGCGTTGTCGCCCAGGCCCATGCCCGAGGCGGTGCCGACCGCCAGGGCGATGACGTTCTTCAGCGCGCCGCCCAGCTCGCAGCCGATCACGTCGGTGCTGGTGTAGGGCCGGAAGTACCGGGTGTGACACGCCGTCTGGAAGCGGCGCGCGGCGTCCTCGTCGGGGCAGGCGACGGTCGCGGCGGCGGGCCGGCCGTCCATGATCTCGCGAGCGAGGTTCGGCCCCGACAGCACCGCGACCCGGTCCGCGCTCACACCGGCCACCTCGGCGATGACCTGGCTCGCCCGCAGCCCGGTATCCCGCTCGATGCCCTTCATCAGCGACACGATGACGGTGTCGGGTCCGATGTCCGGAGCCCACACGGCGAGGTTGGCCCGCAACGTCTGCGCGGGGATGGACAACACGAGGTGGTCCGCGCCGTCCAGGGCCGCGGCCGGATCGGTCGTGGCCGTCAGGGAGACGGGCAGGTCGACGTCCGGGAAGTAGGCGGGGTTGCGGTGGCGGGTGTTGATCGCTTCGGCGATCTCGCTGCGACGGGCGTGCACCATCACGTCGCTGCCGGCGTCAGCCATGATCTTGGCGACGGCGGTACCCCAGGAGCCGGCCGAGAACACCGCCGCACGGGCGCGGGGCTGGCTCACTGGGGTGGTCCTCTCGCCGGGGGGCGGCGCTGTCGACAGGGCGCCGGGTCGGGCCATCGTAACGACGACGCCGGGCTTGGCCGAGTGAGGCGTCCGGTCAGCGGGTGGTGAGGAACTCGAGTGTGTCGATCACGCGGTTCGAGAAGCCCCACTCGTTGTCGTACCACGCGACCACCTTGACGTGGCGGCCCTCGACGCGGGTCAGGGCCGAGTCGAAGATCGACGAGGCGGGATTGCCCGTGATGTCGGACGACACGAGCGGGTCGTCCGAGTACTCGAGGATGCCGGCGAGCGGCCCCTCCGCTGCGGCGCGGTACGCCGCGAGCACGTCGTCGCGCGTCACGTCGCGGGCGACGGTCGTGTTGAGTTCGACGATCGATCCCACCGGCACCGGTACGCGGATCGAGTCGCCCGACAGCTTGCCGTCGAGGTTCGGCAGCACCAGTCCGATCGCCTTGGCCGCGCCGGTCGTGGTCGGCACGATGTTGACGCCGGCGGCCCGGGCACGACGGGCGTCGCGGTGCGGACCGTCCTGCAGGTTCTGCTCCTGCGTGTAGGCGTGCACCGTCGTCATGAACCCGTGCTCGATACCGGCGAGTTCGTCGAGGACCGCGGCCAGCGGCGCGAGCGCGTTGGTGGTGCAGGAGGCGTTCGAGACGATCGTGTGCACGGCCGGGTCGTAGGCGTCGGTGTTGACCCCGAACGCGAGCGTGACGTCGGCGCCGTCCGACGGCGCGCTGACGAGTACCTTCTTCGCGCCCGCGTCGAGGTGGGCGCGTGCGGCCTTGGCCGAGGTGAAGCGGCCGGTGGCCTCCAGGACGACGTCGACGCCGAGTTCGGCCCACGGCAACTGCGCCGGTTCGCGCTCGGCCAGCACCGTGATCCGACGGCCGTCGACGACGAGGGCGTCGCCGTCGACGGTCACCGGGCGCCCGAGTCGGCCGGCCGTGCTGTCGTAGGCGAGCAGCCGCGCGAGAGTGGCGGGCTCCGTCAGGTCGTTGACGGCGACGATCTCGAGAGTGCTGTCGCGCTCCAGCAGTGCGCGCAGCACATTGCGTCCGATGCGGCCGAATCCGTTGATGGCGATGCGAGTCATGAGTGATGTCCCTTCCCTTCGCCACCAGCCTCGCCCGCGGCTCGCGCCGCTGACAGTGGCGGGATCGCCATGGTTCAAAAGGATCCCGCCATGGGTGGCGGGCGGGTCACTCGCCCCGGGTGAAGGTGCGCCGGTACTCGCTCGGTGTGGTGCCGAGAATGCGCTGGAAGTGCAGGCGCAGGTTCGCGCCGGTGCCGAGCCCGACGTCGGCGGCGATCTGTTCGACGCTGCGCTGCGAGCGCTCGAGCAGTTCGCGGGCCACGTCGATGCGGGCGCGCATCACCCACTGCATCGGCGTGTAGCCGGTCTCCTCGACGAAGCGCCGGGAGAACGTGCGCGGCGAGACCCCGGCCTGCCGCGCCAGTATGTCGAGGGTGAGGGGCTCGCCGAGCCGGTGCAGCGCCCACTCGCGGGTGTCGGCGAACCGCTCGCCGAGCGGCTCGGGGACGCTGCGCGGCACGTACTGGGCCTGGCCGCCGCTGCGGTAGGGGGCGGCGACCAGACGCCGGGCCGCATGGTTGGACGCGGCCACTCCGAGGTCGCCGCGCAGGATGTGCAGGCACAGGTCGAGGCCGGAGGCGGCGCCCGCCGAGGTGAGCACGCTGCCCTCGTCGACGAACAGCACGTTCTCGTCGACCTGGACGAGTGGATGCCTGGCCACGAGTGCCCGCGTGTAGTGCCAGTGCGTCGTGGCGCGCCTGCCGTCGAGGAGGCCCGTGGCAGCGAGCGCGAAGGCGCCCGTCGAGATGGCGGCGAGCCGCGCGCCCCGGTCGTGGGCGGCGATCAGCGCGTCGACGACGGCCTGTGGCGGGTTGTCGCGGTCCGGGAAACGGTAGCCGGGGACGAAGACGATGTCGGCCCACTCGAGCGCGTCGAGGCCGTGGGCGACGTAGTACGCGAGGCCGTCGCCGCCGGCCACGAGACCGGGTGTCGCCCCGCACATCCGCACCTCGTACGGCATGCTCGCGCGGGTCGTGAAGACCTGCGCGGGAATTCCGACATCGAGCGGCTTCGCGCCCTCGAGCACAAGGACGGCGACGCGATGCAGGCGGGAGGCTGACACAGGAAGAGGTTAGACCCGCGCTCATGGTGCGACGACGGCCGGAGCCCCCGCGTAGAGGGCCCCTCGCACGCACTCTGACCTGCAGTTTCCCTCCGACCTGTGGAAACGTCCACGCTTCAACCCGCGTCAGCCCGTTCCGGCCCGCCTCGGGCCGCCTCGGGACGGCGTCCGTGTTCCCGTGGAAACACACCGGGAACGCGGGAACGCGCGGTAGCGGCCCCGCCCCCTCGGGGCGCTCATGCGCCCCGGTCTCACCTGCGCCACGTCAGGCCTCCCGCTGGCAGGCGAACCCGAGCGACGTCAGCCACTCCGCCGCACACAGCCGGTACGGGCCCCGCCCACCTCGGTCCGTAGGAGCTGGTACGCGGCGCTGTGGTGGTGCCCCCAGTGCATCGCCGCGCGCCACATGGCCCGGCCGTAGCCGTGGCCGCGGTACCGGGGCAGCACCCCGAAGTACTGGGGCAGCAGGCGCGCGGCGCCGCCGACGTCGGCCATGGTCTCCATGAGGCCGATGGCGCCGGCCACGCCGCCGTGGGCAAGACGGCTCGGTCAACGGTGCCTGGTCTTCACCAGCATGGTCGCAAGAGCCACCAACAGAATCGCGCCCATGATGGCGAACCACACGAAGGCCTTGCTGAAGTGCTCGGCAGAGCGCACATCGCAGAGACCGAAAACGGGGAAGACGTACATCTCCAGAGCCCTGATGCGCTGCTGCTTGTAGCGCTTGCTCGCCGTCCGGTTCTTGATGGACTCCCGCGCGAAGCGGTCGAAGCGGTACTGCAGTTCGTCGGCAGACGCCTCGTCGACGAACCCCTTGCCCTTCACCCAGCCCGTGGGCCAGTTCTGCCCGGCCTCGTCGACGGCCCCCTTGAACACCTTGGCCGAGCCCTCGTCGTCGAAGCGCTCGGTCTGCCAGTCACCGGTCGCTGAGCCACCGTCACGCCACTTCACCTGAAAGCTGGTGATCTCCCCAGCCCTGTTCCTGCGCCGCACAACGCTCGCCATGGCCCGGAGGCTAGCCCCGTGTTCCCACGGTGTTCCCACAAGTCCAGGGAAATCAGCCAAGATTCGACCGTTCCAGCAGGTCAGTGGGCACATGTATGACAACGGCCGGAGCCCCCGCACAGCGGGCTCCGGCCGTTGTCGGCGAGTGAACCGTCAGGTCTACAGGGCGAGGCCCGTCAGGACCAGGACGCGCTCGTAGGTGTAGTCCTCCATCGCGAACTTGACGCCCTCACGGCCCACGCCGGACTGCTTGACGCCGCCGTACGGCATCTGGTCGGCGCGGTAGGAGGGGGCGTCGCCGACGACCACGCCGCCGACCTCCAGGGCGCGGTGGGCGCGGAAGGCCGTCTGGAGGTCGTGGGTGAACACGCCTGCCTGGAGGCCGTACTTGGAGTCGTTGACGGCGGCGAAGGCCTCGGCCTCGCCGTTCACCTTCTGCACGCTCAGGACCGGGCCGAAGACCTCCTCGCAGGAGATCGTCACCTCGGAGGGCACATCGGTGAGGACGGTCGGGGCGTACGAGGCGCCGTCGCGCTTGCCGCCGGTGTGCAGGGTGGCGCCGGCGTCGACGGCCTCCTGGACCCAGGACTCCACGCGCTTGGCGGCGTCCTCGCTGACCAGCGGGCCGACGTCGGTCTTCGGGTCGGAGGGGTCACCGGTGACCTGGGCCTCGACTGCGGCGACGATGCGCGGCAGCAGGCGGTCGTAGACCGCGGCGTCGGCGATCACGCGCTGCACGGAGATGCAGGACTGGCCGCCCTGGTAGTTGGAGAAGGTCGCGATGCGGCCCGCGGCCCAGTCCAGGTCCTCGTCGCTCGCCCAGTCGGCGAGGACGACGGCCGCGCCGTTGCCGCCGAGCTCCAGGGTGCAGTGCTTGCGCGGCACCGAGTCCATGATCGCGTAGCCGACCTTCTCGGAACCGGTGAAGGAGATGACCGGCAGGCGCTCGTCCTGGACGAGGGCCGGCATCTTGTCGTTGGCGACCGGGAGGATCGACCAGGAGCCGGCCGGCAGCTCGGTCTCGGCCAGCAGCTCGCCGAGGATCAGCCCGGACAGCGGGGTGGCCGGGGCGGGCTTGAGGATGATCGGCGCGCCGGCGGCGATGGCCGGGGCGACCTTGTGGGCGCACAGGTTCAGCGGGAAGTTGAACGGCGCGATGCCGAGGACGACGCCCTTGGGGAAGCGGCGGGTGAAGGCGAGGCGGCCCTGACCGCCGGCGTCGGTGTCCAGGCGCTGGGCGTCGCCGCCGTTGAACCGGCGGGCCTCCTCCGCGGCGAACCTGAACACGGACACGGCACGGCCGACCTCACCGCGCGCCCACTTGATCGGCTTGCCGTTCTCGGCGGAGATGAGCTGCGCGATCTCCTCGGTGCGCTCGACCAGCCGCTTGCTGACGTGGTCGAGGGCGGCGGCCCGCACGTGCGCCGGGGTGGCGGCGAACTCGTCCCGCACGGCGTACGCGGCGGCCACGGCCTCCTCGACCTGGGCGTCGGTCGGCACGCCGACCTTGCCGACCAGGCGCCCGTCCCACGGGTTGGTGACGTCGAAGGTGTCCTCGCCGGTGACCTGGCGGCCGGCGAGCCAGAAGGCGTGGGTGGAAGTCATCAAGGAGTCCCGGCCCTTCCGCGTAGAAGATGTACTTGGCTTTCGTCGACCACGGTAGGGCTGGGGCGGCCCGGGGTCGTTTGTCCGAGTCGTAGCAGTGCGGGGCGCGGGTGCGCCGGATTGGCGTACGAGCGCCGAAGAGCGGGGTGCCTACTCCGTGGACGTGGCCTTCAGTGCCAGCCACAGCTCCATCCGCACGTCCGGGTCGTCCAGGGAGCGGCCGAGGATCTCCTCGACCCTGCGCATCCGGTACCGCAGGGTGTGCCGGTGGACGCCGAGGTCGGCGGCGGCCGCGTCCCACTGGCCGTGCCGGGACAGCCACGCCCGCAGCGAGGCCACCAGGTCGCCGCGTCCGGTCGCGTCGTGCTCGTACAGCGCGCGCAGCAGCCCGTCCGCGAACGCCCGGACCGCGTCGTCCGCCAGCAGCGGCAGCACCGACCCGGAGGCGAGCTGTTCGTGCTCGACGAGCACCCGTCCGCGCCGCCGTGCCACCGACAGCGCCTGTTCGGCCTGCTTGTACGCGGCGGCGGCCGCGATGGGCCCGGCCGGTCCGGACAGCCCGACGACCAGTTCGTCCTCGTCCCCGCCGCCCGACTGCTCCCGCACGGCCTCCGCCCGCGCCGCCTCCAGCGCCGCCGCGTACTGGCCGCACACCGCCACGGCCGCGCCCCCGTCGGCGGCCAGCACCACCAGGCGCTCCCCGTCGGGGACCACCAGGACCGCCTCCCCCGACCGGGCGGAGGCCGCCTCGACGACCTCGGCCAGCGCGGTGAGCGGGTCGGCGCAGGGGTCGGCGGCGGCCAGGACGGCGGCCTGGGAGGGCGCCGCGGGCCGCACACGCGCGTGTGCGCCGGCGTGGGCCCGAGCGGCGGACGCCGATGCGGACTCGGCGACGATCACGCGGAAGGGGGCGTCCAGGAGGCCGCCGTACAGGTCGCCGGCCACCGCGCGGGCGTGGTCGGGCTGACCGGCGAGCAGCATGCGCAGCACGGCGGCGCCGATCCGCTGCTCGGCGGCGTGCAGCGAGCGTGAGCGTTCCGTGGTGAGGGTCAGCAGGGCCACGGCGGAGTGGACGGCGTACCGCTCGGCGGTGCCGAGGGTGGCGGCCGTGCCGACGGCGAGCGCGGCACGCGGGCGGCGTCCGGTGCCGATGGAGTGGAGTTCGACGCGGTCCTCGGTCTCGGGTCCGCCGACCACGGCGGACGCCGGGGCCGCCCGGTCGCGCAGCCGTTCGATGTCCGCCGTGAGCCGTTCGGCGCGGCGTGCGGCCCATTCGGGTGCCGCGGCGACCACGGCTCCCGAGGCGTCGTAGAGCGCCGTCCAGCCGTCCACCTGGGCCGCGAGCGCGGCGAGCAGTCCCTCCGGTCCGGCGTTCAGGGCCTGCCTGGTCAGTTCCCGCTGGGCGGCGAAGCCGGCCGTGACCGCCCGGTACTGGTCGGCCGCGATGGCCGCCGAGACGGCCTTGCTGATGGCGAGGAACGGGGTGCGGCGGGGCACTTCGAGCAGTGGCAGCCCCTCCTCCTCGGCGGCGGCGACGAGCGCCGCGGGGATGTCCTCGTAGTTGACTCCGACGGCGAAGCCGAGCCCGACGACCCCGGCCTTGGCCAGCCGCTTCACATAGCGGCGCATGGCCTCGGGATCCTCCGCGTCCAGCTTGAGCGCGGTGATCAGCAGCAGCTCCCCGCCCTCCATGTACGGCACGGGGTCGGCGAGCTCGCTGACGTGGGCCCAGCGGACGGGTACGTCCAGGCGGTCCCCGGCCGCGCGCACGGTCAGCTTGAGCGCGGAGTGGTGGACGAGCGAGGCGAGCGTCGGGGGCATGGGGCCTTCTGGTCGGCAGAGATGCTTCGGCGGAGGTCCTGCGGCGGCGGTTTTTCCGGAAGTTCTCCGGAACTTCCATGGAGGTCGGATGATCATTGTGATCTTTTGGACGTCACGTATGAACGGCCTATGCCGATTCTGCCTCACCGTACGGTGAACGCGTCACCGTCCGTACGGACGCCCGCCGCCTCGCTCCGCCCCGGTCCGGTCAGCCCCGCAGGTCCACCAGCAGCGGCGGCGCGTGCTCGCCCCGTACGTCGGTCAGCGACAGCACCGCGTGTCCGGGCGGGACCTCGTGGGCCAGCTGGGAGGCGGACCAGCGCTCCCGCTCCACCTGCCGGGTCGTCACAGCGTCCGTGGTCACGGCCCGTCCGGTCACCAGCTTGCGCAGGGCGTGGATGGCGCGGGTCATCGGCTGGTGGGCGAAGACGGTGTGCTTGGCCACCTCCTTGGTCTCCACCCACTCGGTCCCCCAGGCCTGCGCGAACCGGCTGCCGTCCCAGGTGGTGACACCGGCCAGCGCCATACGGCAGCCGACGGCCGCGAGCAGCGGGCCGTGCAGCGCCTCGGGCACGTCGGCGACCGAGCGGAGTGCGAGGACGACGCCGGCGTTCTGGGAGCGCAGCCCCTGGACGCGGCGCACCGACTCGGCGGTGACGGCCCCGGTGGCGTCGTCGAGGACCAGACAGGCGAAGTGGGGGCGCCGGGTGTCCCGTACGACGCTGTGGAACTGGGCCAGGACCAGCCGGGTGATCAGCCGGGACGCCTCCTCGTGCCCGTGTTCGGGCAGGTCGACGCGGACCCGCAGCGGGTGGTGGGCCACCGCGCGCAGTGAGAAGGGCCGGCTGCCGGGCCCCGCCGCGCCGAAGAACTCGGCGAAGACCGGCCGGTCCAGAAGCGCGAGCCGGTCCGCGAGGGCCCGTCCGGCGTCGGCCGCGGAGCCCGCCTGCCGCATCCGGGCGTCGAGTTCGCGCCGCAGCACGGCGTGCTCGTCCGCCGGCAGCGCCGCCCGCAGGGACGCGAGCGCGCCCGGGTCGCCCTCCAGCAGTTCGCGCAGCGCCGGCAGCGGCGGGAAGTGCCCGTGCACCGCGCGGTAGGGGCCGAGCAACTGGGCGAGCGCGGTGGCGGCGCTCTGCCCGCCGACGGTGTCGAGGTCGCCGGCCAGGGCCTCGGCGAGGAAGGCGGCGGCCTCGTCGGGGTCGTCGGACCCGGCGTACGGGTCGAGGTCGTGGACGGAGGCGGGGTCGCCGATCCGTACCACCACGTCGTACGCGGAGTCCGGGCCGAGCGGGGTCCCGGCGGCGCAGACGGCGACGACCGCGCACTCTCCGGTCAGCGCCTGGAGGGTGAGCGCCTCGGTGACCGGTGCGGTGACGTGCCGGGTCTTCCCGGAGCCGGGCGGGCCCACCAGCAGCAGCGAGGTGCCGAGTGTCCCGGGGCCGAGGGCGGCCCCGGCCCCCTCGTAGTCGCGCGGGGTCCGCTCCCCCGTCCACCGTCCGATGCGCACCTGGCCTTCCAGCAGGTCGTGGCGCGCGGTGCGGCCCGGAAGGTCGCGCTCCCCGGAGGGGTGGGTCCAGGCGGCGGCGCCCTCCCGCAGCACGGTGTCGGCGAAGGCGGCCGCGCGCGCCTCCCGCCGGGCCGCCTCCCACTCCCGCTCGATCCGGGCGCAGTCGACGTCGTTCATGCGGTCGGCGGCCACCTCGGCGGCCAGCAGGTCGGCCGCCCGGTACTGCCCGGCCTCGCGCGGTCCGGGCCACTGCGACCGCGGCAGGTCCGCCGCGGGCGGGGCGACGGGGTCCGCGGCCGCCCGGCGGCGCGCGGCGACCTCCCCGGCGTACGCCCACCAGCCGCCGACCCGGGCGAACGGCCAGACGACCAGCAGGGTGATGAGCGCGTACAGCGCGTCGGTGAACAACGGGGAGGCGAACAGGCCGTAACCGCCCGACACGAGGACGATCAGGGAGAACAGGGGGTCGACGACCGGCACCGGATCCCAGCCGACGCCCGGGAAGGCGCCGGGGAAGACCAGGCTGAGGGCGATCAGGGCGCCGGCGGCGGCGGACAGGGCCCGCGCGGGCTGCGGGCGGCGGCCCACGAAGTGCCGTACGACGTCGGGCCAGCTGCCCAGCCGTGCGGCGGCGTAGACGAGCACGGCGAAGAACACGCCGTCGTAGACCACCATCGCCTCGCGGCCCTGCGGTTCCTTGGGGGACACGGTGCCGCCCCACCACCAGTCGCCCGGGGTGAACAGCTTCAGCGGCGCCCACTGGTACGGCAGCGCGCCCTGCCGCCACAGCGACCACACGAGCAGCGCCACGACCAGCGGGATCAGCAGTCCGACGATCGTGATCGAGGGCAGCCGGTCCGGTGTCCTGGCGGGCTTGGGCGGGCGGTGGCCGAAGCGCCAGACGCCGGGCGCGGCGGCCGGGCGGGGGGTGTCGAGCCACTCGGCGACGGCGGACCGCTGCCCGTGCGCGGGTCCCCCTCGGGGATGCTGCTCCTGGGCGCCGGGGGCGGCAGCCGGGGGCATGCGCGGCCGGGGTGGCGTCGCGGGAGCCTCCTGTGGCATCGCCGGGCGTGGCACGGGGTTCGCGTGCGTACCCCGGGCGTCCTGCGTCCCGTCGTCCATCGCCCTTGCCCCCTGGCCAGCCGCTGTGTCCACCGTCAGCGAGTCAATCTAACGCCCGCGCATGGGGAGTTCACCGATTGCGCGGCGCGCCGCAGGTCACGGCGCCGGCGCCGCGCGTCTCCGGTCCGCGACCGCCCCTATGTCCACCGCGGACAACCGCGGGCGACGACAACGCCCACATGGAGCATGCCCAGCCTGTGCCCGCCGTCCTAACCTGCGAGAAAAGAAGGAAAAGCGTCCGAAAAACGCCGCCGTACGCAAGATCTCATCAGGGAGCCCCCATGACCGCACTTGAGCAGGAGCGCCGCGTCGTCACCGCCATCCCCGGCCCGAAGTCGCAGGAGCTGCAGGCCCGCCGGACCGCAGTGGTCGCGCAGGGCGTCGGCTCCACGCTGCCGGTCTTCGTCACGCGTGCCGGCGGCGGCATCATCGAGGACGTCGACGGCAACCGCCTCATCGACTTCGGCTCCGGCATCGCGGTGACCTCGGTCGGCGCCTCCGCCGAGGCCGTCGTACGCCGTGCCTCCGCGCAGCTCGCCGACTTCACCCACACCTGTTTCATGGTCACGCCGTACGAGGGCTACGTGGCCGTCGCCGAGGCGCTGGCCGAGCTCACGCCGGGTGACCACGCCAAGAAGTCCGCGCTGTTCAACTCGGGCGCCGAGGCCGTCGAGAACGCCGTCAAGATCGCCCGCGCCTACACCAAGCGCCAGGCCGTCGTCGTCTTCGACCACGGCTACCACGGCCGCACCAACCTCACCATGGCGCTGACCGCGAAGAACATGCCGTACAAGCACGGCTTCGGCCCCTTCGCGCCCGAGGTCTACCGTGTGCCGGTGGCCTACGGCTACCGCTGGCCGACCGGCCCGGAGAACGCCGGCCCCGAAGCCGCCAAGCAGGCCATCGACCAGATCACCAAGCAGGTCGGCGCGGACAACGTGGCCGCGATCATCATCGAGCCGCTGCTCGGCGAGGGCGGCTTCATCGAGCCGGCCAAGGGCTTCCTGCCCGCGATCCGCCAGTTCGCCGCCGACAACGGCATCGTCTTCGTCGCCGACGAGATCCAGGCCGGCTTCTGCCGCACCGGCCAGTGGTTCGCCTGCGAGGACGAGGGCATCGTCCCGGACCTGATCACCACCGCCAAGGGCATCGCCGGCGGTCTGCCGCTGGCCGCCGTCACCGGCCGCGCCGAGATCATGGACGCCGCGCACGCGGGCGGCCTCGGCGGCACCTACGGCGGCAACCCGGTGGCCTGCGCGGGCGCGCTCGGCGCGATCGAGACCATGAAGGAGCTCGACCTCAACGCCAGGGCGAAGCGGATCGAGGAGGTCATGAAGGCCCGCCTCACCGCGATGCAGGACAAGTTCGACATCATCGGCGACGTCCGCGGCCGCGGCGCGATGATCGCGATCGAGCTGGTCAAGGACCGTGACACCAAGGAGCCGAACCCGGAGGCGACGGCCGCGCTCACCAAGGCCTGCCACGCCGAGGGCCTGCTGGTGCTGAGCTGCGGCACCTACGGCAACGTGCTGCGCTTCCTGCCCCCGCTCGTCATCGACGAGTCCCTGCTGAACGAGGGCCTCGACATCATCGAGCAGGCGTTCGCGCGCATCTGAGCGTCGGATACGCACGCCTGGCGCAGCCGGCGGCAGAGCGTGTGAAGAAGGTGTGCGAGGTGGATGGCAGGACCCCGTTCTTGCTGTCCCCCGCCCACCGGCTGCCGTAAGTTCTTCCCGGATGAGAGATACACCCGTCCACAGGGGACTGTGGACGGCCTCAGGCCGTAGCCTCCCCAGCTTCGACCTGGTCGTGCCTCGCGCACACACCCGGAACCCACGGGTTCCGGTTCTCCTCAATGATCGGACAGTCGCCCGCCCCAAACCCCCCGGGGCGCGCGGCCTTCCGTTCCGGACGGTCGCAGACAGATGGGCCGGCCGTCTCCGTCGGGCCGGCGCACATCCCCCCTTGCGCCGGCCCTTCGGCGTACGCGGCTCCGCCGCCCCGCCGGGTTGAAGGCAGGCCGGCTGGACCTGCGATCCTGTGCGCCGTGTCGACTTCGCGGAACCAGGACCTCGAGCGTGCGCCCGCCCGGCGGGACGCACGGCGCTCCGGACCGGAGCAGCCAGGGCGGGTCCTCTTCGTTCTCGTCGTCCTCGTCGGGTTCTCGGCCGCGGTCTTCGCGCTGATCACCTGGCAGGTCGTCGCCCACGGCCCGCTCCTGCGCACGGACCGGGCGGTCAGTCGTGTTCTGCTCCATCCGGACCGGGTTTCCGCACTGCTCGCCGATCTCGGCAACGCGCAGGTCGCCGTGCCGGTTCTCGTGGCCGTGGGCGGGTACAGCGCCTGGCGGGGCCGCGCCGCCGGCGCGGGGCGCTGGTGGCTGGTGCCCCTCGCGGCGGCCGTGCCGATGGCCCTTCTCCCGGCGCTCGTCGTGCCGTTGAAGGCCTGGACGGCCCGCCCCGGCACCGCGGTCATGCCGCCGGGTACCGGCTACTTCCCGTCGGGGCACGCGGCCACCGCCGCCGTCGCCTACGGTGCCGCGGCGCTCGTGCTTCTGACCTGGCTGCGCACGGCCGCCGCCCGCCGGACCGTTGTCGCGCTGTTCGCCGCGCTCGTGTCCGGCGCCTCCTTCGGGCTCGTGCGGCGGGGCTACCACTGGCCACTGGATGTCGTGGCGAGTTGGTGCCTGGCGGTCGTGCTGCTCTCCGCGCTGTGGCTGCTGATCAGCGGCCTTCCTCCTCGAGGGCCACGGCCGCGGCCGCCTCGTGCATCGCCAGCTCCAGCAGCGCCGGATCGGTGAGGGTGCCCGAGCCGTCCGGTGTGACCAGCCAGCGCAGCCTGCCGGTGACGCGTCCCGGGTAGGGGACGACGATCCAGGTGCCGAGCCCGGCGCTGCGGATACCGGTGCCGAGCCAGCGGGCCGCGGTGCCGGGCGGCACGAAGAAGCCCAGGCGCTCGTCCCCGAAGTCGGCCAGCACCGGCCCCGGCCGGTCGAGGAAGCGGGTCAGGACGTCCAGTGTCGGGTAGCCGAGCGCCCCGGGCAGGATCAGGACGTCCCAGGCCTTGCCCGCGGGCAGCAGGGCGACCCCCCGCGGGTTGCGTTCCCACTCCCAGCGGCAGGCCTCCGGGTCCGGCGCGACCGATGCCAGCCAGGCGACCTCCGTTTTCCCCCCAGTCATGAGAAGACCTCCCTCTCTTTCTCGTGGACGCGGGCCGCGTCACGAGGGAGAGAGGGAGGTCGCCCATCAGGCATTACGCGGGTTACCGTCCCTCGATGGAGTGAACCGGCTCACAGGTCAGCGGCCGCGGCCGAAGTAGGCGTCGAAGGTGTTCTGGAACTGCCAGTTCCCGAACCGGTCCCAGTTGACCGACCACGTCATCAGGCCGCGCAGGGCCGGCCAGGTCCCATGGGTGGTGTACGAGCCGCAGTTCGTCTTCCTGGTCAGGCAGTCCAGGGCCTTGGTGACCTCGGACGGGGCGACGTAGCCGTTGCCCGCGTTGACGGACGCCGGCATGCCGATGGCGACCTGGTCGGGGCGCAGCGGCGGGAAGACGTTCGACGCGTCACCGGCCACCGGGAAGCCGGTCAGCAGCATGTCGGTCATGGCGATGTGGAAGTCCGCGCCGCCCATGGAGTGGTACTGGCCGTCCAGACCCATGATGGGTCCCGAGTTGTAGTCCTGGACGTGGAGCAGGGTCAGGGCGTCGCGCAGGGCGTGGATCACCGGGAGGTAGGCGCCGCACCTCGGGTCCTGGCCGCCCCACTTGCCCGTGCCGTAGTACTGGTGGCCCATCTGCACGAAGAAGGTCTCCGGGGCCATGGTCAGGACGAACTTGGCGCCGTACTTCGCCTTCAGGGTCTTCAGGGCCGAGATCAGGTTGACGACCACGGGGGTGGTCGGGTTCCTGAAGTCCGTGTCGTTCGCGTTGAGGGACAGGGAGTGGCCCTCGAAGTCGATGTCGAGACCGTCGAGGCCGTAGGTGTCGATGATCTTCGAGACGGACGAGACGAACGTGTCCCTGGCCGCCGTCGTGGTCAGCTGCACCTGGCCGTTCTGGCCGCCGATGGAGATCAGGACCTTCTTGCCTGCCGCCTGCTTGGCCTTGATGGCCGCCTTGAACTCGGCGTCGCTCTCGACGTTCGGGCACTCGGTGACCGGGCAGCGGTTGAAGCGGATGTCGCCCGAGGTGACCGACGTCGGCTCGCCGAAGGCCAGGTCGATGACGTCCCAGCTGTTGGGCACGTCGGCCATGCGGGTGTAGCCGGAGCCGTTGGCGAAGCTCGCGTGCAGATAGCCGACCAGGGCGTGCGCCGGGAGGCCGTCCGTGCCGCCGCCCGGGCCGCCCGCGTCCGCGGCCGTCTTCGCCGTCACCGTCGCCGACTTCGCGGACTCGCCCGCCGAGTTCACCGCCGCGACCTGGAAGCCGTACGAGGTCGAGGGCGTCAGGCCGGTGATCGTGGCGGACGTGCCGGTGACCGTCTGGGCCTTCGTGCCGTCGCGGTAGACCGCGTAGCCGGTGGCGTCGGCGACCGGGGACCAGGACAGGGCCACGCTGGTCGAGGTGACAGTGCCCGTCTTCAGGCCGGACGGCGCGGCGGGCGGCTGCTGGCCGGTGCTCCCGCCCGGTCCGGTGAGCGAGAGGTCGTCGGCGTAGTAGGCGCCCGTGCCGTACCAGCCGTGGGTGTAGACCGTGACCTTGGTGGTCTGCGCGCCGGTGCGGAAGGCGGTGGTGAGCTGCTGCCAGTCGGGGGCGGACTGGGTCCAGGTGGAGACGTCGGTGGTGCCGGTGCCGCTCGCGCCCAGGTAGACGTAGGAGCCGCGGACGTAACCGGTCAGCGTGTACTGGGAGTTCGGCTGGACCGACACCGTCTGTGCGCACTGGGCGTTGTCGCTGCCGGCCGGGGTCGCCTGGAGCGCCGAACTGCCGCTGCGGACAGGTGACTTCACCGTGGTCCCGGAGGATCCTGAACAGGTCCAGCCGTCGAGGCCGGCCTCGAAGCCGCCGTTGCGCAGGACGTCCGCGTCGGCCGCTCGCGCGGTCGTCGTGAGCGCGGTGACGCCGGGCAGGGCGAGGAGGGTGGCCGTCAGCGCGGCGAGCACTCGGCGCTTGGCCGGTCCGGCTGGACCGGCCGGTCTCAGTATGTCGCGATCCACAACTGCCTCCGGACATGGGGGGATTGGGGAGGGTGGAGCGCGCCCAATTTGGTCCAGACCAATTCGGTTGTCAAGACCTGTGGCGTCGGCGGGCATGAGAAGACCTCCCTCTCCCGTGGACGCGTGGCGCGTCGTGGGGGAAAGGGAGGTCTCCTCTCAGGCCTCGGGCTCGGGGTCCGAGCCTCAGGTCTCAGGTCTCAGGCCTCGGGTCTCAGCTGTCGAAGCCCAGCCCGAGGCGGTCCATCGTCCGCAGCCACAGGTTGCGCCGGCCCCCGTGCTCGTCGGCGCGGGCCAGGGACCACTTGGTGAGCGCGATGCCGGTCCAGGCGAACGGCTCGGGCGGGAACGGCAGCGGCTTCTTGCGGACCATCTCCAGCTCGGTGCGCTCGGTCCGCTCACCCGCCAGCAGGTCGAGCATCACCTCGGCGCCGAAGCGGGTCGCGCCCACGCCGAGGCCCGTGTAGCCGGCCGCGTAGGCGACCTTCCCCTGGTGGGCGGTGCCGAAGAACGCCGAGAAGCGCGAGCAGGTATCGATCGCCCCGCCCCAGGCGTGGGTGAAGCGGACGCCCTCGAGCTGCGGGAAGCAGGTGAAGAAGTGGCCGGCCAGCTTGGCGTAGGTCTCGGGACGGTCGTCGTACTCCGCGCGCACCCGGCCGCCGTACGGGTAGATCGCGTCGTAGCCGCCCCACAGGATGCGGTTGTCGGCCGACAGCCGGAAATAGTGGAACTGGTTCGCCTCGTCCCCGAGTCCCTGGCGGTTCTTCCAGCCGATCGACGCCATCCGCTCGGCGCTGAGCGGCTCGGTCATCAGGGCGTAGTCGTAGACCGGGACGGTGTACGAGCGCACCCGCTTGACCAGGCTGGGGAAGACGTTGGTGCCGAGCGCGACGCGGCGGGCCCTGATCCGGCCGTAGGGCGTGCGTACGGACATCCCGGCGCCGTACGGCCTCAGCGTCAGGGCGGGGGTGCGCTCGTAGACGCGCACGCCGAGGCGCACGCACGCCTGCTTGAGGCCCCAGGCGAGCTTGGCCGGGTGAAGCATGGCGACGCCCCGGCGGTCCCACAGGCCGGCCTCGAAAGTCGGCGAGGCGACCTGCTCGCGCACCGCGTCACGGTCGAGGAACTCATGGCCCTCGGCCAGGCCCTGCTCCCGCATCTGGGCGTACCAGTCCTTCAGTTCCCTGGCCTGGTACGGCTCGGTGGCGACGTCGAGTTCGCCGGTGCGCTCGAACTCGCAGTCGATGGAGTGGCGGGCGACCGTCTCCTCGATGGCGTCGAGGTTGCGGGCGCCCAGCTCCTCCAGCTTGTGGATCTCCTCCGGCCAGCGGGCCAGTCCGTTGGCCAGTCCGTGCGTGAGGGAGGCGGCGCAGAAGCCGCCGTTGCGGCCGGAGGCGGCCCAGCCCACCTCGCGGCCCTCCACCAGCACCACGTCCGTGTCGGGGTCGCGCTCCTTGGCGATCAGCGCGGTCCACAGTCCGCTGTAACCACCCCCGACCACCAGCAGGTCGCAGGTCTCGGCACCGGTCAGCGCCGGCTCCGGGCGGGGCCTGCCGGGGTCGTCCAGCCAGTACGGGACCGGCTGGGCCTCGGAGAGGGATGTGGTCCAGTCGTTTTCACGGCTCATGGCGCTACGGGCCATGATTTCAACTCCCTACAGAGTCAATTTCGTTGGTGCGGTGGGGCGGGTGTCAGGCCTTCTGCCTGGCCCGGCGGTTGCCGATGGCCATGGAGACCAGGACCAGCAGCACGGCGATGACGAACATGGCCGTACCGATGACGTTGATCTGGACAGGTGTGCCGCGCTGTGCCGAACCCCAGACGAACATCGGGAAGGTCACGGTCGAGCCCGCGTTGAAGTTCGTGATGATGAAGTCGTCGAACGACAAGGCGAAGGCGAGCATCGCGCCCGCGGCGATACCGGGGGCCGCGATCGGCAGGGTGACCCGGAGGAAGGTCTGCACCGGTCCGGCGTACAGGTCCTGCGCGGCCTGCTCCAGCCTCGGGTCCATCGACATCACGCGCGCCTTGACGGCGACGACGACGAAGCTGAGACAGAACATGATGTGCGAGATCAGGATGGTCCAGAAGCCGAGCTGCGCACCCATGTTGAGGAACAGGGTGAGCAGCGAGGCCGCCATGACCACCTCGGGCATCGCCATCGGCAGGAAGATCAGCGAGCTCACGGTGCCCCGCGCGCGGAAGCGGTAGCGGACCAGCGCGAAGGCGATCATCGTGCCGAGGGCGGTGGCGCCGATCGTGGCCCAGACGGCGATCTGGAGGCTGATCGACAGTGATCCGCACATGTCGGCGACACCGCACGGGTCCTTCCAGGCGTCCATGGAGAACGCCTGCCACTGGTAGTTGAAGCGGCCCTTCGGCTTGTTGAAGGAGAAGACCGTGACGATGACGTTCGGCAGGAGCAGGTATCCGAGCGTCAGCAGTCCGGCGAGGACGACGAGGTGGCGCTTGAGCCAGTTGACGAAGGCCATTTAAACCAGATCCTCCGTGCCGGACTTGCGGATGTAAATGGTGATCATGGCGAGGATCGCGGCCATGAGGATGAAGGACAGGGCCGCCGCCGTCGGATAGTCCAGGATCCTCAGGAACTGCGTCTGGATGACGTTGCCGACCATGCGGGTGTCGGTGGAGCCGAGCAGGTCCGCGTTGACGTAGTCGCCGGCCGCCGGGATGAAGGTCAGCAGCGTGCCGGAGACCACGCCCGGCATCGACAGCGGGAAGGTGACCTTGCGGAAGGTGGTGAACGGCCGGGCGTACAGGTCGCCCGCCGCCTCGTGCAGCCGCCCGTCGATGCGCTCCAGCGAGGTGTAGAGCGGCAGGATCATGAACGGCAGGAAGTTGTACGTCAGACCGCACACCACCGCCATCGGGGTGGCGAGCACCCGGTCGCCGGCGGTCCAGCCGAGCCAGTTGGTGACGTCCAGGACGTGCAGCGCGTTGAGGGCGCCCACGACCGGGCCGCCGTCGGCGAGGATCGTCTTCCAGGCCAGGGTCCGGATCAGGAAGCTGGTGAAGAACGGCGCGATCACCAGGATCATGATCAGGTTGCGCCAGCGGCCCGCGCGGAAGGCGATGAGATACGCCAGCGGGTAGCCGAGCAACAGGCACAGGATCGTCGCGGAGGCCGCGTACAGGACCGAGCGGACGAACTGCGGCCAGTACTGGGACAGCGCGTCCCAGTAGGTCGCGAAGTGCCAGGTGACCTCGTAGCCGTGCTCCAGGGAGCCGGTCTGCACGGAGGTGGACGCCTGGTAGATCATCGGCAGCGCGAAGAAGACGACCAGCCACAGGATGCCGGGCAGCAGCAGCCAGTACGGCGTGAGGCGGCCCCGCCTGCGCGGCGGTCTCGTCTGCTGGGCGGCGGGCGGCGAGGGCGCCTCGGTGACGGCGGCCATCAGGCTGCGTCCTCCTCGACACTCTCGACGCCGGCGTCGATGTCCTGAGCCGCGTCCAGGCCGAACGTGTGGGCCGGGTTCCAGTGCAGGACGACCTCGGCGCCGGGCACCAGGCGGGCGTCGCGGTCGATGTTCTGGGCGTAGACCTCGAAACCGGGGCAGACGGGGCTGTCGATCACGTACTGCGTGGAGACGCCGATGAAGCTCGACTCGGAGATCCGGCCGGTGATGCGGTTGCGGCCGTCGGATATCTCGCCCGCGTCGTCGGCGTGGGTCAGCGAGATCTTCTCCGGGCGGACACCCACGAGCACCTTGCCGCCGGTCGCCGCCGGGGCGGAACATCGTGCCTGGGGCAGGGCCAGCTTGCCGCCGCCCGCCTTCAGGACGACGTCGCCGCCGCTGCTGGAGTCGACCTCGGCCTCGATCAGGTTGGAGGTGCCGAGGAAGTTCGCGACGAACGTGGTCTGCGGGTTCTCGTAGAGGTCGGTGGGCGCGCCGAGCTGCTCCACCCGTCCGCCGTTCATCACGGCGACCGTGTCGGCCATGGTCATGGCCTCCTCCTGGTCGTGCGTGACGTGGATGAAGGTGATGCCGACCTCGGTCTGGATGCGCTTGAGCTCCAGCTGCATCTGCCGGCGCAGCTTCAGGTCCAGGGCGCCGAGCGGCTCGTCCAGCAGCAGCACCTTGGGGTGGTTGATCAGCGCGCGGGCGACCGCGACGCGCTGCTGCTGGCCGCCGGAGAGCTGGTGCGGCTTCTTGCGTGCCTGCTCGCCCAGCTGCACCAGGTCGAGCATCTCCTCGACCTGCTTCTTCACCGACTTGATGCCGCGCCGGCGCAGACCGAAGGCGACGTTCTCGAAGATGTCGAGGTGCGGGAAGAGGGCGTAGGACTGGAAGACCGTGTTCACCGGGCGTTTGTACGGCGGCAGGTGCGTCACGTCCTGGTCGCCGAGGTGCACGGTGCCCTGCGTGGGCTCCTCCAGACCGGCGATCATGCGCAGGGTGGTGGTCTTGCCGCAGCCGGAGGCACCGAGCAGGGCGAAGAAGGACCCCTGCGGCACGGTCAGGTCCAGCGGGTGTACGGCGGTGAAAGCGCCGTAGCGCTTGCCGATCTGGGAGAGGCGGACGTCGCCGCTGTTGTCTTTCGTCGTCATTCTCGTCACGCCCCTGTGAGCTTCGCGAACTTCGCTTCGTAGGCCGCCTCTTCCTTGTCGCTCAAGGCGCGGAAGGAGTGGGCCTTGGCCACCATGTCCTTGGTGGGGATGATCAGCGGGTTCTCCGCCGCCGCCTTGTCGATCTTGGCCAGTTCCTCCTTCGCCCCGTCGACGGGGCTCATGAAGGCGACGTAGGCGGAGAGCTGAGCGGCCTGCCTCGGCTGGAAGTAGAAGTCGATCAGCCGCTCGGCGTTGGCCTTGTGCCGGGCCTTGTTCGGGATCAGCAGGTTGTCGGTGGACGTGAGCCAGCCGGCGTCCGGGATGACGTAGTCGACGTCGGCGCTGTCCTCCTGGAGCTGGACGATGTCCCCGCCCCAGGCGACGCAGGCGGCGATGTCGCCCTTGGTCAGGTCGGAGGTGTAGTCGTTGCCGGTGAAGCGCCGGATCTGCCCCTTGTCGACGGCCTTCTGGAGGCGGGCGATCGCCGCGTCGAAGTCGTCGTCGGTGAACTTGGCCGGGTCCTTGCCCATGTCGAGCAGGGTCATGCCCATGGTGTCCCGCATCTCGGACAGGAACGAGACCCGGCCCTTGAGCTTGGGGTTGTCCAGCAGGTCGGAGACCGACTTGACCTCGATGCCGTCGAGCGCCTTCTTGTTGTAGGCGACGACGGTCGACACACCCTGCCACGCGTAGGAGTAGGCGCGCCCCGGGTCCCAGTCCGGACTGCGGTACTGCTCGGACAGGTTGGCGAAGGCGTGCGGCAGGTTCGCCGAGTCCAGCTTCTGCACCCAGCCCAGGCGGATCAGCCGCGCGGCCAGCCAGTCGGTGACGACGATGAGGTCGCGGCCGGTGTCCTGGCCGGCGGCGAGCTGCGGCTTGACCTTCCCGAAGAACTCGTTGTTGTCGTTGACGTCCTCGGTGTACTTGACCTTGATGCCGGTCTGCCGGGTGAACTCGTCGAGCGTGGGGTGCTGCTTGCCGCTCTTGTCCACGTCGATGTACACGGGCCAGTTGGAGAAGTTCACGACCTTCTCCTTGGCCGAGTGATCCTCGGCGGAGGTGCCGCCCTGTGCCTGGCCGGCCGGGGGGATCCCGCAGGCGCTCAGCGCCCCGAGTCCCCCGACCGTGAGCGCGCCGCCCGCTGAGGCGCGCAGCAGCGAACGGCGGCTGAAAGCGGCCCTGCCGTTGCGGAAGCTGCGCCGCACGGCGGCCAACTGGGCCGGGGTGAGGCGGTCGGGCTCGTACTGCTCCATGCGCGTGGTGCCCTTTCGGGAAGGTGGCCTGAATCGAGGCCTGGTCGTTGCTATCGGTCCCCGAAGATCGTGCGGTGCCAGTCCTTGCGGGCCACCGCCGTGTTGTCGAACATGACGTGCTTGATCTGCGTGTATTCCTCGAACGAGTACGAGGACATGTCCTTGCCGAAGCCGGACTGCTTATAACCGCCGTGCGGCATCTCGCTGATGATCGGAATGTGGTCGTTGACCCATACGCACCCCGCCTTGATCTCCCGCGTCGCGCGGTTGGCCCGGTAGACGTCCCGGCTCCACGCCGAGGCCGCCAGACCGTACGGAGTGTCGTTGGCCAGACGGATCCCCTCATCATCACTGTCGAACGGCAGTACGACCAGTACCGGACCGAAGATCTCCGACTGGACGATCTCGCTGTCCTGCGCCGCGTCCGCGACGAGAGTGGGGCGATAGTACGCCCCGGCCTCGAGGGCGCCCCGGGGAGCCTCACCGCCGGTGACCACGCGCGCGTAGGCACGCGCCCGGTCGACGAAACCGGCGACGCGGTCGCGCTGGACGTGCGAGATCAGCGGGCCGAGGTCGGTGCCGGCGGCGAACGGGTCGCCCAGCCGGACGGTCTCCATCAGGGCGGCCGTCCGCGCGACGAACTCCTCGTACAGGGGACGCTGCACGTATACGCGCGTGGCGGCCGTGCAGTCCTGCCCGGTGTTGATGAGCGCGCCCGCGACCGCTCCGTTGACAGCGGCCTCCAGGTCGGCGTCGTCGAAGACCACGAAGGGCGCCTTGCCGCCGAGTTCCAGGTGCAGGCGCTTGACGGTCGCCGTGGCGATCTCGGCGACCCGCTTGCCGACGGCGGTGGAGCCGGTGAAGGACGTCATGGCCACGTCCGGGTGGCCGATCAGGTGCTCGCCCGCCACCCTGCCGGTGCCGGTGACGATGTTGATCACGCCGTCCGGGATTCCCGCGTCGGTGGCGGCCTGGGCGAACATCAGCGAGGTCAGCGGGGTCAGCTCGGCGGGCTTGAGCACGATGGTGTTGCCCGCGGCGACGGCCGGGAGGATCTTCCAGGCGGCCATCTGGAGCGGGTAGTTCCAGGGCGCGATGGAGCCGACGACACCGATGGGCTCACGGCGCACGTAGGACGTGTGGTCGCCGGAGAACTCGCCGGCCGCCTGACCCTGGAGGTGCCGGGCGGCGCCCGCGAAGAAGGCGGCGTTGTCGATCGTGCCCGGCACGTCGAACTCGCGGGTCAGCTTCAGCGGCTTGCCGCACTGGAGAGACTCGGCGCGGGCGAAGTCCTCCGCCCGGTCGGCGAGCACGGCCGCGAAGCGGTGCAGCGCGTCCGAGCGGTCGCCGGGCGTGGCGCCCGCCCAGCCCGGGAACGCCTCGCGCGCGGCGGCCACCGCGGCGTCGACGTCCTCGGGGCCGGCCAGCTCGTAGGTGAAGACCTCGTCGCCGGTGGCAGGGTCGACGACCGCGTGGCTGCTGCCCGAGGTGCCCTTGGTCAGCCGGCCGGAGATGTACTGCGCGCCGTCCGCGAAGCGGTCCTGCGCCGGGAATCGGTCCGGGGTTGTGCCCGGGTTGTACATGTCGCTCTCCTCCGGCGTCGCTCCTCGGTCGCCGAGGGCGGGTGGCGTAGCTCCAGCTCGATTTGAGTGCCGATCCTGGCAGAGGCCAGGGGCCGCAACAAGGGATTCCGTTGTTGCCTTTTGGTTACGCGACGGAATCTGTCGACCAGGTGTCGAGTCGGCACGGAAAAGGCAGGACGGTGTGTCAGTGGTGCGTGCCACACTCGCGTGCATGGGGAACATCGACTCCTGGCAGGCTCTGACCAGGGAAGTCAGCGCGGGAAGGCGCGTGCGCTACCTGCACTTCTGGGGACATCGGCCGCACCCGGACGGCCGGGTCGGACCGAGCTGTCTGAGTCAGTGGTGGCCGTCGCCGTTCACCGTGGACGCGGTGCCGTACGCGACCGCGGAGCACTGGATGATGGCCGGCAAGGCGCGGCTGTTCGCGGACGCGGAGGCGGAGCGGCGGGTGCTGGCCGCGCGGCATCCGGCCGAGGCCAAGAAGGAGGGGCGGCTCGTGCGCGGCTTCGACGAGCGCGTATGGGAGCGCGAGCGGTTCCGGATCGTGGTGGAGGGCAGCGTCCACAAGTTCGCCGCCCACCCCGCGCTGCGCGAGTTTCTGCTGGCCACGGGCGAGCGCGTGCTGGTAGAAGCCAGTCCGGTGGACCGGATATGGGGCATCGGACTGGCCGCGGGCGACGAGGCGGCGGCCGATCCGGAGCGCTGGCGCGGGCCGAACCTGCTGGGCTTCGCCCTGATGGAGGCACGCGAGCGGCTGCGGGCCGGTACGCGGGCGAGCTGACCGGCCCGCACGGAGTGCGGGCCGGGCTCGTGGCGACGTACGGGCCGGTCTGGTGGCGCGTGGGCCAGTTTGGCGGCGGCGTACGGACCAGTCCGGCAGCACGCGGGCCAGTCCGGCGGCCGCGTGCGGCCGGGCGGCGGCGGGCGGACCGGGGCGGCGGCGGGCGGACGGGCGGCGGCGGCCCGCACCGAGTGCGGGCCGACGCCGGTCAGCGGCCGGTCAGGACGGTCACGGCCGGCAGGGGGGCGCGGGCGCCCTCGTCCTGGGAGCTGTCCGAGACCTCGACGGTGTTGACATAGACGACGCCGACGACCAGCAGGGCGATCGTGACGAGGCCGAGGACGATACCGATGATTCCCGTGATCAGGCCGGCCTGGGCCTGGCCGCGATTGTTGGCCTCACCGCGATCGGCCTTCCGACGGCCCTTGACGCCGAAGACCACGGCGAGGACCCCGAGCACCACGCTGAAGATGCCGTAGAAGCAGAACCCCACGCAGGACAGGATGCCGAGCACCATGGCGGCGGTGCCCATCCCGTTCTGCGCGGGCATCGGCATGCCGGGCCAGCCATGGCCCGCTGCCGGATACGCGGGGTAGCCGTACCCGCCGGGGACCGGGCCGGTGGGCACGCCCGGACCGGTGGGCGCGACGGGCGGCGGCGGTACGGAGCCCGCGGTGGGGGCGCCGAAGCCGGGCGGCGGGAAACCGGCCCCCGGCATCGAGATCATCGTCTCCTGGTCGTGCACGGAGGGCGGGGGGAAGCCGGACGGCTGATCCGGCCCGAAAGGCTGGTCCGGGGCCGGCGGGTTCTTCTCCAGAGAGGGTCTGTTACCGGGCGGCGCCCACGGATCCTCGGCTCCCGCGCCACCGCCGGCCTGCGTTCCGTCCGTCATGTCCTCGTCTCCCCCTCGATCGATCGCCCCGCCATGCTAAGGCCTGGCCCGCGCGGGCGGACCGCCGGGCACCGGGCGGCTCCGCCCTCCGCTCCGGGAGGCGGCCCGGGGGCGGCGGCGAGGCATGCGCCTACGATGACGGTGCTCACCGATCAGCCGATCACCCGCGCCGCGCCCCAGGGCCCGCGGCGCCCTTCCCGGGAGGGAACCCTTGACCGACCAGTACGCACCCCGTGACCCGCACACGCTGCTCGACCCGCAGGCGCCGCGTGACCGGCAGGCCTTCATCGCCGGACTGCCCAAGGCCGAACTGCACGTGCACCACGTCGGCTCCGCCTCCCCCCGGATCGTCTCCGAGCTGGCCGCCCGCCACCCCGACTCCAAGGTGCCCACCGACCCCGAGGCCCTGACCGACTACTTCACCTTCACGGACTTCGCCCACTTCATCGAGGTGTACCTGTCCGTCGTGGACCTGATCCGCACCCCGGAGGACGTCCGGCTGCTGACCTACGAGGTGGCCCGCGACCTGGCCCGGCAGCAGGTCCGCTACGCGGAGCTCACCATCACGCCGTTCTCCTCCACCCGGCGGGGCATCGACGAGCGCGCCTTCATGGACGCGATCGAGGACGCCCGCAAGGCGGCGGAGTCCGAGTTCGGGACCGTACTGCGCTGGTGCTTCGACATCCCCGGCGAGGCCGGACTGGAGTCGGCCGAGGAGACCGCCCGGCTCGCCACCGACGACCGGCTGCGCCCGGAGGGCCTGGTCTCGTTCGGACTCGGCGGGCCCGAGATCGGAGTACCGCGGCCCCAGTTCAAGCCCTACTTCGACCGGGCGATCGCCGCCGGGCTGCGCTCCGTTCCGCACGCCGGCGAGACCACCGGGCCCCAGACGGTGTGGGACGCGCTGACCGAGCTGCGTGCCGAGCGCATCGGCCACGGCACCAGCTCCGCCCAGGACCCGAAGCTGCTCGCCCACCTCGCCGAGCACCGCATCCCGCTGGAGGTCTGCCCGACCTCCAACATCGCCACCCGGGCGGTGCGCACCATCGAGGAGCACCCCATCAAGGAGTTCGCCCGCGCCGGGGTCCTCGTCACGGTCAACTCCGACGACCCGCCGATGTTCGGCACGGACCTCAACAACGAGTACGCCGTGGCCGGCCGGCTGCTCGACCTCGACGAGCCCGGTCTGGCCGAGCTGGCCAAGAACGCGGTGCACGCCTCCTTCATGGACGCGGCCGGCAAGGCCCGCGTCGCGGAGGAGATCGACGCCTACACCGCACGGTGGCTCGCGCCCTGAGCGGGACCCGGCGGGACACAATGGGGCACATGCAGACCGTGACCGCCGTGGCACACCGCGGCGACCCCTACCGCTTCCGCGAGAACACCGTCGGCTCGCTGCGCTCCGCGTTCGGCCAGGGCGCGGACGCGGTCGAGATCGACGTACGGCTGACCCGGGACGGTGTTCCGGTGCTGCTCCACGACGAGTCGCTGAAGCGGCTGTGGGCCCATGACCGGCCGCTGCACGCGCTGTCCGCGGCGGAGGTGCGCGACGTGACGGACGGTCTGGTGCCCACGCTGGAGGACGCGCTCACCGCGACGGGCGACGGCCGGGTGATGATCGACCTGCCGGGCCCGGCCCGCCCGCGGGCGGTGCGGCGGATCGTCGACGTGGTCGAGGCGTGCGGGGCCCGGGACCGCGTGTACTACTGCGCGGGCGCGGAGGCCATGCTCGCGGTGCGCGCCGCCGACCCGGCCGCCGAGATCGCGCTGACCTGGACGACCCTCGCGTCGCCGCGGGCCGGGCTGCTGGACGCGGTGCGGCCCCGGTGGCTGAACTACCGCTTCACGCTGGTGGACCGGGACCTCGCCGCCCGTGTCCACCGCGACGGCTACCTGCTGTCCGTCTGGACCCCCGACACCCGCCGCTCCCTGCGCCGTCTGCTCGACCTGGGCGTCGACTCGATCACGACCAATCGCGTCGATCTGCTGCACACCCTGCGCACCGGGCAAACGGCGGCACCGTAGGGGACGGCCCCCACAACACCCCGAGACGGCCCGGAACTTGCTCCGGGTCACCTCGGGGGCGGTTGCCCTCCCCGGCGACGATCCACAGACCGCCGCACGCCTGAAGGATGTTCGGCACCAGCCCACCGAACACCTTCCGGGAGCACCGATGCACGCACGCGCCACGGCCCTGACGGCCGCCTCCGTCGCCCTCGCCCTGGTCACCGCACCGATCGCCGCCGCACCGGCCCTGGCCGCACCCGCCCCCGCCGAACCCGCACCGGCTGCCTGCCGCGTCCTCTCCGGCCGGGACTCCCCCGCCGCCGGCCGCACCCCGTCCGGCCCGGACGCCGAAGCGCTGCGTGCCGCCATCGCCGCGCTGCCCGACGCGGACGCCACGGCCGCCCTGGTCCGCGTCGGCGGCACCGGCGGCACCTGGCACGGCAGTGCGGGCGTGCACGATCTGCGCGGCGACCGGCCGGCCGACCCGGACGCCCGGTTCCGGGCCGGTTCGACGACGAAGGTGGTGACGGCGGCAGTCGTACTGCGGCTCGCCGCACAGGGCCGGGTCGACCTGGACGCGCCGGTCCAGCGGTATCTTCCGGGCCTGCTCACCAGGGACTTCCAGCCCATCGCCGTACGGCAGCTACTCAACCACACCAGTGGCATCCAGGCCGGTGACGGCTTCGGGGACGACTTCGAGGAGCAGTACGCGCACCGCTTCGACACACTGACGCCACGCCAGGTGGTGGCGTCGGCGGCGGCCAAGGGGCCGGAGTTCGGGCCGGGCTGCCGGCAGGACTACCTGAACATCAACTACACGATCCTCGGCCTGCTCATCGAGAAGGTGACGGGTCACTCGTACGCCTCCGAGGCCACGCGGCTCGTCCTGCGCCCCGCGGGTATGCGGGACACCTACTTCCCCGGCACCGACCCGCGGATCCGCGGCCCGCACAATCACGGCTACCAGGCGGTGCGCGGGGCCGACGGCACGGCACGCCTCGTCGACGTCACCGACTGGAACCAGGCGGACCGCTGGGCGGCCGGTGACATGATCTCCACGACCGCCGACCTGGAACGGCTCCTGCACTCGCTGTTCCGCGGCCGTATCGTGCCGGGGCCGCAGCTGCGGGAGATGTTCACGGTCCCGGCGGGCATCGAGGGCGCCACCTACAGCGCGGGCCTCCAGCGCTTCGAGTACGACGGCCGGGTGTACTGGATCAAGACCGGCGCCCGGTACGGCTACAGCGCCGTGCTCGGCGCGACCCGCGATCTGAGCCGCACCCTCGTCTACTCGGTCAACTCCACGGATGCCAAGGGCGAGTCCATGAACCCGGTGGCCGAACGCATCGCGCTGGCGGCACTCAGGTAGCGGATCGTCGGCCCAGCAGCCGGTGGGCCGCCGCGTGCGAGGCCTGCGCGGCCCCGCCCGCGAGGGCCAGGCCGAGGGCCAGGTCCCGGGGGCGCGTGGGGCGCAGGACGCCGGCGCGGCGCAGGCGGGCGCGGGCCCAGAGGGTGAAGGGGACGACCACGACGGGCGAGGTCGCGGACCCGGGGGTGTGACCGCGCACCGCCGCGGCCTGGACCAGGTGGACCAGGCCGTGCAGCCCGAAGGCGTTCAGCGTCGTCTGGTACACGGCGGAACGCCCGCCGGTTCGCCCGGCCCGCGGCGGACGCGGCGGCGACCAGCGTGCCCACCAGCCCCACGGCCACCGCGAATTCCCGTGTGTCCACGGATTCGAGCCGCCGCCACACCGCCTCCGGCACCTGGGGGAACCGCTCCCGCAGCACCGGTACATGGCGTCGCAACGACCGCCGCACGGTGGCCAACTCCTCCGCGTCGTGCAGGGCCCAGGCCGCCAGCAGCCCGAACGTGACGGCGGGGCCCACCTGTTGGTCGCTCGGCGTGTGTGTCACGCAGGTGAGTCTGCTACAGGCCGACGATGGCGTTCCAGCGCTTGGCGAAGTCCACGCGTTCCTCGGAGGACATGTCGCGGGCGATGGCGAGGCGCTTGCGCATGGTCGCGTCGGGGAAGATCAGCGGGTTCTCGGCGAGTTCGGCGGTGTCCTTGTCCTTGGAGTCGGCGAGCACGCCCTGGGCCGCAGGGACGGGGCAGACGTAGTTGACCCAGGTGGCGAGTTCCGCGGCCACCTCGGGGTCGTAGTAGTAGTCGATCAGGCGTTCCGCGTTGGCCTTGTGGCCGGCCCGGTTGGGGATCATCCAGGAGTCCGACCACAGTTCGGCGCCCTCCTCGGGCACGACGAAGCGGATGTCGGGGTTGTCGGCCTGGAGCTGGATCACGTCGCCCGAATAGGCCTGGCAGGCCAGGACGTCCCCGCTGACCAGGTCCTTGGTGTAGTCGTTGCCGGTGAAGCGGCGGATCTGGCCCGTGTGGACCTGCCGCTCCACCTGGTCGCAGACCTTGTCGAAGTCGCGGGTCCTCCACTTGGTGATGTCCACGCCGTTGGCCTGCATCAGCAGGGCGAACGCCTCGTCCAGGCCGGACAGCAGCGTGACGCGGCCCTTGAGGTCGCCCGCCCACAGGTCGGAGACCTGGCGGATCTCGCGGCCGAGCTTGCGGCGGTTGTAGGCGATGCCGGTGATGCCCGACTGGTACGGCATCGTGAACTTGCGGCCCGGGTCGAAGGCGGGGTCGCGCAGCAACGGGTCGAGGTACTTGGCCACCTGCGGCTGACGGGCACGGTCCATCTCCTGCACCCAGCCCAGCCGGACGAACCGCGCGCACAGCCAGTCGCTGATCACGACGAGATCGCGGCCCGGATCCTGATGGTTCATCAGCGACGGGCTGATCTTGCCGAAGAACTCGTCGTTGTCGTTGATCTCCTCGACGTAGTCGACGGCGATGCCCGTGCGCTTCTCGAAGGCCTCCAGAGTGGGCCGCCTGTTCGGGTGCTTGTCGTCGGTGTCGATGTAGAGCGGCCAGTTCGCCCAGTTCAGCCGGTGATCGGTGGCGGAGGCGTCCGGGATGGCGCGGTCACCGGGCTGGACGTAGGCGGCGGGCACCCCGCAGCCGGCGAGCGCACCGAGCGCGGCCGTGCCGCCCAGGGCGCGCAGCAGGGACCGGCGGGAGAGCGGGGGCGTCTTCGGAGTCTTGGGCACCGGCCAAGGATGCCGTCCGTGTCCGCGGCCGGACAATCGACGCAGCGTCGAGCACGCCGGGAGGGATCCGACACCTTGTCGATCAACGCCCGGCCGCACCTCGGGCTTCCTGCCCCGGACACACCGCGGCCCCGGACGGTCCGTCCTCCGTCCGGGGCCGCGAGCGGGCGAACCGCCCGGCCGGCGTGTCACGCGTCGAGCGACGTCATGACGTGCTTGATCCGCGTGTAGTCCTCGAAGCCGTACGCCGACAGGTCCTTGCCGTAGCCGGACTTCTTGAAGCCGCCGTGCGGCATCTCGGCGACCAGCGGGATGTGGGTGTTGATCCACACGCAGCCGAAGTCGAGCCTCTTGGACATCCGCATGGCGCGGGAGTGGTCCTTGGTCCACACCGAGGAGGCCAGCGCGTACTCGACGCCGTTGGCCCACTCCACGGCCTGGTCCTCGTCCGAGAAGGACTGCACGGTGATGACCGGGCCGAAGACCTCCCTCTGGATGATCTCGTCGTCCTGCTTCAGGCCCGAGACGACGGTCGGGGCGTAGAAGTAGCCCTTGTCGCCGACCTGGTGGCCGCCGGCCTCGACCTTGGCGTGGGCGGGCAGCCGCTCGATGAAGCCGGCCACCTGCTTGAGCTGGTTGGGGTTGTTGAGCGGGCCGAACAGGACGTCCTCGTCGTCCGGCTGCCCGGTCTTCGTCTCGGCCGCGGCCTTGGCGAGCGCGGAGACGAAGGCGTCGTGGATGGACTCGTGCACGAGGACGCGGGTGGCGGCCGTGCAGTCCTGGCCGGCGTTGAAGAAGCCGGCGACCGAGATGTCCTCGACGGCCTTGTCGATGTCGGTGTCCTCGAAGACCACGACCGGGGCCTTGCCGCCCAGCTCCAGGTGGACCCGCTTGAGGTCCTTGGAGGCCGACTCGGCGACCGACATGCCGGCGCGCACGGAGCCGGTGATGGAGGCCATCGCCGGGGTCGGGTGCTCCACCATCAGACGGCCGGTGTCGCGGTCGCCGCAGATGACGTTGAAGACGCCCTTGGGCAGGACCGAACCGATGATGTCGGCGATCAGGACCGTGGAGGCGGGGGTGGTGTCCGACGGCTTCAGCACCACCGTGTTGCCCGCGGCGAGCGCCGGGGCGAACTTCCACACGGCCATCATCATCGGGTAGTTCCACGGCGCGACCTGCGCGCAGACGCCGATCGGCTCGCGGCGGACGATCGAGGTCATCCCGTCCATGTACTCGCCGGCCGAGCGGCCCTCGAGCATCCGCGCCGCACCCGCGAAGAAGCGGATCTGGTCGACCATCGGCGGGATCTCCTCGGAGCGGGTCAGCCCGATGGGCTTGCCCGTGTTCTCCACCTCGGCCGCGATCAGTTCCTCGGCGCGCTCCTCGAAGGCGTCCGCGATCTTCAGCAGAGCCTTCTGGCGCTCGGCCGGGGTGGTGTCGCGCCAGCCCGGGAAGGCCGCGGCGGCGGCGGCCATGGCGGCGTCGACGTCCGCCTGCCCGGAGAGCGGCGCGGTCGCGTACGCGTCGCCGGTCGCGGGGTTGACCACCTCGGTGGTCCGTCCGTCGGCGGCGTCGCGGAACTCGCCGTCGATGTAGTTACGGAGCTTGCGCAGCCGTCCCAGCTCGGTGCTCACTGCCCGGCCCTCCTGGTCCTGTTCAAGATGTCCCATCGCTGAGGCACCCACCCTAGTCCGCAGTGCCACGTTTTCAACACCCCTGTCGGCGCGAGTTCTGCGAAATCCGCACCTCTCGGTGTCGCAAACAACGAATTTCATCGCCCCGGCCTTGCGGAACTGTCGATACGTCGTGCAGAGTATGGTCGTGCCCAGTCGAAGCGCAGAGCAGAGGGACTCCCGCGAGTCCAGGAACGGCAGCAGCCCGAACCTGGACACCGTCTCCCTCGCCATCATCGAGCAGTTGCAGGAGGACGGCCGCCGTCCGTACGCCGCCATCGGCAAGGCCGTCGGCCTGTCCGAGGCCGCCGTGCGCCAGCGCGTCCAGAAGCTGCTCGACCAGGGCGTGATGCAGATCGTCGCCGTGACCGACCCGCTCACCGTTGGCTTCCGCCGGCAGGCGATGGTCGGGATCAACGTCGAGGGCGACACGGAGTCCGTGGCCGACGCTCTGACCGGCATGTCGGAAGTCGAGTACGTGGTGATGACCGCGGGCTCGTTCGACATCCTCGCCGAGATCGTCTGCGAGGACGACGACCAGCTGCTGGACGTCATCAACAAACGCATCCGGGCGCTGCCCGGCGTGCGCTCCACCGAGAGCTTCGTCTACCTCAAGCTCAAGAAGCAGACCTACATGTGGGGAACCCGATAACCGTGAGCAAGGACCTCAGCCGTACCGCGTACGATCACCTGTGGATGCACTTCACCCGCATGTCCTCGTACGAGAACGCCCCCGTGCCGACGATCGTGCGCGGCGAGGGCACCTACATCTACGACGACAAGGGCAGGCGCTACCTCGACGGTCTCGCGGGTCTGTTCGTGGTCCAGGCCGGTCACGGCCGCACGGAGCTGGCCGAGGCCGCGTCCAAGCAGGCGCAGGAGCTGGCGTTCTTCCCCGTCTGGTCCTACGCCCACCCCAAGGCCGTCGAGCTGGCCGAGCGTCTGGCGGACCACGCCCCGGGCGACCTGAACAAGGTCTTCTTCACCACCGGCGGCGGCGAGGCGGTCGAGACCGCCTGGAAGCTCGCCAAGCAGTACTTCAAGCTGACCGGCAAGCCCACCAAGTACAAGGTCATATCCCGCGCGGTCGCCTACCACGGCACCCCGCAGGGCGCCCTGTCCATCACCGGCCTGCCGGCCCTGAAGGCGCCGTTCGAGCCGCTGGTTCCGGGCGCGCACAAGGTGCCGAACACCAACATCTACCGCGCCCCGCTCTTCGGCGACGACCCGGAGGCCTTCGGCCGCTGGGCCGCCGACCAGATCGAGCAGCAGATCCTCTTCGAGGGCCCGGACACGGTCGCCGCGGTCTTCCTGGAGCCGGTGCAGAACGCCGGCGGCTGCTTCCCGCCGCCGCCCGGATACTTCCAGCGCGTGCGCGAGATCTGCGACCAGTACGACGTGCTGCTCGTCTCCGACGAGGTCATCTGCGCCTTCGGCCGCCTGGGCACCACGTTCGCCTGTGACAAGTTCGGCTACGTCCCGGACATGATCACCTGCGCCAAGGGCATGACCTCGGGCTACTCCCCGATCGGCGCGTGCATCATCTCCGACCGCCTGGCCGAGCCGTTCTACAAGGGCGACAACACCTTCCTGCACGGCTACACCTTCGGCGGCCACCCGGTCTCCGCCGCGGTGGGCCTGGCCAACCTCGACCTGTTCGAGCGCGAGGGCCTCAACCAGCACGTGCTGGACAACGAGGGCGCCTTCCTCTCCACCCTGCAGAAGCTGCACGACCTGCCGATCGTCGGCGACGTCCGCGGCAACGGCTTCTTCTACGGCATCGAGCTGGTGAAGGACAAGCACACCAAGGAGTCCTTCAACGAGGAAGAGACCGAGCGGGTCCTGTACGGCTTCCTCTCCAAGGCGCTGTTCGACAACGGTCTGTACTGCCGTGCCGACGACCGCGGCGACCCGGTCATCCAGCTCGCCCCGCCGCTGATCTCCAACCAGGAGACCTTCGACGAGATCGAGCAGATCCTGCGCGCGACCCTGACGGAGGCGTGGACCAAGCTGTGACCGCGGCGGCCCGGCCGCCGCGCGAAAGGCGCACACCTGCGATCAGCTGATCATCACCGGCCCCGGTGCCGACCGTTCGAGTGAGAAACGGCGGCCCGGGGCCGTGTGCTGTCCGGGCTCCTGACAGGGGCTGCCTAGCGTGCTGTTGACGCGTCACTCTGCGTCGGACCGGCTCCGTGACCCGAGGTCTTCGAACTCGTTCGCCCGTACGGGGGACACGGCACGGCATTCCCGATGAGAACCGAGGTGTACGCCCATGGACGTCCCACCCGAGAACGAGGTGCTCTGGGCGCGGGCCCTGCACTACACCCACGACGACGGCTCGCCCGCTCTCGGCGGCGTCTCCCTCGGTGTGGCGCAGGGCGAGATCCTCGCCGTGAGCGGGCCGAGCGGCAGCGGCAAGACCACCCTGCTGCGGTGCCTGTCCGGCATGACGCGGGTGCGGCGCGGCGAGGTCTGGTTCAACAGCGTCCCCCTGCACAGCCTCGGCCCGCTGGCCCGTGAACGGCTGCGCAGGGACCGGTTCGGCTGGGTCGACCCCGCGCCGGTGCTCGTACCGGAGCTGAACGTCTGGGAGAACACGGCCCTGCCCCTGATGCTTCGGGGCACCAGCCGGCGGCGGGCCAAGGCGGCCGCCCTGGAGTGGCTGGAGCGCCTCGACGTCGGCGACCTGGCGCGGATGCGCCCGCACCGGCTGCGCCAGGCCGAACGCCAGCGCGTCTGCATCGCCCGCGCGCTCGCCCCCTTCCCCACGGTGCTGTTCGCCGACGAGCCGACGGCCCCGCTGCACCGCGCCGACCGCGCCCATGTGCTGCGCACGCTCACCACCGCGGCGCGCTCGCACGGCATCACGGTCGTCCTCGCCACGCACGACCCCGCGACCGCGGCCCTCGCCGACCGGACGGTGCCGGTGCTCGACGGGCGGTGTGTGAGGACCGTGCACCTGCCCCCGGTCGGCGACACGGCGGAAGGCCGGGCCGCGTGCTCGCTCTCCGTCTGATCCGCGTCGCCCGCCCGGGCGTCCACCTGCGCCGTCTGACGGTCGCCGCGGCGTCGGCGGGCACGGGCTTCCTGCTGCTGTCCAGCCTCGGCTACGCGCTCGGCCACCCGGAGCACGCGGCCGCGGCCGCGCTGCGGCTGTCCTGGTGCGTGCTGCCCCTGGCCGCGACGCTGTACCTCGCGGTCGCGGTGGCCCGTACCGACCCGGGGACCCGTCCCCGTCCCGGTCTCTCGGCGCTCGGCCTCGGCCAGGGCCGGCTGATGGCCGTCTCGGCGGCCACCACCGCCCTGGCCTGCGGGCTCGGCTCGCTGCTCGCGCTGCTGGTCTTCATGTCCCTGCGAGGCGTCGGCGCGGCGCAGGCGTTCCTCGCGGCCGGGGAGCCGCTGCCGGTGCCGGCGGTGCTGACCCTGCTGGCCGTCGTCCCCGTCCTCACCTCCGTGGCGGTCGCGCTGGTGCTGTACCCCCGCGAGGCGCGGCCCTCGGCGCCCCGGCCTCCGGACCGGCGGTACGGCCGCTTCGGCGCGTACCGCCGCACCGGCACGCCGGAGACGTTCGGTGCGTACGGCCGCTTCGGCGCCCGGCTCGGCGACGGCACCGCCACGCGCCGGGGCGGCTCGGCGACGGCCTGCGCGACCCGGCCCCGGAACACGGCCGTCAGCACGATGCGAACCGGGGACGGCCCTACCGGGGAAGACCTGACCGGGGCGGACCTGACGGGTACGGACCTGACCGCTGACCTGCCCCGGAGTGGCCTGACCGGCCCCGACCCGACCGGGACCGATCTGACGGGGACCGACCGGACCCGGATCGACCCGACCGGAACCTACCCCGCCCGGACCGACCCGAGCAGGCACGGCCTGACCGGCGCGGACGTGAACGGGACCTACCTGGCCGAGACCGACCGGACCGAGACCGACCCGACCAGGGCCGGCCTGACCGGGGCCGACCTGACCGAAGCCGACCTGACCGAAGCCGACCTGACCGAAGCCGGCCTGGCCGGGGCGGAGCCGGCCGGGGCGTCCGGCGCCCGCGGGGGCGAAGGCGTGCGTGACGGCTCCGATCCCCACCGGCCACCGGCCCCGCGGCAGGCGCCCGCCGGGCTCCCCTGGGGCATCGCCGTGCTCGCCGCCGGGCTGGCCGTGGAGGCGTACGCCGGACAGTCCGCCGACTCCGCGGCCGCCCCGGGACCGACCCTGCCCGGCGGGCTTGCGGCCGACTCCGCCACGGTGCTCGTCGGCTGGCTGATGACCGCCCTCGGCCTCGCCCTGGCCGGCCCCGGCCTCACCCACCTGTGCGGCCGTGTGCTCCAGGCCGCGCGCCCGGGAGCCCTGCGGCTCCTGGCCGGACGCGTCCTGATGACGGAGGCGGGCCGCGTCGGCCGCCCGCTGGGCGTGGTCTGCGCGGTGGCGTCGGGGACGTACGCCATGATCGCGGCCTACGACGGCACCGCCCGGCCGCTCGGCCCGCTGACGGCACTGGGCACGGTGCTCGTCACCGGCTGCGCCCTGACCACCCTCCTGATCGCCGCCGTCGAGGCAAGGCAGTCCCGTGCCGACACCACCGCGGCGCTGCGGCGGCTCGGCGCGCCGGCCACGATGCTGCGCTCGGCCGCCCTCCTGCGCTGCGGCGCCCTGCTGGCCCTGTTCGTACCGCTGACCCTGGTGGTCGCCGACCTCGCCGCACTGCCGCTGCTTCCCTGAGCCACCGGCCCACCGGCCCACCGGCTCGCCGCCGGGCCCGGAGAAGACGTACAAAAAAGTCCCGGGGCCCCGATGAGTTCCGCGCCGGCCCCGGGTCTACCCCTGCGAACGGCAAAGAACCGCGATGGGAGAGACCCGCCATGTACCAGCAGATGATCTTCGTGAACCTGGCGACGAACGACGTGGCCGCGTCCGGGAAGTTCTTCACCGACCTCGGCTACACCATCAACCCCCAGTTCTCCACCGACGACTGCGCCTGCGTCGTGATCAGCGACACCATTGTCGCGATGCTGCTCAGCAAGCAGCACTACGCCAACTTCACCAAGAAGGAGATCGCGGACTCGACCAGGTCCAGCGAGGTGCTGCTCTGTCTGAGCGCGGAGAGCCGCGAGAAGGTCGACGAGCTGGTGGACAAGGCGGTCGCGGCCGGTGGCACCGTGAGCGGCGAGACGCAGGACCACGGCTTCATGTACGGCCGCGCCTTCGACGACCTCGACGGCCACACATGGGAGGTCATGTGGATGGACCCGGCAGCGGTGCAGGGCTGAGCCCGCGGGGGCGGAGGCTCACCACGATCGGGGCGGGTGCGTCGGCACCCGCCCCGACGTCTGCCAACACGTTGAAACATTTGCCTAGTTAATAATGCGGTAAAGTCAACGCCGGTGGGAGGCTTTCGGATTGACACTCCCGCTGGAGCACTTATAAATCTGAGCCTCCTGGGGTTTCTGTGGGTTCGGCCTTGCCGCCGCCCCAACACCCCCCAAACCCCCCGCAATTGGGCATCCCGTGAAGGGCAAAGTGGCTATCTTGTCCATATCCCGCCGTACCGCACGTACCGTGCGCATCCTCGGTGTCGCCTCCGCGTCCGCCGCTCTCGCTCTCGGCGCTGCGGGTAACGCACTCGCCTGTGACATCAAGGACTTCTCCGCCGAAGCCAAGTGTGACGGCGAGAACGGTGTCATCGTCGTCAAGAGCACCGACACCTCCAAAACCCCGGCCACGGTCACCGTGTTCCTCGAGGACAAGGGTGCCGACGCCAAGAAGATCGGTGAGAAGCCGATCCAGGGTGCGACCACGATCACCTTCGCCGAGGACTGGCAGCCGAACGCGGTCTACCGGGTCCACGTCGAGACCGCGAAGAACAGCCGGTTCAAGGTCAACGCGGACATCAAGGACAACCTGACCGCTCCGGCGACCGCGTGCAAGTCCGAGACGCCGACCGAGAAGCCGACCGATTCCACCACGCCGTCTCCGACGGAGACGGCGACGGAGACGGCGACGCCGGCCCCGTCGGAGTCCGCCCCGGAGTCGGAGGAGTCCCCGTCGCAGGAGGCGTCCTCGGCGCCGTCCGCCTCGGAGAGCACCACCGCTCCCGCGGGCGCCGAGGCCAACGCCCCGTCGCCCGCGGTCGGTGACTCCAACCTCGCCGAGACCGGTGCCGACTCCAACACCGGCATGATCGCCGGCATCGCGGCCGCCCTGGTCGTCGTCGGCGGTGGCGCCGTGTTCTTCGGCATGCGCCGCCGTGGAGCGAACAGCAACCGCTGACGCCCCGCGCACACCATCCGTGGCCCGCCCCCGAGTTCGGGGGCGGGCCACGGTCGCTCAAAAGGCCGCCCGCTCCAGCCAGAACTCCAGCACCTCGCGCTCGCCGAGCACCTCCAAGCCGGGGCTGTCCAGGGGGAGCCGGCGACAGAACGCGAGCAGCACGGAGGTGAGCGGCCCGCGCAGGGCGACGGTCGCCTTCTCATGACCGCGGCGCCAGGCGACGCCGTCCTCGGCGAGCTCGACGACCCACTCGGCGTTCAGCTCGGGATCGGCGTCGGTGGCGTGCAGATGGATGCTGCGGCCCGGACCGCGCAGCTCCTGGATGCCCGGGCGCGCGTTGCTCCGCTGGATGAACTGCACGATCTGCAGCCACTCGTCGACGGCGTCGGCGGCCACGTCCGCGGCGACCTCGTAGGGCCGGCCCGCGGTGAGCGCCGCGTCGGCACGGTGGATCGTGATCTCGTGGGTCATCCGGCGGGCCCAGAAGCCGGCGTCGAGGATCCCGGCCCAGGTCCACACCTTCGTGTCCGGTCCGGCATCGCGCAGGGCCTCGACGAGGATGCGGCCGGTCTCCGCCAGCCAGGCGTCCAGGGCGGCCGGGTCGCCCTGCGCCTGGGGGCCCCCGGCCAGTGGGATCTCCGTGGGCGGAATGTTCTCCTGTGCGCGGGTCCTGACCAGCGCCTCGGTCCAGCGCAGGGCGCCGCCCACGTGCCGGACCAGCTTCTCCAGTGTCCAGTCCGGACAGGTCGGCACGGTGCTGGACAAGTCGGCCCCAGAGGTGACCAGGGACCTCAACTCGTTGACTTGATAAGTGATTTGGCCGCAGTAACGGTCGTAGGCAAGTAGCGTCATGCTCCGCACACTAGGTGCCGCGCGATCATTCCATCACCAGGATTTCGGCCGTGTCGAACTCCACCGCCACCTCGTCCCCGACCTCCGGTGCCGTACGCAGGGCGCAGGCGGCCTCCAGACGCGGGGCGTTGGCGGGCTGGAGGTGGACGGTGACGTGGGTGCCCTTGAAGGTGCGCGCGGTCACCGTGCAGGGCAGGCCCTCGTCGGCGGGGACCAGGCGGACTCCGGCGGGCCGGACGAGGAGGGTGCGGGAGCCCTGAACCGAGCCGACGGGGACCGGCACCTTGCCCCACGGGGTGACCGCGACCTCTCCGTCCACGCTTGCCTCCACCACGTTCTCGAAGCCGAGGAAACGTGCCACGAACGCATCGGCCGGCCGCTGCCACACCTCAAGTGGCGTCCCCGACTGGGCGATCCTGCCGTCCCGCATCACCACGACCCGGTCGGCGAGGGCGAAGGCCTCGCCCTGGTCGTGCGTGACGGCGAGCACGGTCGTGCCCAACCGCCCGAACAGGTCACGCAGTTCCACGACGAGACGCTCCCGCAGCGAGCGGTCGAGCTGGCCCAGCGGCTCGTCCAGCATCAGCAGCCGCGGCCGGGTGGCGAGCGCCCGGGCCAGGGCCACTCGCTGCTGCTCCCCGCCGGAGAGCGCGGCCACGGCACGCCGCCCGGCCCCGGGCAGCCCGACCAGCTCCAGCAACTCCCCCACCCGGGCGTCCCGTTCTCCCTTGGCCGTGCCGCGCATAAGCAGTCCGAAGCCGACGTTGCCGGCCACGTCCCGCTGCGGGAACAGCTGGTGGTCCTGGAACATCAGCCCCACCTCGCGCCGGTGCACCGGCACCCCCGACTGGTCCCGCCCGTCCAGCAGCACCCGTCCGGAGTCCAGCGGCTGAAGCCCGGCCACCGCGCGCAGCAGCGTGGACTTGCCGCTGCCGCTGGGTCCGAGCACGCACACGATCTCGTGCTCGGCGACCGACAGGTCGACCGCGTCCAGCACGGCCCGTCCGCCGAAGCGCACGGTCGCGGCATCGAGGCTCAGCAGCATCTAGAACTCCCCGCTCCGGTCGGTGCGCAGCCGCTCGAGCACCAGCAACGCCACCGCGCACACCACCATCAGAATCGTCGACAGGGCCATCGCCTGGCCGTAGTTGAGGTCGCCCGGGCGGCCGATCAGCCGTGCCACGGCGACCGGCAGCGTCGGACTGTCGGGCCGCGCGATGAACACGGTCGCCCCGAACTCCCCCAGGGACACCGCGAAGGCGAACCCGGCGGCGATCAGCAGCGCCCGCCGTACGAGCGGCAGGTCGACCTCCCGCCACACCCGCCACGGCGAGGCCCCGAGCACGGCCGCCGCCTCCCGCAGCCGTACGTCCACCGCGCGCAGCACGGGCAGCATGGTCCGTACGACGAAGGGCACGCCGACCAGGGCCTGCGCGAGCGGGACCAGGATCCAGGACTGCCTGAGGTCCAGCGGCGGCCGGTCCAGGGCGATCAGGAAGCCGAAGCCGACGGTCACCGCCGAGACCCCGAGCGGCAGCATCAGCAGCGCGTCGAAGCCGCGTACGAGCCGGCCGGCGTCCCGGCGGGTGAGAGCGGCGGCGGCGAGCGCGCCGATCACCACGGCGATGGCGGTCGCCGCGGCTGCGTAGCTCAGGGAGGTGCCGACGGCGTGTATCGGCGCGACCAGGAAGCTGCCGCCGTCCGCGTTCGTCAGCGCCCGGTAGTAGCCGAAGCCGGGCGCGGCGAGCGACCGCTGCACCAGCACCGCGAGCGGCAGCACGAGGAGGACCGCGACGGTGGCGAGGACGCCGGCCAGCAGCGTCCACTGTCCGGGGCCGCGCGGCCGGCGGGCGGTCAGCGAGGCGTCCACCAGCTTCAGCGCGGTCTCCCGGCGCCGTACGGTCCAGGCGTGCACGGCGAGGATCGCGCCCACCGCCGCGAACTGGAGGATCGTCAGGACCGCCGCGGTCGCCAGGTCGAAGATCTCGGAGGTCTGCCGGTAGATCTCCACTTCGAGGGTGGAGAAGGCGGGGCCGCCGAGGATCTGCACCACGCCGAAGGAGGTGAACGTGAACAGGAAGACCATCAGCGCCGCGGCGCCCACCGCTGGGGCCAGCGCGGGCAGGGTGACCTTGCGCCAGGCGGTCAGCGGCGAGGCGCCGAGCATCCGGGCCGCCTCCTCCTGGCGCGGGTCGAGCCCCGCCCACAGTCCGCCCACGGTCCGTACGACGACGGCGTAGTTGAAGAAGACGTGGGCGAGCAGGATCGCCCACACCGTGGTGTCCAGCCGGACGCCCCACAGTTCGTCGAGCAGGCCGCCGCGACCGATCAGCGCGAGGAACGCGGTGCCGACCACGACGGTGGGCAGCACGAACGGCACGGTGACGACGGCCCGCAGGACCTGCCGGCCGGGGAAGTCGAGGCGCGCGAAGACATAGGCGCCGGGCAGGCCGACGAGCAGGGTGAGCGCGGTGGAGGCGAGCGCCTGCCAGGTGGTGAACCACAGCACGTGCCGGATGTCGGACTGTCCGAGCACATCGGTGATCCGCCCCAGCTGCCAGGCCCCGTCCGTCTCCAGGCCGCGCCGGACGATCGCGGCCACGGGGTAGGCGAAGAACACCGCGAAGAACGCGACGGGCACGGCCATGAGGCCGAGCCGCGCCGCGTTCCCCTTCCGGCGGCCGCGTCCGCGGCCTACCTGAGGACGAGCGATGTCCACGACTTGACCCACTGGTCACGGTTGGCGGCGATCCTGTCGGGGGCCAGGGTCTCGGGGTTCTTGGCCTGAGGGCCGTACTCGGCGAACTCCGCGGGCACCTGGGCGCCTTCGCGCACCGGGTAGACGAACATGTTCAGCGGCATGTCGTCCTGGAACTTCTTGGTGATCAGGAAGTCCAGGAAAGCCTTGCCCCCTTCGGTGTTCCTGGCGTTGCTGAGCAGTCCCGCGTACTCGACCTGGCGGAAGCAGGTGCCCTGCGCGACGCCGGTCGGCGCGGTCTTCGGCCGCGGTTCGGCGTAGATGACCTCGGCGGGCGGCGAGGAGGCGTAGGAGACGACGAGGGGCCGGTCGCCCTTGGCCTTCCTGCCGCCGGCGGAACCGGAGAACTCCTGGTTGTAGGCCTGCTCCCAGCCGTCGACGACCTTGACGCCGTTGGCCTTGAGCTTCTTCCAGTAGTCCTGCCAGCCCTGGTCGCCGTACTTGGCGGCGGTGCCGAGCAGGAAGCCGAGGCCGGGCGAGGAGGTGGCGGCGTTCTCGGTGACGAGGAGGTTTTTGTACTCCGGCTTGATCAGGTCGTCGAACGAGGCGGGCGGGGTCAGCTTGTGGTCGGCGAAGTACTTCTTGTCGTAGTTGACGCAGATGTCGCCGGTGTCGATGGGCGTGACCCGGTGCTTGGCCTCGTCGACCCGGTACCGCGGCAGGATCAGGTCGGCCCCCTTCGGCTCGTACGGCTGGAACAGCCCGTTGTCCAGGGCGCGGGACAGCAGGGTGTTGTCGACGCCGAAGAAGACGTCGCCCTGCGGGTTGTCCTTGGTGAGGATGGCCTTGTTGACGGCCTGGCCGGCGTCGCCGTCCTCCAGGACCTTCACCTTGTAGCCGGAGCTCTTCTCGAAGTCGGCGATGACGCCCTTGGAGGCGGCCCACGAGTTGTGGCTGACGAGGGTCACCGTTTTGGAGCCCGCGGAGCCCTTGTCGCTGGGTGACGAGCCGCACGCCGACAGCGTGACCAGGCCGAGCCCGACCGCGGCCACGGCGAACGTCTTGATGTGCACTGGATGTCCTCCTGGGGGTTGGCCAGGAAGAGACGCGGCCCTGCCCGGAGTCCGCGAGGGACACCCGGGCAGGGCACAACAGCTTGAGTGATGACCGAACTTCCTACCCAGAATGACCTGGGCGAGGTTCAGAGGGTCTGCGGCCGGTGCCGCACTCTCAGCGCTGTGGCGCTCCCCTGTCGGAATATGAAGATGTGTAGGTTCTCAGCCTACCGTCCGGCTACCTTTCGGTCGCAGCCAGCTGACCGCAGGCGCCGTCGATCTCCTGGCCCCGGGTGTCCCGGACGGTCACCGGCACACCGTGCGCGGCGATCGCCTCGACGAACGCCTTCTCGTCCTCGGGCCGGGACGCGGTCCACTTCGAGCCGGGCGTCGGGTTCAGCGGGATGAGGTTGACGTGCACGGGCTTGCCCTTGAGCAGCCGGCCGAGCCGGTCGCCGCGCCATGCCTGGTCGTTGATGTCCCGGATCAGCGCGTACTCGATGGACAGTCGGCGCCCGGACCTGGCGGTGTACTCGAATCCGGCGTCGAGCACCTCCCGCACCTTCCACCGCGTGTTGACCGGGACGAGCGTGTCGCGCAGCTCGTCGTCCGGTGCGTGCAGGGAGATGGCGAGCCGGCACTTGAAGCCCTCGTCGGAGAACCGGTGGATCGCCGGGACCAGGCCCACCGTGGAGACGGTGATCCCGCGCTGGGACAGGCCGAGCCCGTCCGGCTCGGGGTCGGTCAGGGCGCGGATCGCGCCGACGACGCGGTTGTAGTTGGCGAGCGGCTCGCCCATGCCCATGAAGACGATGTTCGACAAACGCGCGGGACCACCGGGGACCTCGCCGTCCCGCAGGGCGCGCATCCCGTCGACGATCTGGTGCACGATCTCGGCGGTGGACAGGTTCCGGTCGAGCCCGGCCTGTCCCGTGGCACAGAACGGGCAGTTCATGCCGCAGCCCGCCTGCGAGCTGATGCACATGGTCACCCGGTCCGGGTAGCGCATGAGCACCGACTCCACGAGCGTGCCGTCGAACAGGCGCCACAGCGTCTTGCGGGTGGTCCCCTGGTCGGTCGACAGATGCCGTACGACCGTCATCAGCTCGGGAAGCAACGCCTCCTGGAGCTTGGCGCGGGACCCGGCGGGGATGTCGGTCCACTGCTCCGGGTCGTGCGCGTACCGCGCGAAGTAGTGTTGCGAGAGCTGCTTCGCACGAAACGGCTTCTCGCCGATCTCGGCGACAGCCTCCTTGCGCTCGGCGGGCGACAGGTCGGCAAGATGCCGCGGCGGCTTCTTGACACCGCGCGGGGCGACGAAAGTGAGTTCTCCGGGCTTAGGCATGGCTGTACCAGTGTCGCAGATCCAATTGGGTGACCTGCGGCTGTCCACCCGGACGACTGTCGTCAGTGGTCGGCACCGGTCGTCGTTGACCGCCCTCGGACGGCCCACAGACGGCCCGGGGAGCACTCATCGATCTTGCGCTCTACTCGGGTCCGTCTTCCCTCTCGTAAGCCGCCAGCTCCTCGGCAGTGCCCACAAAGGCCGGGCCGCAGCCTGGTGGCAGTCGCTCGATGACCATGGCTACGGCGGCCTGTGCGCTGTCCGTTTCAGCGATCCGCGGGCTGTTGCGATGCGGTCCCTCGACGTAGTACCGGCCGTCGCTCAGGGTGCCGATGTAGGGGATGTCCCAGGTGGGACGGAACCCCGTGCATCTGCTGAAGTGCAGCTCCCACATGCCCGTCCACGGGTAGAGCTGACGCAGCTGCGGCTCGGCATGGGCCATCCGCACCATCTCGGTGAACGGCCCCAGGAGCGGCGAGCCATCCGGCCAGGTGTGCTCGCCGGCGGTTGCCAGGATCTTGCGCCAGGCGGCTTCGACGTTGTCGGTCATACTGCGATTGTGCGCAGCACCCGTAGCTTCTAGTCCGTAGCTCAATGTGGATCAGTCGGTGACGGTCATACAGGCCGCTTCATGGCCCCTCGGAGGCACTACTGGTCGAGGCTGGTTGCTGTGGTTGCTGTACTTCCTTGCTGTACAGCTCGCTTCGCCGCCGCGTTCTGGGCATGAGCCTCACGCCGCAGCCGACGCTCATAGTCCGATATCTGTCCGGGTACGGGCCTGCTGGTTGCAGTTCGGATAAGCCGCTCGTTCTCCCGATCCACCAAGAAAGGGCCGTTCCCACCGAGTGTTGGCCGCTGGCCGGCGGGGCGACCGATGTCCCGTCGCGCGCACCAGTAGAACACCCACCCGAAAGACACGGTTTCAACCCTGGAGATCGCAAGGTCCAGGTGTTCTATCGCTCTTGCGGTCCGTGCGAGCTCCGCCAAAACGAGCCCTCGTGCTTCATCTTCAGTGAGCATCTGCCCAGCGTCTCAGAGGGGGCGGCGCATGTATGTCTCCTCGTCCCCAAGAAAGCGCCGCGGCGCTCGGGATCCTAGAGCACCAGTTTGGAAGATCGCGTATGCGGATCCGGGCTGAGCTGGCGCTTCGCTGACCTGCCGTTTCCAGGTCGGCTCCCCGGTGTTCCCCGCTGCTCCCCGACGCTCGCTGCCCGATCGGGCACGCGGAGGACACGGTCAGGGCTCCCCGTCCCTTGCCACGCGGTCTACGGCTCACCCCACTCGGGGACGCACATCATGCGGTGCGCCGGCACGACGGGTTCACCCGGCAGCGGGTCGATCCCACGGACCCGTACGGCCACGATCTCGGCGGGGATGGGGGATTGGGTCGGGATCGGGATCAAACGCCACCTGAAGGCCTCTGGGACGTCTTTGGCGGGCAGTTCCACCGTGGCGAGACTGACCCACCGATCATAGATAGTGGGGCATATACGAATTAAAGCGCCGCATTCGGGGCAGACTGGCGGTTCCATCCAGGTCACGTCATCAGGGTCGTGTTCGGGTCCGGGTGTGGCTGTGGCTCCGTCGGTCACGGCCATCTCGTTGGCAAGGGTGTCCCAGCACCTCTGGCAGTAGCTCGCCATGAGGCTGATCCGCCCGCGCTCGCGTACGGAGTCGCCGGCCTCACGGCAGCGAAGACATACGGACTGGTCACCATCCAGCGTCGCCCCCATGCGTTCGAGTGTGAGCGGACCTGGCCGGGTCCCAGTAGGTCGCGATTTAGCCTCATTTGGCGATCACGTGCCGGCAGGCGGTTGCGTCCAGGGAAGAGGTGTACAGGTTCGACCTGATCCGGGGGTTTGCTCCGGCGTCGGGATGAGGCCCTCATAGACGAACGGCCACCGGCTGATCTTTCAAGACGACCAAGTCTTTGAAGGAGATCAGCACGATGACCGCACCCGACAGTCTGCCCGTCCAGGTGTCCGCGATGGCCCGGCACCTGGACGAGCAGGTCACCGCGTTCCGTAACCGCTTTCTGGACGCCGGTCCGTATGCGTTCGTCTGGGTCGATGCGCTGACCCAGAAGGTCCGTGAGGGCGGCCGGATCATCAACATCCACGCGCTGATGGCGGTCGGTGTCAACGCCGATGGCCACCGCGAGATCCTCGGCCTGGACGTCGCCACCACCGAGGACGGAGCCGGCTGGCTCGCCTTCCTGCGCTCACTGATCGCCCGCGACTGTCCGGCGTCCAGCTCGTCGTCTCCGACGCCCACGCCGGCCTGGTCGACGCGATCGGCGCGGTGCTGCCCGGCGCCTCCTGGCAGCGCTGCCGCACCCACTACGCCCGCAATCTGCTGAGCCAGGTTCCGAAATCGGCCCAGCCATGGGTGGCAACCCTGCTGCGAACCGTCTTCGAACAGCCCAAGCCGCAGCCCACCTGGACGCCGCCCAGCATGACCTGCTGGCCTTCACCGCCTTCCCCCGCGAGATCTGGCGGCAGATCTGGGCGAACAACCCGCAGGAGCGGCTGAACAAGAAGATCCGCCGCCGCACCGACGTGGTCGGCATCTTCCCCGACCGCGCCGCCGTGATCCGGCTCGTCGGCGCGGTCCTGGCCGAGCAGAACGACGAGTGGACCGAGGCCCGCCGCTACATGGGCCGCGAACTCCTCGCCAAGGCCCGCCTCCACCCGATCGAGTCAGAAACCGACGAGACCACCCTGCCCACCGAACTCACCGCATAGCCTCAAAACGAGATCACCCAGTGGCCGTCGATACACCACCTCAGCAGACGTGATCCCACTACTGGGCTTCGCCTTGGCCCGGCATGCCAAACTGCGGCCGTGGAGGAGATCTACCAACTGTGGTTGGCGGCCGTGCCGAGCCCCATACCTGAAAACGAGGCTCGGATCTATTGGAACTGCAAGGATGATCCGACCCCGGTTCTGGACGAGGGCTTGCGTCGCGCCTCCTACCTCCACGTCGGTTCCTGGGGTGACGAGCACGAGCCGGAGAATCCGCATGCGGGCCAAGGGCACTGCCCTGCCAACCGGCTGCACAGCTGGCTCTTCTACCTCGGGACGATCGATCGCTATCAGGCGCCGTTGCTCGACGAAGAACTGATGGCCCAACTGGTCGAGCTCTACCACCCCCGTTCCAGTGATCTCCCGGCCGACGCGATCGGCCTTCCACGGCTGGAGAGCTTTCTCCGCCAGCACTTGGGGCTGTACCTGCTCACTGAGGAACCCCGCTCGGAGACATACAGGTAGATATTGCACCTAGGTCGGCGGAGCCGCTTTGAGCCGGAGTTTCAATGACCGAGTCAAGGGCGCATGCGGTCAGTCCTTCTGGATCAACGTCTGAGACCCGTTCACTGCGGAGGACGGTGCGCCTGGGCTCACGATGTCGGTCTGGTCTTCTTCAACTCTGCTTCACGGATGAGCACATGCGCCGGTACCCGAAGCGCCGTCTACGAGCAGGGAGAGAAGCCGTCGTCGACTGTCGTCATCTGTCATGGTTGAGCACCCCCGCACGGCCCGGAGACAGCCCGAGCGGCGGTGTCGCGTGCACCCCTCGATGCGAACTGCGGGCGGGGCGATCGCTGAGGCCTGCCCAGCTGCTGGGTTATTCGCTGTCGGCTTCGGGGCTCGGCGTCCATGGGGGCCTCGGCGTCCATGGTGTGACGTGGAGATCCGTGGCGGCCGAGTCCATGAACCGTTCCTCGGTAATGGAGTTGGCGAGGGCGATGGCACTGGTTTCCTGGTCGCTGAGCATCGCCTCGCGTGCGGTGGCGACGCTCTCCGCCCAGCTTTTTGCGGCGTTGGCGAAGTGTTGCGTTTCGGCCGGGGCGCGGCTGGCGTACTTCGTGAGGTTCGTGGACTCGATCCGCGCGACGAGGCGGACATTCTCCGCCTGAGCGCGCACATCGCCCCTCTCCCCCTTGACCGCTTTGGTCTCTTCGCCTATCGCCTCACGGAGGTGTTCAACCGAGGTGCGGATATCCGTGGTCGACCTGTTGACCTCGGCATCGGCGCCGGTTCCGCAGCCGGCCAGCCCAGCGAGCAGGACGGCCGCGATGACGGCGATGGTGCGGGTGTTCATGGCTCCCCCATGTATGAATGCCGGTATGCGCATCATCATGCACCCGACGTACCGCCGACCACAGTGCCCTTCGCTCTCAAGATCAGACAACCTGAGGTCTGCCAAGACGCCTTGCCACGACAGCTACCGCTGCCGATCATTCGAGCATGAGACCCGAAGTGCAGGCGTTCGTCGCCGACGGTCCACTCCCCGACTGGGACGGGAGTGAAGAAGCAGTCGACAGGCGCCACGAGCAGCTTCGGGCAATCTCCCGACCGGTTACGGCGGAGGAGGCACAGGCGCTGGCCACGTGTTTCGGGCCCGACGACTGTTACGGCGTCGCCTGGACGCTGGTGCACCTGATCGAGACGGGCCCCGGGCCGGTGCCCTCAGTGGCTCGTCCCGCTTCCGACACCGACCACTGGCACGAGACGCTGTGGTCGCGGTGGGGGAACGAGCAGTCCGGCTGAGTTCAAACGGTCCGGCCCAGTTCCCTGGGACTCTGCCCCGGCGGGCATGATCATGCCCGCCATGCAACGCCGCGACCATCACAGCCAACTGGCCCAGCCGAAAGTCAGGAGGTAAGCACGCGTGGCCGCGGACCGTCCGCGGCGTCCGCCACGGACAACCGCGAAAAGGGCGACGGCGAACCAGGTCGCGACCGCTCCACCGACCATCAGAGCCCGCTGGGCGCCGCCAACGGCAGCGATCAAGGCGACGATGATGACCGTGATGGCGAGCCCGGCATGGGCACCGCCGGTACTCACACGGAGCATCTCGCGCACGACCCGACGGTCCTCAGCGAGCACCCGCTCGTACGCGTTCAACTCTCGCCCCGCGCCGTCCTGCTTCTGCACAAGCCCCCCTCACACAGCCTGGCCCAAGATGAAACCGGCACTCGTCCAGACGCTCCAGCCCGCCACACCGTTGCTCCTGCCTGAACGGGCAGGCAGCGGGCATGGCACACTCCGGAGACGGCCGGTAATGGTGAGTGGTTTCGCCAGGGGGAGAAACATGACCGATGGTTGGCCCAAGCGCTGGTGGACGGCCGCTCTCCTGGCTGCGGGACTGGCCGGCATGGTGACCTACGACGTCTGGTGGACGGTGCGCATTCTTGCGGGGCCGGCAGTGGACTGGTGGAGCCTTCTTACGCGGTGCCTGGGGGGAACCTGGTTCGCGCTCCTGGCGGCTCAAGTCACTCATCGAGCTTTCACCCTCTACAGGGCGGCACGGCCCGTGGTCGGCAGGACGCAAGCCGACACTGAATCCTGATCCACGCGGGGAACGGCATCGAGCCCCCACCCGCCGGGTGGGGGCTCGATGGCAGGTCGTGGGATCAGGCGGAGCCGACGAAGAGGACCAGCAGGAGCCAGGCCACCGGTGCGGTGGGCAGCAGGGAGTCCAGGCGGTCCATGATGCCCCCGTGGCCGGGAAGCAGTGCGCCCATGTCCTTGATGCCCAGGTCCCGCTTGATCATGGACTCGCCGAGATCGCCGAGCGTGGCGGTGGCGGCGACCGCGAGGCCGAGCAGCAGGCCCTGCCACCAGGCGCCGTTGTCGATCAGGAACTGCATGCACAGCGCGCCGGCCACCATCGCGAAGGCCACCGCGCCGAACAGGCCCTCCCGGGTCTTGCCCGGGCTGATGCGCGGAGCGAGCTTGTGCCGGCCGAAACGCCAGCCGACGGCGTACGCGCCCGTGTCGCTGACGACCGTGAGCAGCAGGAAGGTCAGCACGCGGCGCGGACCGTCGTCCGCGGTCAGCATCATCGCGACGAACGTGGCCAGGAACGGCACGTAGAACGCCGCGAAGACGCCGGCCGTGACGTCCTTGAGGTAACCCTCCGGTGGTTCCGTCATGCGCCAGACCAGGACCGCGAGCGCCGTCAGTGCCATCGCCACCCAGGCGCCCTCGGCACCCCGGGCGTACCCGGCGACCACCATGGCCGCGCCGCCGACCGCCAGCGGAACGAGCGGCGCCCTGATGCCCTTGCGCTCCTGGAGCCGGCTGGTGAGCTCCCACAGGCCGACCACGACCGCGATCGCGATGACGCCCACGAAGACGGCCTTGACGACGAACAGCGACACGACGATCACCACGCCGAGTCCGAGGCCGACGCCTATGGCGGCGCCCAGGTCGCGGCCCGCGTTCTTCTTCTGCGGCGCGGGCGCCGGCTGCGGGGCGTCGGGCATGGGCTCCGGATTCTGCGACGCCGTCCTGTGGAAGGACGGTGTCTGCGGCGTGTCGTGGGGCCACGGCTGCGGCGCTTGGTGCGGCTGCTGCGGCGTGTCGTCGCGGAACGAGGCGCCGCCCGGCTGGGCGGCACCCCGGTCGTCATCCTGGTTTCCGCCGTGAGCGGGCGCGTCGGGCACGACGGGCATGGGGCGGGTCCGCTGGGCGTCATGCGCATCGTACGCGGCACCCGCCGGAACGGCCCCCGGGACGGGTCCCCCCTGATGGGCGGATGGCCCGTCCGCGGGCCCCCAGTACCCGGCCTGCCGCGGCGCTCCCCAGGAAGTGTCGTCCATCAGACTTCGAGCAGCTCCGCTTCCTTGTGCTTCAGCAGCTCGTCCACCTGCGCCACGTACTTCGCGGTGGTGTCGTCGAGCTCCTTCTCCGCACGACGGCCCTCGTCCTCGCCGACCTCGCCGTCCTTGATCAGCTTGTCGATGGCGTCCTTGGCCTTGCGGCGCACGGAGCGGATGGACACCTTGGCGTCCTCGCCCTTGCCCTTGGCGACCTTGATGTAGTCGCGGCGGCGCTCCTCGGTGAGCTCGGGGAACACCACGCGAATGATGTTGCCGTCGTTGCTCGGGTTGACGCCCAGGTCGGAGTCGCGGATCGCCTGCTCGATGTTGCGCAGCGCGGTCTTGTCGAACGGGGTCACGACGGCCATGCGCGGCTCCGGCACGGAGAACGAGGCCAGCTGGTTGATCGGCGTCGGCGCGCCGTAGTAATCGGCCACGATCTTGTTGAACATCGCCGGGTGCGCACGGCCGGTGCGGATCGCGGCGAAGTCCTCCTTGGCGACCACGACGGCCTTCTCCATCTTCTCCTCGGCCTCGAGGAGGGTCTCTTCGATCACCACTTGCTCCTGCGTGTCTTGAGTAGGCCCGGCTGCGGTTCCCTGTCGGGACCGGCGACCGGCTTCGTCGCGTTCTTCCTGCACGGTTCCCGACCGGCAGGACATTGTCCATCCTCCGGCCGGAGTCCGTCCCGTCCGTCGCCCGGACAGGTCTCTTTCCGGCGACCCGCGGTACGGGGTCGGCCGGTCAGTCCCGGCTGCCCTGGTCACCCACAAGCGTGCCGATCTTCTCACCCTTGACGGCGCGGGCGATATTGCCCTCCTTCAGGAGCTCGAAGACGACGATCGGGAGCTTGTTGTCCCGGCACAGCGTGATCGCCGTCGCGTCGGCGATCTTCAGGTCCCGCGTGATGACCTCGCCGTAGCCGAGGGAGTCGAACTTCACGGCGTCCGGGTTGGCCTTCGGGTCGGAGTCGTAAACCCCGTCCACGCCGTTCTTGCCCATGAGCAGCGCCTCGGCGTCGATCTCCAGGGCGCGCTGGGCGGCGGTGGTGTCGGTGGAGAAGTACGGCATGCCCATACCGGCGCCGAAGATGACCACGCGGCCCTTCTCCAGGTGGCGCACGGCGCGCAGCGGGATGTACGGCTCGGCGACCTGGCCCATGGTGATGGCGGTCTGGACCCGGCTGTCGATGCCTTCCTTCTCCAGGAAGTCCTGCAGGGCGAGGCAGTTCATCACGGTGCCGAGCATGCCCATGTAGTCCGAGCGGGCGCGGTCCATGCCGCGCTGCTGGAGTTCGGCACCGCGGAAGAAGTTGCCGCCGCCGATGACGACCGCGATCTCCGCTCCGTCGCGTACGACCGCCGCGATCTCACGGGCGATGGCGTGCACCACGTCCGGGTCGACTCCCAGGCCCCCGCCGCCGGAGAAGGCCTCTCCGGACAGCTTCAGCAGAAACCGGCCGGGTACTTTGCCGTCGTCGCTCTTCTGGGCCTTGGTGGTCATGAGATCCCGCCTCTGTTACGTGGTGCACATGCGAAGAAGGCCATTGCCGGTGGGGCGTGTTTCGCATCCCATGCAGCGGCAATGGCCTCCTCGTCAGATCTGCTGCCGTCCGTCACGCGCGTGTGGCTGCACACGCGCGTGACGTGGACGACTGCTGTCGACCCTATCGGGGTCGGGGGTCCGTCGCGGTACGGACCGTGGACTCAGATGCCGACCTTGATGCGCGTGAAGCGCTTCAGGGTGACACCGGCCTCGTCCAGAACCTTCTGGACCGACTTCTTGTTGTCCAGGGCGTAGGGCTGGCCGAGCAGCGTCGCGTCCTTGAAGAAGCCGTTCAGACGACCCTCGACGATCTTGGCGATCGCGGCCTCGGGCTTGCCCTCGGCGCGGGTGGTCTCCTCGGCGACACGGCGCTCGGACTCGACGATGTCGGCCGGCACGTCCTCCTTGGCGAGGTACTTCGGCGCGAAGGCGGCGATGTGCTGGGCGATGCCCTTGGCGACCGCGGCGCTCTCATCGGTCTGCTTGTCGAGCTCGACGAGGACACCGATCTGCGGGGGCAGGTCGGGCATCGTGCGGTGCATGTACGCGGTCACGAAGCCGTCGGAGAACTGCGCGAAGCGGTCCAGGACGATCTTCTCACCGAGGTTGGCGTTGGCCTCGTCCACGAACGCCTGGACGGTCTTGCCGGCCTCGATCTCGGAGGCGAGCAGCGCGTCGAGGTCGGCCGGGGAGGACTTGGCGACGTGCTCGGCGATCTCGCGGGCGACGGCCTGGAACTTCTCGCTCTTGGCGACGAAGTCCGTCTCGCACTTCAGCTCGACGAGGACACCGGAGGAGTTGTCGTCGGCGATGATCGAGACCACGGCGCCGTTCTCGGCGGAGCGGCCCTCGCGCTTGGCGACGCCCTTCTGGCCCTTGATACGGAGCGCCTCGACAGCCTTCTCGACGTTGCCCTCGGCCTCGTCCAGCGCCTTCTTGCAGTCCATCATGCCGGCGCCGGAGAGCTCACGGAGCTTCTTGACGTCGGCGGCGGTGTAGTTCGCCATGAGTCTGTGAATCTTTCTCGGAGTCTGGAGGATCGAAGATCTGCACGGTCTGCGGTCTACATGTAGATGCAGATTCCCGACTCGGTGCTGACCTACGGGTGAACGGCGGGAGCGGACTTCATGTCGCCGCTCCCGCCGTCAACGCTGGCGCTGACGGGTCAGGCCTGCTCGCCCTCGGCGGCCGGAGCCTCGGTGGCCGGAGCCTCCGGGGCCTCCTCGGCGGGGGCCTCCGCAGCCGGGGCCTCCTCGGCGGGGGCCTCCACAGCCGGGGCCTCCTCGGCCTTCTTCTCGCCCTCGAGCAGGTTGCGCTCCCACTCGGCGAGCGGCTCGCCCGCGGCCTTCTCGCCCTTGCCCTCGGTGGCGACACCGGAGCGGGCGATGAGGCCCTCGGCGACCGCGTCGGCGATCACACGGGTGAGCAGGGTGACGGAGCGGATCGCGTCGTCGTTGCCCGGGATCTTGTAGTCGACCTCGTCGGGGTCACAGTTGGTGTCGAGGATGGCGACGACCGGGATGTTGAGCTTCCGGGCCTCGCCGACCGCGATGTGCTCCTTCTTGGTGTCCACGATCCAGACGGCGCTGGGCACCTTCTGCATCTCGCGGATACCGCCGAGGGTCTTCTCCAGCTTGGCCTTCTCGCGGGAGAGGACCAGGAGCTCCTTCTTGGTCAGACCGGAGGCCGCGACGTCCTCGAAGTCGATCTGCTCGAGCTCCTTCAGGCGCTGCAGGCGCTTGTAGACGGTCGAGAAGTTGGTGAGCATGCCGCCCAGCCAGCGCTGGTTGACGTAGGGCATGCCGACGCGGGTGGCCTGCTCGGCGATGGCCTCCTGCGCCTGCTTCTTCGTACCGACGAACATGACCGTGCCGCCGTGGGCGACGGTCTCCTTGACGAACTCGTAGGCGCGGTCGATGTACGACAGCGACTGGAGCAGGTCGATGATGTAGATGCCGTTGCGCTCGGTGAAGATGAAGCGCTTCATCTTCGGGTTCCAGCGACGGGTCTGGTGACCGAAGTGGACGCCGCTCTCCAGCAGCTCCCGCATCGTGACGACGGCCATGGCCGTATCTCCTTGAGTTTCTCGGTTGTGCCGCGGATGCCGGACGGCTTCCGCGCCTGACGCCCGCGGTGCGCCGTGCCACGAGGGACCGAGGGGCGCTGACACCGGCCGTTGCCGGTCGGAGTGTCGGGGCGTGCGAAGTCGACCCAGTGACCCGGGTCGCCACCAGAAGTGTACGGGACCCGCGGGGCGCCGGGTGACGCCGCTGTCCACAATGGGTGAGTCGTCCACAGGTTCCGGTCGTAGTCGGCGGGGTGCGGGACGGTGGACGCATGTTTCGGATGCGTGCGATGCGATGGACGGCCGCCGGCGTCCGGCGGCGTCTACTACCCGGGCGGGCGGCGGCCCCGGCGGCCTCGGTGGCCCTGATGGCCCTGGTGGCCTCGGTGGTACTGATGGCGCTCACGGCCTCGGCGGCGCTGGCCGGCTCGGTGACATGGACGACCTGGGCGAGCGACCACCCCACTACGCCGGTCGGTCCTGGGTCCGCGTCCGGGTCCGGGTCCGGGTCCGGGTCCGGGTCCGGGTCCGGGTCCGGGTCCGGGTCCGGGTCCGGGTCCGGGGAAGAGGATCCGCCCGTGCCCGCCGTGGGTCGGGTGTGGCCCGTGGGGGTGCGGCCCGGGGTGTTGCGCGGCTGGGATCCACCGGCGACGGTCTACGGGCCAGGGCACCGGGGCGTGGACCTGAGCGCGCCGCCGGGTGCCCAGGTCCGGGCGGTGGCGGCGGGGCGGGTGTTCTTCGCGGGCCCGGTGGCCGGCAGGGGCGTGGTGTCGATCGAGCTGTCCGGCACCGGCGAACCACCGCTTCGGACGACGTACGAGCCGGTGAGGGCGTCGGTGAAACAGGGCGACGAGGTGACGGCGGGGGCGGTCGTCGGCACGGTCGAGGCTACGGGCCGGCATTGCGAAGGCCCGTGCATCCACTGGGGCCTACTGCGCGGCAAGACCTACCTGAACCCTCTCCTCCTGCTCCCCCCATGGCTCCTGAACGGACCAACGAGACTGCTCCCGGTCCTGGGAGTGCCACTGCCCTGATGCCCCGGCACTGGTCACGGAGGGCGTCGCACCAGCGCCTCTAGGGTCAGCCGCAGACGCCGTGCAGGGCCATGGCGACGGCGGCCTCCGCGATGGACGCCGGATCCTCCGCAGCACCCAGCTCGATGCGCCGTACCGCCGCGTCCACCACGCCCTGAAGCAGCATCGCCGCCAACCGCGGCTGTTCGTGGCCCAGCTCGCCGAGCGCCTCCACGATGATGGCGACGAGCCCGCCGTGGGCGGCCCGGATCTTCTCCCGGGCACCCGCGTCCAGCTCGCTCGCCGAGATCGCCACGACGGCCCGGTGCCGCCGGTCCCCGACCAGCTCCAGCTGCTTGCGCACATACGCCTCGACCTTGGCCGGGGGCCCGTCGACGGAGGCCATCGCGGCCTCGACCTCCGCGGCCCACACCGGGAAGTCGGCCTCGCACAGCTCCTCGACCACGGCGGCCCGCGACCGGAAATACTCGTACACCGACGACCGCGCGAGCCCCGTCCGCTCCGCAAGGGCCGGGAAGGTCAGCGCCTCCGTCCCGCCCTCGGACAGCAGAGTCCGCGCCGCGTCCAGCAGGGCGGCTCGCTGCATCGACCGGTGCTCGGCCACGGAGGCCGCTCGAATCCTTGGCACGTCAACCACTTTACGGATGTGCCACCCGGACCGGGAGTGACTCCGCCCGGGTCAGCGGCCGAAGCTCGCCAGCTTCGCCCGCAGCTGGAGCACCGATTTAGTATGGATCTGGCTGACCCGGCTCTCGGTCACACCGAGCACATGGCCGATCTCGGCGAGCGTGAGTCCCTCGTAGTAGTAGAGCATCACGACGGTCTTCTCCCGCTCGGGCAGCGTGTTGATCGCCCGGGCCAGGAACGTCCGCAGCTCCCGGTCCTCGGCCACCTCCACCGGATTGTCGGCGGCGGTGTCCTCCAGCGTGTCCATCAGGCTCAGCCGGTCGCCGCCCTCGCCGCCCACATGCAGCAGCTCCTCCAGAGCCACCACGTTGGCCAGCGACAACTGGCTGAAAACAGCATGCAGTTCGTCGACCGCGATGCCCATCTCGGCGGCCACCTCGACCTCCGTCGGGGTACGTCGCAGCCGGGCCTCCAGGGTCGCGTACGCCCGCTCCACGTTCCGCGCCTTCTGCCGTACCGAGCGGGGGATCCAGTCCAGCGCCCGCAGCTCGTCGATCATCGCGCCCCGGATCCGGGTGATCGCGTAGGTCTCGAACTTGATCTCCCGCTCGATGTCGAACTTCTCGATCGCGTCGATGAGCCCGAAGACCCCTGAGGAGACGAAATCGGCCTGCTCCACATTGGGCGGCAGGCCGACGCTCACCCGGCCCGCCACGTACTTCACCAGCGGCGAGTAGTGCAGGATCAGCTGCTCCCGCAACCGGTCGTCCCCCGTCGCCTTGTACGACCGCCACAGCTCCTCGAGCGTCGAAGGAGCGGGCGGCCGCACGCTGCCACCGTCACGGGCGGCTGGGGGGATCGCCGCCCGGTCGGGCCCGGAGGTGTGCTGGGGCATTAGTCGCCTTGCGTCGTTCTACGGTGGAATGCGGGCGTCCGAGTGAGCTGTCGTTCTGGGTGGTATCTGCGCCCGAACCACGTGAGCGTAGCGTGACTGAAGTGTCGCGGTGCGCGAAGGACGGGGCGCGAAGCGTGCGCAGATTCGTTCCGCGATGCGCCCCACCGGGTCACACCTGTCACCCTCGGTGACCACCGCGACGCCCAACTGCCGGAATCCCCAATGGCGTCGGGCCTCCCCCGGACGGCCGAACACGCTCGGTCAGCACCGCTCGCGGCCCTCCCGGGCCGAGATCAGCGCCTGGCGTGTCAACTTCCATCCATCGCCGTGTCGTTCGACGTAACCCAGCGACCGGAGTTCGTACAGTTTCGCAATCGCGTCGTCCATGGTCGTCCGGGCAGCTCGGGCGATCTCGTCCGGCGTCGCCCCGCCGCGCGCCGGCAACGCGGCCAGAACCTGCCGGGCGTCCGGTTCCAGCAGGTCGCGCGGGAGTACGGGACCGCGCCGGTCCGGAGCGAGTTCCCCCATGTCGCCGACGAGTTCGACGACTTCCGCGGCGTCGGTGACCAGCACCGCACCGTCGCGCAGGAGTTCGTGGACACCGGCGGAGAGCGCGCTGGTGGCCGGGCCGGGCACCCCCATGGTGTGCCGTCCCAGCCGCAACGCCGCCCGTGCGGTGACCAGTGATCCGCTGCGGTGTGCGGCCTCCACGACCACGGTGCCCCGGGTGAGCGCCGCGATCACCCGGTTGCGGACGATGAACCGGCTCGGCGTCGGGTGGTCACCGGGTGGCAACTCGCCGATCACCAGTCCCTGCTGCGCGATCCTGCTGATCAACTCGGTGTGCCCGCGCGGATAGGGCCGGTCGACGCCGCAGGCCAGTACCGCGACGGTGGCACCGCCCGCGGCGAGCGCGCCCCGGTGGGCGGCGCCGTCGACTCCGTAGGCGCCGCCGGAGACCACGACCCAGCCGTGCTCCGCGAGGCCGGCGGCGAGGGCCGCGGCCATGTGGGCGCCGTACTGGGTGCAGGCCCGGGCGCCGACGAGCGCGACCGAGCGCAGCGCCCATATCCGCAGGCTGGGCCGGCCGCGCACCCACAGTCCCGTGGGCCGCGCGTCGCCGAGGTCGTCGAGCTGCGCGGGCCACTCGGTGTCCCCGGGGCGCACGAACCGCACCCCGGCCTCCCGCGCCGCGGCGAGGTCCCGTCCGGGATCGGCCCCTGCCGCCCGGGCGCACAGTCCCGCCCACCGCTTGTCCGACACCCCGGCGGGCCGCGGGCCGCCGTCGCGCAGCCGCCGGGCCACCTCCACCGCCCCGAACTCCCGCAGCCACCGCCCGCCGACCGTGTCCCCGGGTTCCAGGACCCGGCTGAGGAAGACCCGGGCGAGCAGCTCGCCGTCGGGGGGCGGGACGGTGCTCACGTCGGCGCCCCGATGGCCATGGGCACTCCCCGGGGCACTCCGGTGCGCAGTTGCAGCGCCAGGGCGACGTCCGACGCGCCGGGCCGGTCGTGGCCGGCGAGGTCCGCGACCGTCCAGGCGACCCGCAGGACACGGTCGAGTCCGCGCACGGTGAGGACGCCCCGCTCCAGACCGCGCTCGGCCTCGTCCATGGCGCCGGCCGCCGCCTGCCAGCGGCTGCGCAGCTCGCGGCCGGGCACTTCGCTGTTGGTGCGCCACGGCGTGTCCGCGAGCCGGGCCGCCGCGCGTTCCCTGGCGGCCCGCACCCGGTCGGCCACCGCCGCCGTGGCCTCGCCCCCGGCCTCGCGCCGGGTGAGTTCGGAGCGGGTGACCGGGTCGACCTCGACCCGCAGGTCGACCCGGTCGAGCAGCGGCCCGGACAGTCTGGCCTGGTAGCGGCGGACCGCCGAGGGCGGGCACTCGCACAGGGTGTCCCGCAGCGAGAACCGTCCGCAGGGGCAGGGGTTGGCCGCGAGCACCATCAGGAACTTCGCCGGGTACCGCACCACCCCGGCGCTGCGGGCGATCACCACATGGCCCGCCTCCAGCGGCTGGCGCAGGGCGTCGAGCGCATGGCTGCTGAACTCGGGGGTCTCGTCCAGAAAGAGCACGCCCCGGTGGGCCAGCGACACGGCCCCCGGCCTGGCGACGCCCGGGCCGCCCCCGACGAGAGCCTGCATCGTGGCCGAGTGGTGCGGGGCGCAGTAGGGGGCGAGGTCGATCAGCGGTCTGCCCGGCGGCAGGAGTCCGGCCACCGAGTGGATCGCCGTCACCTCCAGGGACTCCTCCCGGGCGAGGCGGGGCAGCAGGGCGGGCAGCCGCTCGGCGAGCATGGTCTTGCCCGCTCCCGGCGGTCCTTCGAGGAACAGGTGGTGCGCCCCGGCCGCGGCGACCTCGACCGCCGTACGGGCCGAGACCTGGCCGACGACGTCAGCCAGGTCGTGTCCCTGGTCCTGCTGGGCGGCGCCCACGCTGTGCATTCCGGCGGCCGCGCCCGTGCCGGGCAGGCGCAGGCCCGCCAGCAGCGGGTCCGGTCGCCCCTGCTCGTCCGGGTCCTCCTCGGGCACCGGCTCGTCGGTCAGCACCGCGATCAGCTGCCGCAGGCTTCGGACACCGAGGACGGAGACGCCGGGCACCAGCGCGGCCTCGGCGGCGGCGCACTCGGGCACGACCATCTGCTCGTACCCGGAGTCGGCGGCGGCCAGCACCGCCGGCAGGATGCCCCTGACGGGGCGCACCCGCCCGTCCAGGCCGAGCTCCCCGATCATCACGATGTCGGCGAGCACCCGGGGGTCGATCCGCTCGGCGGCGCCGAGCACCGCACAGGCCACGGCCAGGTCGAAGCCGCTGCCGGCCTTGGGCACCGAGGCCGGGCTGAGACCGACCGTGAGCTTCTTCTGCGGCCATTCGCCACCGGAGTTGACCACCGCGGCCCGCACCCTGTCCCGGCTCTCGGTCAGGCTCTTGTCCGGCAGGCCCACCAGGGTGAAGGCGGCGACGCCCGGTTCCAGGTCGGCCTGGACCTCGACGACCACGCCCTCGACACCGACGAGGGCCACGGAGCATGTACGCGCGAAGCCCATCAGGCGGCCCCCCGTACGTGCTCGACCAAGGGGGCGCCGCGCCGGGGCAGCAGGACGCCGACCAGGTCGATGCGGACGCCTCCCGGCGGCGCCCCTCCGTGGGACTGGATCCAGCGTTCCGCGAGGCCGCGCAGCCGCTCGGCCTTCCCCGGTGTGACCGCGGCCATCGGATGCTCGAAGGGCCCCTCCCGGCGGGTCTTCACCTCGCAGACGACCAGGACGTCGCCGTCCCGGGCCACGATGTCGATCTCACCGGTCCTGCCGCAGCGCCAGTTGCGCTCCAGGACCGTCATGCCGGTCTGCGTCAGCCGGCGGGCCGCCAGGCCCTCTCCGTACCTGCCGAGCGCGCTTCGTGCGTTCATGTCGGCACCACCTCCGGCGCCCACGGTCACGCATCCGGCCCCATGGAGTGGATCTTGGTGGGCTACTCACCGGTTGTGGACAACACGGTCACTCACGCGAGTGACAACAAAGAGCCGACAACAGAGAGCTGACAGCAGAGAGCAGCGGCATCGAGGCGGGGTGAGGCCGATGACGCCCCTCACCCGCCCGGCAGCTCCAGATCGCTCTTGTTCAGCTCCTCGATGTTCACGTCCTTGAACGTGAGGACGCGTACCTGCTTCACGAACCGGGCCGGCCGGTACATGTCCCACACCCAGGCGTCGGCCATCGACACCTCGAAGAACACCTCACCCTGCACCGAGTGGACCTGCATCTCGTAGTCGTTGGTGAGGTAGAAGCGCCGCTCGGTCTCGATCACGAATTTGAACAGACCGACGACATCGCGGTACTCCCGGTAGAGCTTGAGCTCCATCTCGGTCTCGTACTTCTCGAGGTCCTCGGCGCTCATGGCATGTTCCCCTTCAGCCGTGCGATCCCACCATTGTGCGCCAGTCCCATGAGGCCCTAGACGATTTCGGTGTCGAGGGTCACGGGCCCGGCCGGGGGACCTTCGTCGAGCAGTGTGCGCAGCAGCTCGGCGAGTCTGGTCGGATACACCGTCTCATGTGCCCGGATCAGTTCCTGACACGTCCACCAGCGCGCTCCGGCGACGCTGCGCCGCTCCAGCTCCGTCAGGGCCGTGGCCTCGACCGCCGTCCGGTCCGTACGGGCCAGGTAGTACCACTCGTCCTGGTTCCAGCGTCGGCCCGCGAACGGGAACGAGCACGTCCGGCGCCACAGCACCGGGCCGAGTTCGACCTCGGTGATGCCGGTCTCCTCGGCGAGTTCCCGCAGGGCGGCCTCCTCGCGCGTCTCGGCGCCCTCCAGGCCGCCGCCCGGGGTGAACCACCAGTCGTCGGCCGGGTCGTCCGGTTCGTGGCCGTGCAGCAGCAGGATGCGGTTCTCGGGGTCGAGCAGGACCACCCGTGCGACCTTGCGCAGCCCTCCGGGCCGGCCGTCCGCGTTCCCGGCGCCCCCGGCGTCCTCAGCGAGCACCGGCCGGCTCCGTCCGGGTGCGGGCGCGCAAGCCGCCGAGCCGCGCCGCGATCGGCCCGTAGGCGCCCCCGGCGAGGACCAGGACGGCACCCGCCACGATCATCGTGGTGATCGCACGCAGCGGGCCCGGCTGGGAGAGGACACCGAGCGCCTGGAAGCCGGTGGGGCGCTCCAGCAGGCCCTTCACGGGCCAGACGACGGCGTCGACCCGGGCGTCCACGGCGTCGCGCGAGACGGTGCCCGCGGCCGCGTCGGTGAGGTGGGCGGTGGAGTCCAGGGAGCCGTGGCGTTCGTCTCCGAGCAGGAACAGCCGGCCCTGGGGCACCTTCACGGTCGGGAAGCCGCCGGCCTCGGCGACGGCGCCCTTCAGGTACGGCTCGTCGATCTGCTTGCCGTTGACGGTCAGCCTGCCCTTCTCGCAGCAGGAGACGGTGTCGCCGCCGACGGCGACCACGCGTTTGATCACGGCGGAGTTCTGCACCCAGTTCTTGTCGTGGAAGACGACCACGTCACCGCGGTGCACCTGGCCGCCGTCGACCCGCTGGGCCAGCACCCGGTCGCCCATGCCGATCGTGGGCGCCATCGAACTGGTGGGCACGGTGTACGGGCTGTAGACCACCGCCGCCCACGCGAATCCCGCGAGGAACAGCGCCAGCCCCACGGCCACCGCCAGACCGGACAGCCGCTGTCCGGCCCTGCCGCCCATCGGGTTCCTGCCTGTGCCGCCGCTGCGCGGGGCCGTACGCGTCGCGCTCTCACCACCCATGGACCCGCACCCTACCGGTCGGTACTGGAACGGGTCAGCCCCTCCTGCCCGGCCACCGCCGCTCGCTCCACAAGGGCTTCACAGCGGTGGACTCACGAGCGCGAGCCGCAGCGGGCGGGGCTCAGCGGCCTCCCGTGGCCGCCGTCGGCGTGCCCGTGCCGGCCGCGGCCTTCGCGGCCCGCCTGCGCCGCCACACCGCCACCGGCACGACCGCGGTCAGGGCCACGCCCTCGGGGCCACCGACAGGGCGCCCGCCGCCGAGGACTGCTGGTTGAGGCCCTGCTGGTCGAAGGTGTCCGGAACGGGCAGCGTGCCCCAGCGGTTGATCGGCCAGGCCTTGACGATGGCACGGCCGACGACCTCCTTCACCGGGACCATGCCGTGGTTCTTGTCGCTCTGGTTGTAGCGCGAGTCCCGGGAGTTCTGCCGGTGGTCACCCATGACCCAGATGAAGCCCTTGGGCACGTGCACCTTGAACTGGCCGCCCTGGTCGTCGACGCTGCACGGCGTGTTGCCCGCGTAGACGTACGACTGCTCGTCCAGCGGCTTGCCGTTGACCAGCAGCGGGCCGGTGTTCTTGCACTCGACGGTGTCGCCGCCGACGCCGATGACGCGCTTGATGAGGTCCTTCTCCTCCGCGGACGGCATCAGGCCGATCCAGCTGAGCACCGTCTGCAACGCGTTCGGGCTGGCCGCCGGCTCGCCCGCCAGCCAGTCGTCCGGGTCGTGGAAGACGACGACCTCGCCGCGCTCGGGCTCGGAGCCGAACCACGGGGTCAGCTTGTCGACCAGGACGCGGTCGCCCCGCTGAAGGGTGTTCTGCATCGAGTCCGAGGGAATCGAGAACGCCTGTACGAGGAAGGTCTTGATCAGCAGCGCCAGCACCAGCGCGATACCGATCAGGATGGGCAGCTCCTTCCAGAAGGAGCGGGGCTTCCTCGCCTCGGGGGTGCTCCCGCTTCCCTGGTCACCGCCGTCGTTGTACTCCGTCACCGTGCCGTCCTCGGCTGTTTCGCTCTCACTCCCGGAGGCCACGGCGCCGCGCGCGGCGGGGTCCGCCGCTCCTTCGGGGTGTCCGCGGTGCTCCTCGCCGTCGTGTCCGGACCGTGCGCCGACCGCCACATCCCCCACGCCAACTCCTCACTCCGTGCCACCGCCTGCCCCATGCGCGGCGCAGGCCCACCACTCCCATAACGAGCGGGAGTTCCGCAGGGCTCGGGAGTCGAACCGATCCGTTCGGATCGTCCGGGGCAACCCTATGCGACAGCCGGGGAGCTGCGGTCGACCCCGCCGCCGCGTCGGACACGGAGGAGAAGGTTTTCGGCTCCTTCAGCATGGTCCAGTGGCCGACGGGCCAGCCGATGACCATGGCCCGCCCCACCACGGACGTCTCCGCGACGGTGCCACCGTACGGGGTGTCCTGGTGGGCCCGCGAGTCGGCGGAGTTGTCCCGGTGGTCGCCCATCACCCACAGCCGGCCCCGGGGGACGGTGATGTCGAACTGGGTGTTGGAGGGTGCGTTGCCCGGATGGAGGTAAGCCCCCTCGTTCAGGGGAACGCCGTTGACGGTCATCCTGCCCTGGGTGTCGCAGCACTTGACGTGGTCACCGCCGACGCCGACGACCCGCTTGATGAGGTCCTTCTCGTCGTCGGAGGGCAGCAGGCCGATGAAGGTCAGGCCCTGCTTGACCTGCTTGACGCCGACGGGGTCGTCCTGGTGGGCGGTCTGCTCCCCGGCCAGCCAGCCGCCCGGGTCGTGGAAGACGACGACGTCCCCGCGCTGTGGCTTGGCACCGAACCACGGGGTGAACTTGTCGACCAGGACCCGGTCGCCGATCTGGATCGTCTGCTCCATGGAGCCGGACGGGATCACGAAGGCCTGTACGAGGAAGGTCTTCAGCACCAGGGCTATGAGCACGGCGACGCCGACCAGGAGCGGTATCTCCCGGACCGCGGAGCGCCTGCGCCGCCGCTTGACCTTGCGTTGCAGCTTGCGCCGCTCCGCGCGGCTGCGGCCGCCGGCCGGGCCGGCGGCACGCCGTGCCCCGGTGGGCAGGAGGTTGTCGGCGGCTGCGGCGGAGACGCCGCGCGGTCTGCCGCGGCTACCCATGGGTGCCGTCCGCGTGGCCGGCCGCCGGCACGCGCGCGTACGCGTCCGGGCGGTGCAGGTGGGTCCGGTGGCCGAAGGGCCAGACGATCCAGTCGGCCCGGCCGATCACTTCGCCGACCGGGATCATGCCGCCGCCCGGCGAGCCCAGATGGTCGCGGGAGTCGCTGGAGTCGCCGCGGTGGTCACCGAGGACGAACAGGGTGCCCTCGGGCACGACCACGTCGAAGGGCACGGTGGACGGGCTGTCACCGGGATAGAGGAACGCCGACTCGTCGGCCGACCGGCCGTTCACCTGGATTCTGCCCTCCTTGTCACAGCAGACCACATGGTCTCCGCCCACACCCACAACGCGTTTGATGTAGTCGCCGTCCCCGAAGTACCCGGTGCCGTCGAACACGACGACATCGCCGCGCCGCGGCACGGCTCCAAAACGGTACGCCAACTTGTTTACGGCAACGCGGTCCCCGATCCTCAATCCCGGCTCCATGGATCCGCTCGGAATCTCGAACGGCTGGATCACGAACGTGTTGAGGAGCAGCAGGAGGACCAGGCAGCTCAGCGCGGTCAGGGTGATCCTCCCGCCTGGGAGCCACTCGGTGATCCGCGAGATCAACGCGAAACGCGACCGTTCCTCCGGCCCCCGCGTCCCCGGGGTCGTCCCGGGTTCGCCATCACAAGGGCGGGAGGAGCGGTCGCGCTCCGTCTGCTGTGCTTCGGTGTCCATCGGGGCCGAATGTTATCCGGCCCCGCCATGAACTCCGGGAGGCGCTCAGTGCTCGCGCTTCTCCTTGATCTTCGCGGCCTTGCCGCGCAGCTCGCGCAGGTAGTACAGCTTGGCGCGGCGCACGTCACCCTTGGTGACGAGCTCGATCTTCTCCACGATCGGGGTGTGCACCGGGAAGGTGCGCTCGACGCCGACGGAGAAGGAGACCTTGCGGACCGTGAAGGTCTCGCGCACGCCGGAGCCCTGGCGACGGATCACCACGCCCTTGAACTGCTGCACACGGGAGCGGTTGCCCTCGATGACGCGGACGTGCACGTTGACGGTGTCGCCCGGGCGGAAGGCCGGGACGTCCTCGCGCAGCGACGCGGCGTCGACGGAGTCGAGCAGGTGAGACATTTCGTCTGCTTTCTTCGTTGATGCCACAGGTCATCAACGGGAACTAGATGTACGGGATCGGGTGCTGCGCGGGTCGGAACGGGCGTCGTGTCCCCCTGCGGCAGGGGCGCACGCCGGACGGCGCACAACAGCGGTCTATTCTTCCATGCCGTCGGTCCGGCGCCAAAATCGGCCCCGCGACCCGCCCTCGGCGTCCGGCGCCCAGCCCAGGATGGACAGCATCTCGCGGTCCTTCTTGTCGAAGACCTTCGGATCGCAGCGCTCGATCAGGTCGGGCCGGTGGGCCGTCGTACGCCGCAGGGCCTCGTCGCGCCGCCAGCGGGCGATCTTGCCGTGGTGGCCGCTGAGCAGCACCTCGGGGATGCCCTGGCCGCGCCAGAGGGGCGGCTTGGTGTAGACGGGGCCCTCCAGGAGGTTGGCCATGGTGCCGGGCGCGAAGGAGTCGTCGCGGTGCGACTCGGCGTTGCCGAGGACGCCGGGCAGCAGCCGCGCCACGGCCTCGGTGACGACCAGTACGGCCGCCTCGCCGCCGGCGAGGACGTAGTCGCCGATGGAGACCTCGTAGACGGGCATGCGGGTGGCGTACTCGTCCATCACCCGGCGGTCGATGCCCTCGTAGCGGGCCGGTGTGAAGATCAGCCAGGGGCGCTCGGAGAGCTCCACGGCGAGCTCCTGGGTGAAGGGGCGGCCGCTGGGTGTCGGGACGATGAGCGCGGGCGTGTGGGAGCCGGTCTCGTAGCCGTCGGCGAGGACGGTGTCCAGGGCGTCGCCCCAGGGCTCGGTCTTCATGACCATGCCCGGACCGCCGCCGTAGGGCGTGTCGTCGACCGTGTGGTGGCGGTCGTACGTCCAGCCGCGCAGATCGTGGACGTGCACGTTCAGCTGCCCGCGCGCGCGTGCCTTGCCGACGAGGGAGACGTTCAGGGGCTCCAGGTACTCGGGGAAGATCGTGACGACGTCGAGCCGCATCAGGACTCGTCCTCCGAGTTCGCCGTGTCCTCCGAGTCCTCCGCGGGCGTGCGGGAGGAGGCGCCGGGCCCATCGGCGGCCTCGTCGGGCTCGGAGCGGTCGTCGATGAGGCCGGGCGGCGGGTCGACGACCGCCCGCTGCTCCTCCAGGTCGATCTCGGTGACGATCTCCCCGACGAACGGGATCATCACCTCGGTGCCGTCCGGACGCTCGACGATCAGCAGGTCCTGGGAGGGCAGGTGGGAGATCTCGGTGATCCGGCCGATCTCCGTGCCGTCCTCCAGAACGACGTCGAGGTCCATCAGCTGGTGGTCGTAGTACTCGTCCTCGCCCTCGGGAAGCTCCTCCGGGTCGATCTCGGCGATCAGGAGGGTGTTGCGCAGGGCCTCGGCGGCGCTGCGGTCGCTCACGTCCTCGAAGCGCAGCAGGAGGCGGCCGCTGTGGACGCGGCCCGTCTCGATGGTCAGCGGACCGGCGGACGCCGGGTCGGTGGCCAGGACGGCGCCGGGGGCGAGCCGCAGTTCGGGCTCGTCGGTACGTACCTCCACGGTGACCTCGCCCTTGATGCCGTGGGCGCGGCCGATCCGTGCGACTACCAGCTGCACGTGGAAGATCTCCTGTCGGAACGTCAGAACACGAGCCACCGGGCGGCTCATACGACTACGGGCCGGGGACGGCCCAGCGGCCCTCCCCGGCCCGAGCCGGTTGCGCAAAGCGTCAGCGGACGTGGTCCACGTCGACGAGGTCGACACGGACTCCGCGGCCGCCGATGGCGCCCACGACGGTGCGCAGGGCGCGCGCGGTGCGGCCGTTGCGGCCGATCACCTTACCGAGGTCGTCCGGGTGGACCCGGACCTCGAGCACGCGCCCGCGGCGCAGGTCGCGCGAGGCGACCTGCACATCGTCAGGGTTGTCGACGATGCCCTTCACGAGGTGCTCAAGCGCCTCCTCGAGCATGCTGCTCAGGCCTCGGTCGACTCAGCCGAAGAAGACTCGGCGCCGGCCTCGTCCTTCTTCTCAGCCTTCTTCTTCTGGGTGATGGCCTCACCCTTGTTCTCGTCGTCACCACCGAGGGCCTCGAACGACGGGCGCGTGGCCTTCTCGGCCGGCTGGAGCAGCGGCGCAGGGGCGGGCTCGCCCTTGAACTTCTGCCAGTCGCCGGTCTTCTTCAGGATGGCGAGCACGGGCTCGGTCGGCTGGGCGCCGACGGAGAGCCAGTACGCCGCACGCTCGGCGTTGACCTCGATGCGCGAGGGGTTCTGCACCGGGTGGTACAGACCGATCTCCTCGATGGCCCGGCCGTCACGGCGGGTACGGGAGTCGGCGACGACGATGCGGTAGTGAGGCGAACGGATCTTGCCCAGACGCTTCAGCTTGATCTTGACTGCCACGGGAGTGGGTTCTCCTGGATTTGACGTGGTTGGGCACGGCGGAGACGCCGCGTGGGGTTGCGGTACCCGAGTGCCCGACGGACGCGTCAGCCGGAGGAGAGAGGGGTCCTATGCGGCTGTCGAGTACAGCTAGCCATTGTGCCACACCCGGTGGGGCGCTTTCCGCGGAGGGCGTAGGGGCCGCTTCCGGGCACGACTGAGCGGCACCCGGCGCCCCGGGTGCCGTGAAACGCGGGGGCCTAACCACGTCGACGGGGGGCGCCGCCGGGTACGGCGGCGCCCCGCGCACCGTCCTGCTGCTCGTCCGGCACCCACGAGATGCCGGGACGCCGTCGGCCGGTCAGCCGGCCGCCGCGCCCACCGGCTCCGGGATCCTGAACGGCTTGCCGCAGCCGCCGCACATGATCGGGGCCTGGGCCAGGACAGAGGGGACGACCCGCACATTGCGGCCGCAGTCGCACACCGCCTTGACCCTGACCCCGCCACCGGAGGAACCGTGCCGGGCGGCGGGTCCGCGGAAGCTGCGGCCGGTGTCGGTGGAGGTGGCGGCCGAGTGCGCCTTCAGCGCACGCTGGAGGCGCTCGATCGTCGGGCGGTAGCGCCGCTTCGCCTCGGGGCTGAGCGTGACCAGCGAGAAGCCGCTGCTCGGATGCGGCTCCTCGGGGTGGTCCAGGCCCAGCTCCTCGGAGATCGCGAGGAACCTGCGGTTGTGGTAGCGGCCGGCACGGGACGTGTCGCGTACGCCGCGCGCGGCGGCTACGCCATGGACTGCCTCGTGAAGCAGTCGCTCGAAGGAGAGTTCGTGTCCGCATGCGGACGAGGACTCCCCGATCAGGGACTCAGGCGCGGCAAGGTCCGGCAGCTCGGGGTGGTACCGCTGAATGTCGGCCCACGCCTGCGCCAGCTCTGCGGCGAGAACAGGTGGTGTCGTGCTCACGTAATGACAACGAGCCGAAGGGCCGCTGTGTTCCTATTCCGGGGCATCCCAAATAATTTGCACGTACCCGTCAGTCGTCACTGATGCGTCCTGACGAGGGCGGGTGCGCTGATCTGCGGAGAAGCCGCACAGCTCATCCCAAGGTGGTGCGCAAAGGGAGTACGCACCGGCGCGTACGACACTCCCGCACGCCGGGGGCGGCGGGATCGGGCCACGCGCAAGAGGCGTTTCGGCCGCTTCCAGGGCCAAAGAGCCTCAACCGGTCGGAGACCCCCGACGTTACCCGGTGCGCTCGCCGCGTCCGACACCGGCCCACGGGACAGCCGACTTCCGGCCACGTCGATCTCGGGCCCAGGTTGCCGGTACGTGAAATCCCGGCCCGTACCGCCCCAGGAGGCAAGCGGGGCCCCGCGACCCCTGGACGCGGGCGAGGGCACGCAGTTATCTGGCATACGGGGGAAGTGGGAGCGCACTGCACGGGGGCCACGGAACCGGGCACAACGGCAGCACTCGGCGGATTGGGGCTCCTATCCATGACACCTGCGCTCGTGCGGCAGCACTTACAGAACACGGCGACAGCGGCCGACTCGGAGCCACGCGCACGCGCGCGTGACTGGTCCGAGATCCAGGAGCGGATGCTGGTCCCGCTCCACGAGGCCGTCTACGCGCGGCTGGAGGTGGGCTCCGGCACCCGGCTGCTGGCCCTCGGCTGCGGCTCCGGACTCGCCCTGCTCCTGGCCGCGGCCAGAGGGGCGACGGTCACCGGCGTCGACCGCTCCTGCCCGGAGCGGCTCGCCCTCGCCCGGCAGCGGCTGCTGCCGGAGCCGTGGAACACACGTACGCGTACGGCTGCCCGGATCGTCGACGGGTCACCACGGGACGCGGCCGGCCCCGGAGCCGACCCGTACACCCTCGTGACCGCCTTCGAGCCGATCGGCTGCCTCGCGGGCGACTCGGAGGGGCTCGCCGGTCTGCTGGCCGCCGCGACACCGCTCGCCGAGAAAGGGGCGCCCGTGGTCCTCGCAGGCTGGGGACCGCCGGAGCGGTGTGCGACCTCGTCCGTGCTGCGGGTGGCCACCAAGCTCGCCGATCCGCTGCGCAGTCCCGGAAGCTGGCGCCCCGCCCTGCGCGACGACCTGGAGGAGGTGGCCCAGTGCGCCGGCCTGCGGCCCGACGGTTCCGGCCGCGTCGCCTGCCCGTTCGGGTACGCCGACCTCGACAGCGCGGTGCGCGGACTGCTCTCCACGGGGCTGTTCGACGCGGCCGTCGCCGCCACCGACCAGGACCAGGTCGACAAGGAACTCGCCGAGGCCCTGCACGCGCACCAGCGCCCTGACGGCACCGTGTGGATGCCCAACGTCTTCCGGTACCTGATCGCACGGACGCCCTGAACCTCGCGGAACGGGTCTCACCGGACGCCGTCGCCGGCCTCCGCCTCCTTGCGCAGCCGGGTGACCCCGGCGACCCGGTAGGCGTCGGCCTCCTCCAGCGTCTCGTTCTCCAGCAGCGCCTGCGCCAGCGCGTCCAGCTGCTCCCGGTGGTCACGCAGCTTGCGGCACGCCTCGTCGTAGCACTCGTCGACGATGCGCCGCATCTCGCTGTCGATGGCGTCCAGGGTCTGTGGGGCGGCGGCGAGCCCGTAGGCCTGCTGGGCGTCGTCCGGGAGGGCGGAGAGACGGCCCACATGCTCGCTCATGCCCCAGCGGGCCACCATCCCGCGCGCGATGCCGGTGACCTGTTCGAGGTCGTGCTCGGAGCCCGTCGTGATCACCCCGTAGACGACGTGTTCCGCCGCCATGCCACCCAGCGCGCCGATGATGCGGCCCCGCAGGTACTCCTCCGTGTACGCGTACTTGTCGGACTCGGGCGTCGACAGCGTCACCCCGAGCGCCCTCCCGCGCGGCACGATGGTGATCTTGCGAACGGGGTCGGCACCGGGCTGGAGCATGCCCAGCAGGGCGTGCCCGCTCTCGTGGTACGCGGTGCGCCTGCGCTCCTCCTCGGGCATCACCAGCGCACGTTCGGCGCCGAGCTGGACCTTCTCCAGCGCTTCCGAGAAGTCGGTCGGCGTCACCTGCTCCTGCCGCCGCTTGACCGCGAGCAGGGCGGCCTCGTTGGCGAGGTTGGCCAGCTCCGCGCCGGTCATGCCCGGAGTCGTACGCGCCACCCGGGCGAGGTCCACGTCCGGGGCGAGCGGGATCCGGCGGGTGTGGATCCGCAGGATCGCCTCACGGCCGCCCCGGTCCGGCGGGGAGACGCTCACCACCCGGTCGAAACGGCCCGGCCGGGTCAGCGCGGGGTCCAGCACGTCGGCGCGGTTCGTGGCGGCGAGCACGATGACGCCCTCCGAGCCGGAGAAGCCGTCCATCTCCGTCAGGATCTGGTTCAGCGTCTGCTCGCGTTCGTCGTGTCCGCCCATCGAGGCGCCGCCGCCCCGGGCCCGGCCGATGGTGTCGATCTCGTCGATGAACACGATCGACGGCGCCACCTTGCGGGCCTCGGCGAACAGCTCGCGCACCCGGGAGGCACCCACCCCCACGATCATCTCGATGAACTCGGACGCCGACGCCGAGAAGAACGGCACACCCGCCTCACCGGCCACGGCCCGCGCGAGCAACGTCTTGCCCGTGCCCGGCGCCCCCGTGAGCAGCACCCCGCGCGGCATCTTCGCGCCCATGTGGCGATAGGCGTCCGGATGCTCCAGGAAGTCCACGACGTCGTCCAGCTCGCCCTTGACCTCGTCGATGCCCGCCACGTCCGCGAAGGTGGTGCGCTGGGTGCCCGGCTGGAGTTCGACCGGCCTGGGCGGCGCCTTGCGCCCCAGCAGACCGCCCGGCCCGCCGAGACCCGAGCCGATCCGCCGCGCGAAGAAGATCCACAGCGCGGCCAGCACCACGATCGGCGCCAGCGAGAGCAGCAGGTTCGGCAGCAGGCCGCGCTCCTGCACGACCGGCTGCGCGGTCACCGTGACATGGTGGCTGCTCAGGCTCTGCCAGAGCTTGTCGTCCGCGAAGGCCGGGCGCTGGGTCTTGAACTTGGTGTACTTCCCCCCGCCCTGCGGATTGGCCTGGGCGCTCCTGAGCCGGCCCTGGATCGCGTCGCCCTTGGAGTAGATGGTGCCGACGTTGCCGGCGCCGAGCTGCCTGCTGAACTCGGTGTACGAGATCGTCGGCTCGTTGCCCTGGTTGTAGTAGCTCAGCCCGCCGTAGGCCACCAGGAAGACGATCACCGCGGTGACGAGCAGCCCCCACCACCTGCCACGCATCCGCCTGCCGCCGGGCCGCCCGGGCGGCTCGTCGGGCGTGCCCTCGGTGCGCCACGGCTGGTCAGGGCCATCGCGCGACGGCGCGGCATTGCTCATATCTGGACGCTACGGCACATGGCGTACCCCGGCACGCACTGAGGGCGCCCCTCCACGGAAGGGCGCCCTCGGCGTTGTCCAGACGCCGTACGGGTGACACGCGGGTCCCGTACGGCGCTCGGGTGGGCCTCAGCCCATGAACTTCTTGAACTCGTCCGGAAGCTCGAAGTCCTGGCCGCCCTGCTGCGGCAGTCCGAGGGCGCCGCCGGACTGGGCGGCGGCGGCGCGGCGCTCGGCCTCCTCCTGCTCCTGCTGCTTGCGCTTCATCGGGTTGCCGGAGCGCTGCTTGCCCTTGGCCTTCTTCGGCTGCTTCTTGGACCGGCCGGGACCGCCGCCCATGCCCGGGATCCCCGGCATGCCGGGCATCCCGCCGCCCTGGGCCATGCGGGACATCATCTTGCGCGCCTCGAAGAACCGCTCGACCAGGTTCTTCACCGCGCTGACCTCGACGCCGGAACCCTTGGCGATACGGGCGCGGCGCGAGCCGTTGATGACGGTCGGGTCCTGGCGCTCGCCCGGGGTCATCGACTTGATGATCGCGGCCGTGCGGTCGACGTCCCGCTCGTCGATGTTGTTGATCTGGTCCTTGATCTGGCCCATGCCGGGCAGCATGCCGAGCAGCTTGCTGATACTGCCCATCTTCCTGACCTGCTCCATCTGGGCCAGGAAGTCGTCCAGGGTGAAGTCCTGGCCCTTCTTGGACGCCAGCTTGGAGGCCATCTTCTCGGCCTCTTCCTGGCTGAACGTCTTCTCCGCCTGCTCGATCAGGGTGAGCAGGTCACCCATGTCGAGGATGCGGGAGGCCATCCGGTCCGGGTGGAAGGCGTCGAAGTCGTCGAGCTTCTCACCGTTGGACGCGAACATGATCGGCTTGCCGGTGATCTGCCGGATCGACAGGGCCGCGCCACCGCGGGCGTCACCGTCGAGCTTGGACAGCACCACGCCGTCGAAGCCGACGCCGTCGCGGAAGGCCTCGGCGGTGTTGACGGCGTCCTGGCCGATCATCGAGTCGACGACGAACAGGATCTCGTCGGGGCTGACGACGTCCCTGATGTCCGCCGCCTGCTGCATCATCTCCTGGTCGATGCCGAGGCGGCCGGCGGTGTCCACGATCACGATGTCGTGGACCTGGGTCCGCGCGTGCTCGACGGAGTCCTTGGCGACCTTGACCGGGTCGCCCACGCCGTTGCCCGGCTCGGGCGCGTAGACGGCGACGCCGGCGCGCTCGGCGACGACGCTGAGCTGGTTGACGGCGTTCGGGCGCTGGAGGTCACAGGCGACCAGCAGCGGGGAGTGGCCCTGCTCCTTGAGCCACCTGCCGAGCTTGCCCGCGAGGGTGGTCTTACCGGCACCCTGGAGACCGGCCAGCATGATCACGGTGGGCGGCTGCTTGGCGAAGCGCAGACGGCGGGTCTCCCCGCCGAGGATGGTCACCAGCTCGTCGTTGACGATCTTGATGAACTGCTGCGCAGGGTTCAGGGCCTTGGAAATCTCGATTCCAAGGGCCCTTTCCTTCACGTTCTTGATGAACGTCCGGACAACGGGCAGGGCCACGTCCGCCTCGAGGAGCGCGATGCGGATCTCGCGAGCCGTCGCGTCGATGTCCGCTTCGCTGAGGCGCCCCTTGCCCCTGAGGGACTTGAAGGTGGCTGAGAGGCGGTCGGAGAGAGTATCGAACACGGCGGCGTCGGTCCTCGGCATAGGCGACAGGATGGATCGCCCTCCAGGGTATCCGGCCCCGCAAGGGATTCGTCCCCGCCCATAGGGTGAACGGGCGGGGACGCAAGCCCCGCGTCGGCGGGGAGCAGGCATTCACCACCTTGAGCACGTGCTGAGCCGGCGGACCATCCCCGCATGAGGCGAGGAGCACACACCACAATCAACGCAAACAATGACGGCGAGGTCACGTCCGCAGCGCCTCCTCCAGCCGTCGCGCCACCCACGCCGCCTCCTGGTCACGGAGCGGGTCGCCCGCGGGGCCGGTGACGTAGAAGGCATCCACAGCGTTCGCTCCCAGCGTGCTGACGTGGGCGCTGCGCACCCGTAGCTTCGCGTCCTCCAGCGCCCGTCCGATCCGGAACAGCAGTCCCGGCGCGTCCTGGGCGCGGACCTCGATCACGGTGGCGTGCCGGGAGGCGGCGGGGGCGACCGTGACCCGGGGCGGGGGCGCGGCCACGCCGTGGCGGCGCGGGTAGGCGGCGTCGCGTTCGGCGAGGCGGCCGGCGATGTCGAGGGAGCCGTCCAGCGCGCGGACCAGGTCGGCGCGCAGCCGGGCGGCCTGGGGCAGAGCGCCGTACTCGGCGGCGACCCTCCAGTCCAGCAGGAGCACGGAGCCGCCCTCGACGCCGTCCGGCAGGTCCAGGGGCCGCAGCTCGGCCGTGCGGACGGTGAGCCGGTGGGTCGCCAGCACTCCGGCGACCGAGGGCAGGACGCCGGGCTGGTCGGGGACGGCTATCAGCAGTTCGACGCCGAGCGGCTCGGGCTCCCCCGGGTGCTCCTCGACGGGCGGCTCGGTCCGCGCCCGCAGGGCCAGGGCCGGCCCGCCGGTGCGGAAGGCCTCGATGGCGAGACGCTCCTGCTCGGCGGTGGGCGCGGCGGGCTCGGGCTCGTCGGGCATGTCCCCGGCGAGGACCGCGCGGACCCGTCCGACCAGGTCGGTGACGAGGGAGCCGCGCCAGGACGACCAGGCGGCGGGCCCGGTGGCCAGGGCATCCGCCTCGGTGAGGGCGTGCAGCAGTTCGAGGGTGCTCTGGGTGCCGACCGCCTCGGCGACGGCGCGGACGGTGGCCGGGTCGTCCAGGTCGCGCCGGGTCGCGGTCCGGACGAGCAGCAGATGGTGGCGTACGAGGGTGGCGAGCACCCGGGTGTCCGCCGGGTCGAGGCCGATGCGCCCGGCGACCTCCACGGCGATGGGCTCCCCGGCCGCGCAGTGGTCGCCGGGCCGGCCCTTGCCGATGTCGTGCAGCAGCGCGGCGACCAGGAGCAGGTCGGGGCGGCCGACCCGCCGGGTGAGGGCGGAGGCGCGGACGGCGGTCTCGATCAGGTGGCGGTCGACCGTCCAGCGGTGGACGGCGTTGCGCTGCGGGCGGCAGCGCACCCGTTCCCAGTCGGGCAGGAGCCGGGTGATCAGCCCTTCCGCCTCCAGTGCCTCCCAGACCTCGACGGTGGGGCGGCCGGAGCCGAGCAGGGTGACGAGCTGTTCGCGGGCCTCGGCCGGCCAGGGCGTGGGCAGGGGGCGCGCGGTGGTGGCGAGGTGCCGTACCGCGTACGGGGAGAGCGGCAGGCCCGCCTGCGCGGCGGCGGCAGCGGCGCGCAGCGGCAGCACGGGGTCGTGCTCGGGGCGCGCGGTGCGGGCGAGCCCGACCTCGCCGTCCTGTTCCACCACGCCTTCGGCGAGCGGGGTGCGCTCCGCGACCTGCTTCCCGCCGCCGAGCAGGGCGCGCAGCCTCGGCCGCACGGCGCGTGACCGGAGCACGCGCCCTACCTCGCGCCAGGTGACGTCACCGGCGTACGAGAGGACACGGGCCGCCTCGTACACCTGGCGCAGGAGCGCGTCGGCGTCGGGCAGGCCCAGTTCCGCGGCGACCTGGTCCTGGTCCTGCAGGGCGAGCCGGTCGGTGGCGCGACCCGTCGTCAGGTGCAGGACGTCGCGCACGTCGAGCAGCCGGCGGCGGGCGTCGCCGAGGCCCTCGCGCGGGGCGTCCGCGAGCCAGGAGGCGGCGACGGCGCGCAGGGCGGTGGCGTCCCGCAGGCCGCCGCGGGCCTCTTTGAGGTCGGGTTCCAGGAGGTACCTCAACTCGCCCTGCCGTTCGGCGCGTTCGGCGCACAGTTCGCGGAGTTCGGGCAGCCGTCCCGGCGCCTGGTTGCGCCAGTCGGCGAGGATCACGGTGCGCAGTGCGGTCGTCAGGCCGAGGTCGCCGGCGAGGTGCCGGGCGTCCAGCAGGCCGAGCTGGACCTTGAGGTCCTCGCGCGCCGCCCGGCGGGCCTCGGCCGGGGTGCGGACCGCGTGGTCGAGGGCGAGGCCGAGGTCCCACACGGGGTACCAGAGGCGGTCGGCGAGGGCGGCGATCTCCTCGGGGTCGCCGCCGTGGTGCAGGAGCAGCAGGTCCAGGTCGCTGCGCGGTGACAGCTCTCCGCGCCCGTAGCCGCCCACGGCGACGAGGGCGATGCCCCGCAGTCCCCCGGCCGCCGCGGTGAACAGCTCCGCGAGCCAGCCGTCGGTCAGTTCGGCGAGCGAGGTCCGGCGCGGTTGCCCCGACCGTGTCCCCTCGGTGAGGAGCCGCAGCCGGGCCGCCGCGTAGCCTTTCTCCGCTTCGCCTCGTACGTCCGCGCCCGTCATCGGCGGCTCCTGTCCTCGCCGTTCAGAGCGCGTCCGGGCCGCGCTCGCCGGTGCGGACCCGGACCGCCGTCTCGACCGGCACGGACCAGACCTTGCCGTCACCGATCTTGCCCGTGCGGGCGGCCTTGACGACGACCTCGATCAGATGGTCGGCCTCGTCGTCCTCGACGAGCACCTCGATGCGGATCTTGGGCACCAGGTCGACGGTGTACTCGGCTCCGCGGTAGACCTCGGTGTGGCCGCGCTGGCGTCCGTAGCCGCTCGCCTCGGTGACGGTGAGGCCGTTGACGCCGAACGACTGGAGGGCCTCCTTGATCTCGTCGAGCCGGTGGGGCTTGACCACGGCGGTGATGAGCTTCATGCGTCCACCTTCCTGCTCCGTGTGGCGGCCTTCTTGATCTGCGCGGCGGCCAGGGCCGGGGTGGCGACGCCGACGACTCCGCCGCCCGCTCCGGTGAGGTCGTAGGCGGTCTCGGCGTGCTCGGCCTGGTCGATGCCAGAGACCTCCTCGTCCTCGGTGACCCGCATGCCGATGGTCCGGTCCAGGAGGAAGGCGAGGACCGCGGAGGCGATCAGGGAGTAGGCGAGGACGGCGAAGACTCCGGCGCACTGCTTCCAGAACTGCTCCAGGCCACCGCCGTAGAACAGGCCCCGGACGGCGGACTGGCCCTTGCCGCTGGCGAAGAAGCCGATCAGCAGGGAGCCGACGACGCCGCCGACCATGTGGACGCCGACCACGTCGAGGGAGTCGTCGTAGCCGAACCGGTACTTCAGGCCGACCGCCATGGCGCACAGGACTCCGGCGACGGCGCCCACGGCCATCGCGCCGAGCGGGGAGACGGAGCCGCCGGACGGGGTGATCGCGACCAGTCCGGCGACCGCGCCGGAGGCGGCTCCGAGGGTGGTGAACGCGCCGTGCCGGATCTTCTCGTAGGCGAGCCAGGCGAGCATGGCGGTGCCGGTGGCCACCTGGGTGTTGACGAACATCAGCGGGCCGACGCCGTCGTCGTTGCCGAGCCAGGAACCGGCGTTGAAGCCGAACCAGCCGAACCACAGCAGGCCCGCACCGAGCATGACCAGCGGGAGGCTGTGCGGGCGCATCGGGTCCTTCTTGAAGCCGATGCGCTTCCCGATGACGAGGATCACGCCGAGTGCCGCCGCGCCGGCGTTGATGTGGACCGCGGTGCCGCCCGCGAAGTCGATCACGCCGAGCTTGCCGGCCCAGCCGCCGGGGCCCCAGACCCAGTGGGCGACCGGGAAGTACACGACCGTGACCCACAGGACCAGGAACAGTGTCCAGGCGCTGAACTTCACCCGGTCGGCCAGGGCTCCGCTGATCAGGGCGGGGGTGATGACCGCGAACATCAGCTGGAAGACGGCGAAGACGAAGACCGGGATGGTGGATCCGGGCCACAGTTCGGTCTTGCCGATGCCGCTGAAGCCGACGAAGCCGGAGGTCCAGCCGATGAGGGAGCCCCGGTCGGTGCCGAAGGCCATCGAGAAGCCGTAGAGCACCCACAGGACGGTGACGACTCCGAGGCTGATGAAGCTCATCATCAGCATGTTCAGCGTGCTCTTGACCCGGACCATGCCTCCGTAGAAGAAGGCCAGTCCGGGGGTCATCAGCATCACGAGGGCGGAACAGATGAGCATGAAGCCGGTGTTGGCGGACGACAGTTTGGGCGCGTCCGCCGCCAGCATGATGGCGGCTGGTGCCATCGGCGTCTCCTCGTCGGTCGGTACGGCCCCGTGCGGGCGGCCGGGCGAAGCCTTGCTCGGTCCGGTCGGCGAGTCGGCGCGGGGTTGGCCGGCCGACCGTGTCACGAGACTGGCCGAGCGCGGTTTCGGCGGACGCCTCTCGTTGTTTCGCCCGGATGACGAAGAGATCTGCTGTGTTACGTGGCGGTGAATCGCGTGATGACGTGCCGTGAAGCCCGCGGGGAAGAACAGGCCGACCGCGGGCGGCCTTCCGATGACCAGGCATGGGGGAGCCGAGTCGGGCAGTTCGGGAGGGCCGGCCGCGGCCGGGGTCGGGGAGGCGCTGTCAGACGGCCTCGGCGGCGGTCTCGGGCAGTTCGAGGGCGAGCTGTTCGGTCAGGTCGATGACCTCGGCGACGTCCCCGTAGGTGCGTACGGCGTTGTCGACGGTCTTGCGGATACGGGTGTTCACGCGCTCGGAGCGGACCTTCTTGGCCACCCTCATGGCCTGCCTCGCGTACTCGGTGCTCTGCTCCGGCTCGCGCTGGAGCAGCTGCACCGTGGCCATGCCGATGAGGTTCAGGGCGTACGACCGCTGGTGTTCGTGGTCCTCGGCGAACCGCTCCACGGCCTTCTGCATCAGCGGCTCCGCCAGGGAGGCGTAGGTGGGGCTGCGGCCGGCGACGTAGGCGAGGTCACGGAAGGAGTGGGAGTTCTCTCCGTACAGCTCGGCCTCGGAGAAGAAGCGGATCCAGTCGGGGTCCGGCTCGTCCCAGTCCTCGGCGTCACCGAAGGAGTCCTCGGCCATGCGCACGGCGCGCTTGCACTTGCCGGGCTGGCCCATGTTGGCGTAGGCGCGGGCCTCCAGCGCGTACAGCATGGACTGGGTGCGCGGGCTCGCGCAGTCGCGGCTGCCGTACTGCGCGAGGTGGACGAGTTCCAGGGCGTCCTCGGGGCGGCCGAGGTGGATCATCTGGCGGCTCATGCTGGACAGGACGTAGGAGCCGAGCGGCTTGTCGCCGGCTTCCTTGGCGGCGTGCAGGGCGAGCACGAAGTACTTCTGGGCGGTGGGCTGGAGTCCCACGTCGTAGCTCATCCAGCCGGCCAGTTCGGCGAGTTCGGCGGCGACCTTGAACAGCCGGCGGCCGGTGGGTTCGGGCTGGGGCTCCTGGAGGAGGTCCGTCACCTCGTGCAACTGGCCGACGACGGCCTTGCGGCGCAGGCCGCCGCCGCACTGGGCGTCCCACTGCCGGAACATCACCGTGGTGGTCTCCAGCAGCTCCAGCTCGGGCCGGGAGAGCCGGCCGGGGCGGCGGGAGGCGGCCTGCGGCTCGGGCTCCGCCAGGGGCGCCGGGGGCACGGGCACGAGCCAGCGCTGGAGCGGTTCGATGAGGGACGGGCCCGCGGACAGCGCCAGCGACGTTCCGAGGAAGCCGCGCCGCGCCAGCATCAGGTCGCTGCGCGAGAACTCGCTGAGCAGGGCCACGGTCTGCGGGCCCGTCCAGGGCAGGTCGACACCGGTGGCGGAGGGCGTCGGGCGTGCGGTGCGCAGGCCCAGGTCCTCCACGGCGACGACGCAGCCGAAACGCTCGGAGAAGAGCTCCGAGAGGATCCTGGGGATCGGCTCGCGTGGGTTCTCGCCGTCCAGCCAGCGCCTGACGCGCGAGGTGTCGGTGGAGATGTGGTTGGCGCCCAGCTGGCGGGCGCGGCGATTGACCTGGCGGGCCAGCTCGCCCTTGGACCAGCCGCTGCGCACGAACCACGAGGCGAGCAGCTCGTTCGGGCGCTTGTCCGCGCTCGCAGCGCTCGTCCCGCTTCCGCCGTTGCCGCTCACTGGAACGCCCCCATCCCTGAGACCACTTGTCGCTTGGTGCGCCAAGCCCTATCAGAATGCCGGTCAACAAGGCCTTTCGTCCGCCGATTCTCACCCTTCGAACCGACTGCCGAGTTGCCTCCGGCATACCCACGAGTGCATGTGCCCCCAGGCCTCGCACACTCACAGTAATCCTACGATCACCCGCTCAGCCACGGGGATCGCTGAAACGCCACCATTCGCCACCCCTTCGTATGAACCCGCGCCGACCCAGGCGCGATTCACTTGACATAGTCCGGCCGCGGGCGGGTGGAGCGGTGCACGCGAGGGCGCGCACCGCCGGGCGCACCACCCGCGGCACTTCCGCACGCCGCACGGACCCGGTACAACCGGGGAGGGGTGGCCACGCAGAGTGACGATGAACATTCGTCTCGTAACCATCGGGGCGGTGGACCCGTTGGAGGGGGCATGGGCTTCACGATCGGCGGTATGCGCGAGATCCGCTCCGGTACACGGCGGCGCGGCCGGTCGTACCGCTCCTCGGAGTGCACGGCGGTGGCCGAGTACACCGGGCTGTGGGGCTGGGACGTGGTGCGGGGCGCGCGGGCCGTCGGCGGGGCCTGTTCCTGCGGCCGAAGGGCCTGCCCGGCTCCGGGGGCCCATCCACTGGACTTCGCGCCCGGGATCCCGGCCGGGGCCACGCTCGACGAGGCGACCAGGGCTTGGCGGGAGCTGCCGGGGGCCGCGGTGATGCTGGCCGTCGGCCGCGCGTTCGATGCCATCGAGGTCGCCGAGCCGGCCGGGCGCCGTGCCCTGGCCCGGCTGGAGCGGATGGGCCTGCCCCTCGGCCCGGTGACCGCCACGCCGGACGGCCGGGCCCAGTTCTTAGTCGCCCCCGGCGCCGCCGCCGAGCTGCCCGCCCTGCTCTACCGGCTGGGCTGGGACGATCCCGGCGCCCTCGACCTGCGCGGACTCGGCCCCGGTACGTTCCTCACGGCCCCGCCCTCCGACCGCGGCGGCCTCGGCCCGGTGCGCTGGCTCCGCCCACCCGCCCTGGACGCGGCCAAGCCCCCTCAGGCCCGCCTCCTCCTCGGCACCCTGGCCTACGTGGCCCACCGCTCCCGGGCGTAGCGGAACGAGCTCGGCACGGCGACGGCGGCGACCTCCTTCGGCGAGCGACCTCCGTCGGCGAGCGAGGAGCGGGGCGCGGGTTCCCCCACCGCGACGGCGTCACACGAAAGCGCCCGCCCCGGTGATGGGGCGGGCGCTGGGGAGGGTGGGGGTCAGTCGCCGATGAGGGCGTCGACGAAGGCCTCCGGTTCGAAGGGGGCCAGGTCGTCCGGGCCCTCCCCGAGGCCGACCAGCTTGACCGGCACGCCCAGCTCGCGCTGGACGGCGACCACGATGCCGCCCTTGGCCGTGCCGTCCAGCTTGGTGAGCACGATGCCGGTGATGTCGACGACCTCGGCGAAGACGCGGGCCTGGACCAGGCCGTTCTGCCCGGTGGTCGCGTCGAGCACGAGCAGCACCTCGTCGAGCGGCGCGTGCTTCTCCACGACGCGCTTGACCTTGCCGAGCTCGTCCATGAGGCCGGTCTTGGTGTGCAGGCGGCCGGCGGTGTCGATGAGCACCACGTCGGCGCCCATCTCCTTGCCCTCCTTCACCGCGTCGAAGGCGACGGATGCGGGGTCGCCGGCCTCCGGTCCGCGCACGGTGTAAGCGCCGACCCGCTCGCCCCAGGTCTGGAGCTGGTCGGCGGCGGCCGCGCGGAAGGTGTCGGCGGCGCCCAGCACGACGCTGCGGCCGTCGGCGACCAGGACGCGGGCGAGCTTGCCGGTCGTCGTGGTCTTGCCGGTGCCGTTGACGCCGACGACCATCACGATGCCCGGCTTGCTCGTGGCCGGCTCGGTCTTCACGATGCGGTCCATGTCGGGCCCGATCAGCGTGAGCAGCTCCTGGCGCAGCAGTCCGCGCAGCTCCTCGGGCGTGCGGGTGCCGAGCACGCGTACGCGCTCGCGCAGCCGCTCGACGAGTTCCTGGGTGGGCTGCACGCCGACATCGGCGGTCAGCAGCGTGTCCTCGATCTCCTCCCACGTGTCCTCGTCGAGGTTCTCGCGGGACAGCAGGACGAGCAGGCCCTTGCCCAGGGCGTTCTGCGAGCGGGAGAGGCGGGCGCGCAGCCGCACCAGACGGCCGGCGGTGGGCTCGGGCACCTCGATCGGGGGTGCGGGGAGCTCCTCGACGGGCGGCTCCTCGACGGCGGTGGGAGCCGAGCTGCCGGGGAGGTCCACCTCCTCGATCGTCCGCCGCGGCTCCTCCCGCGGCGTCTCGGCCTCCTCGCCGACGTGTGGCTCGGCCGGAGGGGCGGTGATGTCGGGCGCCGAGGGCGGCGGCGGGGGCGGCGGCTTCCTCCGCCGGCTGCCGACGATGAGCCCGCCGAGCGCGCCGAGCACCACCACGGCGATGACTACAGCAAGGATGATGGTTTCCATAACGCGTCCAGTATGCGCGACCACCTGGGCGTTCAGCGGTAGTCCCGACGGGGCCGCGTGCCCCCGGAACACCGGGCCCGCCGGCCGCCCGGCTACCCCATCTCCTCCAGCGCCTTGCCCTTCGTCTCCTTGACGAACTTCAGGACGAACGGGATGGAGAGCGCGGCGAAGGCCGCGTAGATGACATAGGTCCCGGCGAGGTTCCAGTCGGCCAGCGACGGGAAGCTCGCGGTGATGGCCCAGTTGGCGATCCACTGCGCGGAGGCGGCCACGCCCAGGGCGGCGGCGCGGAGCTTGTTCGGGAACATCTCGCCGAGCAGGACCCAGACGACGACACCCCAGGACAGGGCGAAGAAGAGGACGAAGACGTGGGCCGCGATCAGGGCGACCCAGCCCTGGGTGGCCGGCAGCTTGCCGCCGACCAGGGGGTACGAGAACGCCCAGGCCTCCAGGGCGAGACCGACGACCATGCCGGCCGAGCCGATGAGCGCGAGCGGCCTGCGTCCGATGCGGTCCACGAAGATCATCGCGATCAACGTGCCGAGGATGTTGATGATCGATGTCGTGAACGAGTAGAGGAACGACTCCGTCGGGTTGACGCCGACCGACTGCCACAGCGTCGCGGAGTAGTAGAACGCGACGTTGATGCCGACGAACTGCTGAAATGCGGAGAGGCCGATGCCGATCCAGACGATCCGCTTGAAGAGGAAGCTGCCGCCGAGCAGGTCCTTGAAGCTGGACCTGTGCTCGCCCTTCATGGCGTTCTCGATCTCGGCCACGCGGGCGTCGAGGTCGATGTGGTCGCCCTCGACCTCGGCGAGGATCCGGCGGGCCCTCTCGCGGCGGCCCACGGAGAGCAGGAAGCGCGGGGACTCGGGGATGGCGAAGGACAGCAGTCCGTACAGGACGGCCGGGACGACCATCACGCCGAGCATGACCTGCCAGGCCTCCAGGCCCAGCAGCCGGCCGCGCTGGTTGCCGCCGGCGGCGTTGAGCAGTCCCCAGTTGACGAGCTGGGAGACGGCGATGCCGACGACGATCGCGGCCTGCTGGAAGGAGCCGAGGCGGCCGCGGTAGGCGGGCGGGGCGACCTCGGCGATGTAGGCGGGACCGATGACCGAGGCCATGCCGATGGCGAAGCCGCCGACGATCCGCCAGAAGGCGAGGTCCCACAGGGCGAACGGCAGGGCGGAGCCGACGGCGCTGATGGTGAACAGGGTCGCGGCGATCCGCATGCAGCGGATGCGGCCGATGCGGTCGGCGATACGGCCCGCGGTGGCGGCGCCGATCGCGCAGCCGATCAGGGCGATGGCGATGACCTGGGCCAGTTCCGCGGATCCGATGCCGTAGCGGCTCCGGATGGCTTCGACGGCGCCGTTGATGACGGAGCTGTCGTACCCGAACAGGAAGCCGCCCATGGCGGCGGCCGCGGCGATGAAGATGACGTGCCCGAGATGTTCGGGGTGAGCTGTCCGGGCTCCTGGGCCTGGGGCCTGCGTTGTGGTCACATGTACTCCTCGGGCACACCCCGGCAGGCGCTGCCGGGGTGGGGGTCAGGCATGATCCGACTACCCCGAAGCGGCGAGCGCACGCGGACCCGCCCGCCGGCGCACGCGCGCCCGGTCGCTGCCGCGGGCGCCGGCCTCCCCGCCACCGCACACGCGGCGGGCCGCTACCGCAGGCGCTGGCTGATGACCTTCGACACGCCGTCGCCCTGCATGGAGACGCCGTAGAGCGCGTCGGCGACCTCCATCGTGCGCTTCTGGTGCGTGATCACGATGAGCTGCGAGGCCTCCTGGAGCTCCTGCATGATCCGGATCAGCCGCTGGAGGTTGGTGTCGTCGAGGGCCGCCTCGACCTCGTCCATGACGTAGAAGGGGCTCGGACGGGCCTTGAAGATCGAGACGAGCAGCGCCACGGCGGTCAGCGACCGCTCGCCGCCGGAGAGCAGGGACAGCCGCTTGACCTTCTTGCCCGGCGGGCGCGCCTCGACGTCCACGCCCGTGGTGAGCATGTTGTCGGGGTCGGTCAGTACGAGCCGCCCGTCGCCGCCCGGGAAGAGCCTGCCGAAGACGCCCTCGAACTCGCGGGCGGTGTCCCGGTAGGCCTCGGTGAAGACCTGCTCGACGCGCTCGTCGACCTCCTTGACGACCTGGAGCAGGTCGGCGCGGGTCTTCTTGAGGTCCTCGAGCTGCTCGCTGAGGAACTGATGGCGTTCCTCCAGCGCCGCGAACTCCTCCAGGGCGAGCGGGTTGACCTTGCCCAGCTGCTGGTAGGCGCGCTCGGCGGCCTTCAGCCGCTTCTCCTGCTCGGCCCGTGCGTAGGGCCGGGGCCGGTTGCGGGGGTGCTGCGGGTCCTCCGGGAGCTGCTCGCCCTCGGCGGGGGGCGAGGGCGGTACGGGCTGGTGCGGCCCGTACTCCTCCATCAGGCCCGCCGGTTCGACCCCGAATTCCTCCAGGGCCCTGGTCTCCAGTTGCTCGATGCGCAGCCGCTTCTCGGCGCCGAGCACCTCGCCCCGGTGGACCGAGTCGGTCAGCTTGTCGAGTTCGGCCTTGAGGTCCCGGCCCTCGGTGCGGGCGGCGGTCAGCTCCTGCTCGCGACGGGCCTTGGCGGCCTCGGCGGCGGACCGCTCCTGTTCGGCGCGGGCCACGGAGACCTCGACGTGGGCGAGCAGCTGCCGGGCACCGGCGGCGACCGCCGAGGCCACCTCCGCCTCGTGGCGCAGCCGGGCGCGCCGCTGCTCGGCACGCGCGCGTGCCTCGCGTTCGGCGCGGGCGGCCCGGTCCAGCGAGTCGGCCCTGCCGGCCAGCCCCCTGACCCGTTCCTCGTGCGTACGGACCTGGAGGCGGGCCTCCATCTCGGTCTGGCGGGCGTTGGCTCCGTCGGCGGCGAGCCGGTCGCGTACGGAGGTGTCGGGCTCCTCCTCGATCGGCGTCTCCTCGGCCACGGCGAGCCGCTCTGCCAGCTCCCCCACTTCCTGGAGGGCGTTGTCGAGGGCCTCCTGGGCGCGGGCGGCGGCGGCCGCCGAGCGCTCGGCCTCCCCGGCGGCGCCGCGCGCCTGTCCGGCGAGCCGGCCCAGTTGCTGGGCGACAGCCGACTTCTCCCGGTCGGCGGTCCGCCGCCGCTCCCCCAGTTCCTCGACCAGCGCCGCGCACCGGCCGCGCCGCTCGGCGGCCCGCTGCTGGTCCGCGGTCAGCTCCTCGCACCGCACGGCGAGCCGCTCCAGCTCGGCGGCGGCCTCGTCCACGGAGGCCTGTACCTCCAGCAGGCTGGGCGCACCCGCGGAGCCGCCCTGGGCGAAGTACGCCCCGAGCAGATCGCCCTCGGCGGTCACCGCGGTCAGCTCCGGCCGTGCGAGAACCAGGTCCTCCGCGTCCTCCAGCGTCCCCACCACGACGATTCCCCGCAGCAGCCACCGCACGGCGGGCATCAGCTCGGCGGGACCGCGTACGAACTCGGCGGCGAAGGGGTGGTCCGGTGCCGGGCCGGGCGGGGCCGCGGTGGTCTCCGGTGAGGGGCCGGCGAGGAGCAGCGCGGCCCGGCCCGCGTCCTGTTTGCGCAGCAGGCGCAGGGCGTCGGCCGCCGCGGTGGGGCTGGTCACGGCCAGGGCGTCGGCGGCGGCGCCGAAGGCGGCGGCCAGGGGGGTCTCGTAGCCGGGGGTGACCGTCAGGAGTGCGGCGGCGGGGCCCAGCAGGCCGGTGAGGCGGTCCTTCGCGCCGAGCAGTGCGCCGGTGCCGTCCTTGCGGCGCAGGCCCAGGGCGAGGGCGTCGTGCCGGGCCTGGGTCGCCGCCCGCTTGCGTTCGGCCGCGGTGACCGCCTCGCGGGCCGCGGTGAGGGCGGCCTCCGCGTCGGCCAGCGCCGTCCTCGCCGCCTCGTGCCGCCCGGCCAGTTCCTCGTCGCCCGCGTCGAGGCCGTCGACCTCGGCCTTGAGTGCCTCGTACTCCTCCTGGGCGTGGACGGCACGTTCCTGGGCCTCGTCCCTGGCGGCGGCCAGCCGCTCGATCTCGGCCTGGGCGGAGGCGGCGCGCGAACGGGCCGCGTTCACCTGGCCGGCGAGCCGGGCCAGGCCCTCGCGACGGTCGGCGATGGCGCGGGCCGCGTCCTTCAGGCGCCGCTCCTCGACGGCCAGTTCCCGCTCCAGCTCGGCGCGGTGGGCGACGGTGTCGTCCAGGGCTCGCTGGGCCGCCTCCAGGGCCGCCTCGAGCCCTGCCTCCTGCTCGCGGACGCGCTCGGCCTCGCGTTCCAGTTCCTCGGGTTCGCGGCCGCGCCGCTCCTCGGCGGGCGCGGAGGTGGCGCTGTGCACGCGCGCGTCGGCGAGCGAGATCGTGCCGCGTACGCGTTCGGCGAGCTGGGACAGTTCGTACCAGGTCTGCTGGGCGCGCTGGAGGCGCGGGACGAGCCGGCGCACCTCGTCCTCGAGGAGGGCCTCGCGCTGGAGGGCCTTCTTCAGCTCCTGCTCGGCGGCTTCCTTGCGTTCCTTCAGGGCCGCCTCGTCGGCGACCTCGGTCCTCAGCGCCTCGCGCAGGCCGACGAGGTCGTCGGCCAGGAGCCGCAGGCGCGCGTCCCTCAGGTCGGCCTGGATGACCGCGGCCCTGCGCGCGACCGCCGCCTGCCGGCCGAGCGGCTTGAGCTGGCGGCGCAGTTCGTCGGTGAGGTCCTGCACGCGCGCGAGGTTGGCCCGCATGGCGTCCAGCTTCCTGAGCGCCTTCTCCTTGCGCTTGCGGTGCTTGAGGACGCCCGCGGCCTCCTCGATGAAGGCGCGGCGGCCCATGGGGTCGGCGTGCAGGACGGAGTCGAGCTGGCCCTGGCCGACGATGACGTGCATCTCGCGGCCGATGCCGGAGTCGGACAGCAGTTCCTGGATGTCGAGCAGCCGGCAGGTGTCGCCGTTGATCTGGTACTCGCTGCCACCGTTGCGGAACATGATCCGCGTGATGGTGACCTCGGCGTACTCGATGGGCAGGGCCCCGTCGGAGTTGTCGATGGTCAGGGACACCTCGGCGCGGCCGAGCGGCGGGCGCCCGGTGGTGCCGGCGAAGATGACGTCCTCCATCTTGCCGCCGCGCAGCGACTTGGCCCCCTGCTCGCCCATGACCCAGCTGAGCGCGTCCACGACGTTGGACTTGCCCGAGCCGTTCGGACCGACGACGCACGTGATCCCCGGTTCGAACCGGAGCGTGGTCGCCGAGGCGAACGACTTGAACCCGCGGAGGGTCAGGGCCTTGAGGTGCACGCAGCCGGACTTTACCGGCAGCCCCTACCCCACTTCACTAACCCCCGCAACCGCGCGGTTTCGCCTCTGAATATGCAGGGCACACCAAATGTTAAAGACGGTGAAAGGATGCGCGGGGGCAACGAAGGCGGGGCAAGCAGGGCCAAGCAGGGCGGGGAAGGGCGGGGAAAAGAAGGAAGGGACGCCGAAGCGTCCCTTGCAACTCTGGCAACTGAGCGGTTGACGACAGTCCAACCCTGTGTCGTTGTGCGATGCAGTGATCAGGTGAGCGCAGGCTCCGCCTGGTGTGCGTCGACGCGCTCCATGATCCTGTCGTGAGAAGCGGCAGCCGTCAGGGCGTCGTTCTCGGCCTGGATTCGCACAAGCTCGGATTCCAGGTCCTGGACGCGCTGCTGGAGCCGTCGCATCTCGGCGAGGAGTCGAGGGTCGGAGCCGCCGACGTAACCGAGAAGCGCCTTTGCCATGATGGATGGTCCTCCACACTGAGTGACCGACCGAAGCGGTGTGGGTCGTGAGGGATTCGCACCCGTGGTGCTTGGCACTGCCTGAGTCGTGGTGCCGTTCATCCATGCCAAACAGCTGAGGTGCGCGGGCTTTCAGCGTCTCACCAAAAAGTTTGACGGTCAACACGATCACGCCCCGTATCCATGGGTGTCCCGGGGGCGCGCGACCGGAAATCAGGTGGCGCTGCGACTCCTGCGGGCCCTTCGGGGCGTGCGGATCATCCTGCTGTGCGGAGCCTGCCATGCCGCGCGTTTCTTGGCAACCACCTGCTCCTTTTCCCTCCGGGCAGGTGCCGGTGGCAGATGCCGCCGCGGCCGTCGGGGCCCCACCGCGCCACACGGTCAGCGGATCGCGAACCCGTCGTAGCCGCCGCGAGGTGTGTCCCACATCTCGGTGACACCGTCGACGCGTCCGGGCGTGTCGCCGCCCTGCAACCAGTCCAGGAGCTTCTGGCACCCCTCGCGGGCCCCCTCGGCGACCACTTGCACGCGCCCGTCCCCCAGGTTGAGGGCGAAACCACGCAGGTCCCCGATCTCCAGCGCCCTGGCCCGCGTGAACCAGCGGAAACCCACTCCCTGGACGTGCCCGCGGACCCAGGCGACCAGTCGAACATCCTCGCTCATGGGTGCAACCTAACCGGCCAATGTCTCTCGGGGCACCTCCGCCCCTCGCGCCATGCGGTACCGTCCCGATCCAATGAATCTCATCTGAAACTCACTCGATCGTGTGAGTTGGGTTGACCGCGTCGGCTCAGGGCGCGCGTCGACCGAGAGAGACGAGGAAGGCCAGCACATGGGACGCCACCGACGCTGGGACGCCGGCCGCGCCGCCACGGGCCGCGCCACGGGGGACAGTCGGACGCACGGCTCGTACGAGTACGAGCCCGACCGCGATCCGTGGGACAGCCGCCCGCAGGACGACGACGGCCGCCTGGGCATCGCGCCCTATCTGAACCCGGACCTGTACGGCGACGCGCCCGCCACGGCTCCGGAGTACCTCTTCGACACGGACGACGGCTCCGCCCACGCCAACACCACCGTGATCTTCCCGGCCGACGGCTTCAGCCCGGCGGACGGGCCGCGGGAGCGGGGGCACCGCCGGAAGAAGAAGGCCGCGACGCCGGTCCGCACGGGGCTGCTCGGGGTCTCCGCCGCGGTCGCCCTCGGCACCGTCGCGGTCGCCACCGGCGCGGTGCCCGGTCTGGAGAACTACAAGCTCGGCGGCCCGGGCGGCGGCGCCGACAAGGTGCAGGCCGCGGGCTCGCCGACGAACAGCGAGGCCCCGCTGGGCGGCACCTCCGGCAGCGCCGACGCGGGCGGCCAGGCCGGCGGCTCCACGACGAGCCGCGGCGCGGACCGGCCTGTGCCGTCGCAGCGGTCCGCCTCCGAGTCGGCTCCGGCCTCGAAGCCGGACGCGGAGGCGTCGGCCACGCCCACCAAGGAACCGGAGGCGAAGCCGACCACCGCCCCGGAGAAGCCGGAGACCGCGCCCGCCGAGACCGCATCCCAGGCCGCCCCGGCGAAGACCGAGGCCCCGACCGCCGCCCCCACGCAGGCGGCCGTCGAGGCCGAGGTGCTCAGGCTCGTCAACGAGGAGCGGGCAAAGGTCGGGTGCAGCGCGCTGACGGCGAGCAGCGCGCTCGCCGGCCTCGCGCAGGACTTCAGCGAGGCCATGGCCGCGGAGAACTTCTTCGACCACACCGACCCCAGCGGCGCCTCGCCGTGGGACCGGGCGGCGAAGCTCGGCATCACCAGCCTCGGCGGCGAGAACATAGCCCGCGGGCAGGCCGACGCGGCGGCGGTGATGGACGCCTGGATGAACAGCCCGGGCCACCGCGCCAACATACTGAACTGCGACTTCAAGACCCTGGGCGTCGGCGTGCACTTCGGCTCCGGCGGTCCGTGGTGGACGCAGGACTTCGGGTACTGACCTCTGGGAGCCGGGGAAGTGGTGGGTCGGGGACAGTTCGATTGCTGACACTCGTGCCGGCCGCCCATGGGCCACATGTCTTCGCGTGCGGTCAGGCCACGGCGAGCAGTACCACCAGCAGCACCAGGCCGGCCGCCGCCGGGGCGAGGATCTCGTACGCCCAGCGCACCTCGGGCTGACCCTGGCCCTCCTTGGTCATGGCACCTGCCTCCTGGAGCGCACGCAGGCTGTCCATGGTCCTGTCGGGTTGCGGCTGCAGGCGTTCCAGCTCCGTGCTCGGCCGGTCGGGCCGTCCCAGGTCGTAGAGGCGGCGGTCCAGTCCGGGGCCACCCGGACTCTGCAAGGCGTGGGACATCCTGATCTGCGCGCGGCCGGCTCGCTTGAGGCGGCGCGTGGAGAGCGGGATGGCCCACAACTGGTACTTGGTGCCGATCTGGTCGAAGGCTTCATTGGAGTGGCCGGACCGCAGACCGGAGACGGCACCCCAGGGCAGTGTGATGGTGCGGAACGGGTTGCGGATGCGCAGCCGGTGGTCGTTGGCGAAGACCGCGGGCCGCAAGGTGAGGGCGAACAGCAGCGGAGTCACCAGTAGCATCGCCGCCAGCGCTTTCCAGGGCATGCCGCCGTCGGTGGTGACGACCGCGGCGATGCCCAGACACAGGACGACGACAAGCAGTACCGCTCCTGTGGCGATGTCGACGAGCGACCGTAAGACACGGTCGGTGGAGACGGGCTGCGCGGCGCGGCGTGGTGACCGCGGGTCGGGTGTCGGCATGTGCGCGATTGCGCCTGACATGAGCACAACTGGAACAGCGGTACGGCCGGCACACCCTTCGGCTGTGCCCTGAGGTGGCACTGACTCGTGGTTAGCGCCGCCCGACGGTCAGCGCTGTGCGCCAGTACGCTGGAGGACATGAGCACCCCGCAGACCCAGGACCTCCCATACAGCGTGTTCGCCAGGGCCTGTCCCTCGCGCGGGACGCTGGAGCATGTCACGGGGCGCTGGGGCGGGCTGGCGCTGGGCGCCCTGTACGAGGGCTCGCTCCGCTTCAACGAGCTGCGCCGCCGGGTCGACGGCGTGAGCGAGAAGATGCTGTCCCAGACACTCCAGGCGCTGGAGCGGGACGGCCTGGTGCACCGGGAGGCCCAGCCGACCAATCCGCCGCGGGTGGACTACGAACTCACGGCGCTGGGCCGCGAGGTCGCCGAACGCCTGCTGGCCCTGATCCACTGCGTGGAGGGCCGCATGGACGACGTCCTGGCGGCACGCGAGCGTTACGACACCGCGCGCGGCGCCCGCTGACACTTCGGGCAGTAGTAGCTGGAGCGGTTCATCCACGGGCGGCGGCGCAGCAGTGTGGCGCAGCGGCGGCAGGGCAGGCCCTCGCGGCCGTAGGCGTCCAGGGAGCGGTCGAAGTAGCCGGACTCCCCGTTGACGTTGACGTAGAGGCTGTCGAAGCTGGTGCCGCCGACGGCGAGGGCCTCGTTCATCACCTCCCGGACGTGGGTGAGGAGTTCGGCCGTGCCGGGGCGGGTGAAGGTCGCGGTGGGGCGTTCGTAGTGGACGCGGGAGCGCCACAGGGCCTCGTCCGCGTAGATGTTGCCGACGCCGCTGATCAGGGACTGGTCGAGCAGGGCCCGTTTGATGGTGGTCCGCTTGCGGCGCAGGGCCTGGTGGAAGGCCTCGTCGTCGAACAGCGGGTCGAGGGGGTCGCGGGCGATGTGCGCGATGACGTCGGGCAGCCCGTCGGGAGTGGTGTCGTGCAGCGACAGGCCGCCGAAGGTGCGCTGGTCGACGAAGCGGAGTTCGGTCGCGTCCGCCGTGGAAGCGGCCGGTGTCAGCGTGTCGGCGAAGCGGACGCGGATGCGCAGGTGCTTCTCGGTGGGCGCGCCGACCGGCTGGACCAGTAGCTGGCCGCTCATGCCCAGGTGGGCCAGGACCGCCTGGCCGCTGTCCTCCAGGGGCAGCCACAGGTACTTTCCGCGACGGCCGGGCAGGCCGAGCCGGTGACCCTGGACGCGGTGCGCGAAGTCCTCGGCCCCGGCCGGGTGACGGCGTACGGCACGCGGGTGCAGCACCTCGACGTCGGCGACGCTGCGGTGCGCGACCCACCGTTCCAGTCCGCGTCGTACGACCTCGACCTCGGGCAGCTCGGGCATGACTCCCCCGTTCACACGTCACGGCCGCTGTGGCCGTCACGGGCCGAGCGCCCGCCCCGGGGCGGGGACGGGCGCTCGGTCGCGTTCTGCTGGGCGCGGCCCGCAGGCGGAGTACCGCCGGACGGCCGCGCTCGGTTTTCCGGTTCTCAGGCGGGGGCAGGCGCGTCACCGGCGCCGTCGGTGGATCCCACCGTCTTGGCGCGCTCGTCCGCCGCGGCCCGGATGGCCCGCCACGCGGACTCCGCGGCCTGCTGCTCCGCCTCCTTCTTGCTGCGGCCGGTGCCGGTGCCGTACGAGACGCCTCCGACGCGGGCGGCAGCAGTGAAGGTCTTCTCATGGTCGGGGCCGGTCTCCGTGACCAGGTACTCGGGCACGCCGAGCCCCTCGGTCGCGGTGAGCTCCTGGAGGCTGGTCTTCCAGTCCAGGCCGGCTCCGAGGTTGGAGGACTTCTCGATCAGCGGGTCGAACAGGCGGTGCACCAGTTCGGAGGCCGCGTCGAGGCCCTGGTCGAGGTAGACCGCGCCGATCACCGCTTCCAGGGTGTCAGCGAGGATGGACGCCTTGTCCCGGCCGCCCGTGCCCTCTTCACCGCGGCCGAGCCGGATGAAGGCGCCCAGGTCGAGGCCGCGCCCGACCTCCGCCAGCGCACGCGAGTTGACCACCGCGGCCCGCAGCTTGGCCAGTTGGCCTTCGGGCAGGTCGGGGTGGGTGCGGTACAGCGTGTCCGTGACGACCAGGCCGAGGACGGAGTCACCGAGGAACTCCAGCCGCTCGTTCGTCGGCAGACCGCCGTTCTCGTATGCGTAGGAACGGTGGGTCAGCGCGCGCACCAGAAGGGCGGACTCGAGCGTGTAGCCGAGCCGCCCTTCCAGAAGCGTGTGGGACGAGGCCGTGTTGTCCGACGGAGCGGCTCCGTGGCGGCGGTGGTTGCCCGCTTCGGCGCCTTCCGCCTTCTTGGCAGTGGACACAGTGCCTCTCACCAGCCGCTCAGACCTCGAGGACCTGGCGCTTGTTGTAGGTGCCGCACGACGGGCACGCGATGTGCTGCTGCTTGGGCTCGTGGCAGCGCTCGCACGCAACCAGGGTGGGGACCGCAGCCTTCCACTGCGACCGGCGGTGGCGCGTGTTGCTGCGCGACATCTTCCGCTTCGGAACAGCCACGGCTACTTCTCCTGCTTCTCGTCGGGGCGTGCCGATCGAGGCGCGCCGCCGCTCATCTCGTCCTTCTCGCCGTCCTTCATGGTGCCGGCGAGTCCCTGCAAAGCCGCCCAACGGATGTCGACGGCGTCATGGTGGTGGTCCGGGTCGTCCAGGAGCCGCGCACCGCACTCGGAGCACAGCCCAGGGCAGTCTTCCTGGCACACCGGCTGCATCGGCAGTGCGAGCACCACCGCATCGCGCAGCAGAGGTTCGAGGCCGAAGAGTCCGTCCTCGAGGAAGAGCCTGTCCTCGTCGTCCTCGGCGTCGGCGTCGGGCTCCGCGGACACGCGGCCCCGCTCGTCGGCGTCAGGGTACGAGAACAGCTCCTGGAAGTCCGCTTCGAGATCGAACTCGAGCGACTCCAGACACCTTACGCACTCCCCCTCGGCCTGTGCACGGGCGGTGCCTGTGACGAGCACCCCTTCCATGACCGACTCGAGCCGGAGTTCGAGCTCCACCGGGGCGCCTTCCGGCACTCCGACGACGCCCTGGAGACCGAGGTCCCTGGGGGCGGGGACCGTGCGGGTCAGGCGCTGCAGCGCGCCGGGCCGCCGCCCCAGCTCATGCGTGTCGAACACGAGAGGGTTGCGGTGGTCGAGGCGGGCGTTCTGAGCCATTCCTGCTTTCGGTTTCCAAACTCGGGGGGACGCTTACCCGGTGATGTTCCGGGCAGCGCGGATCGCGGACGTATGCGCGACCGAAGGACCAGGATACTTGACCTTTCGCTCTCGGCCCAATCGGCGGCCTGCCTAGAGTCCTCGGCCCTGTTCGTAGGCGCGCAGCTGCTCGGCGCTGATCATGCCGGTGTCGAAGAGGCTGGTCTCGTCGAGGGCGTGGGCCTGCGGCTGTGCGTAGCCGTGCGGGTCCTGCTGGGCCTGGTTCGGGTCGTAGGCGCCCGGCTGGGCGTCGTAGGCCTGGAAGGAGGCGCCCTGCGCCTGGGCGTAGCCGGTGGCGTCCGCGGTGGCGGCGTACGGGTCGGGCTGCTGGTAGCCGTACTGGTCCTGCTGGCCGTAGCCCTGCTGGTAGCCGCCGTACGGATCGGTCTGCCCGGGCTGCTGGTAGCCGTAGGCCGGCTGCGGCTCGTACTGCGGCGGGGCGGGCTGCTCGGCCGGCGCGGCCGCCGGTGCCGCCGGGGTGAGCGGGGCGTCGGCCAGGGCCGCGAGGTCGGCGAGGTAGTCGGCGTCGCTCGAGTGCTGGACGGTGGTGGTGTCGTCGGCGAGGGCGCCGAGGTCGTCGGTGGCGATGCGGCCGTGCAGCTTCTGGCGGCCGCGGCCGACGGCCTCCAGGGTCTTGGCGAGGACCGCCTCGAAGGCGCCGAGCTTGGCGTCGACGTACGCGTCGGCGTTGCGGCGCAGGGTCTCGGGGTCGTGGCTGCGCTCGGGGGCGTCCTCGTCCTCGTAGCCGTCCTCGTCGAGGCCGGGGCCGGTGCCGAGCAGCTTCTCGCGGCCGCGGCCGACCGAGCCGAGGGTCTTGGTGAGGACGACCTCGAAGTTGGCGAGCTTGGAGTCGACGTATTCGTCGGCCTCGGCGCGGACCTCCTCGGCCTCCTGCCGGGCCTCGCCGAGGATCCGGTCGGCCTCGGTCTGGGAGCGACGGGCGACCTCGGTGCCGGAGATCAGCGAGCCGCGCTCGGCGTGCGCCGTCTCGATGATCCGCTCGGCCTCGTGCCGGGCCTCCTGCACCATCTGGTCGCGGTCGCCGATCAGCTCCTGAGCCTGGGCGAGGGAGCCGGGCAGGGCCTGGCGCACCTCGTCGAGCAGTGCGAGCAGGTCGGCGCGGTTGATCACGCACGACGCCGACATGGGCATGGACCGGGCGCTGGAGACCGTGGACACGATCTCGTCGAGCTTCTTCTGCACGTCCACCGTGTGCTCGCCACTCTCTACAGGTGTGTTGGACTACCGATGTGTCGGAGACGGACGGAACGACTGTACGTCCATGAGGTGATCGCCGGACACCGGGTGACGGGCCGTCAGCAGCCTCAGTCCTTCTTCAGCCGCCCGGCGAGGGCTTCGAGGACCTGCGGCGGCACCAGGTGGGAGACGTCGCCGCCCCAGGCCGCGACCTCCTTGACCAGGGAGGACGACAGGAAGCTGTAGGTGGGGTTGGTGGGCACGAACAGCGTCTCGACCCCGGAGAGGCCGTTGTTCATCTGGGCCATCTGCAGTTCGTAGTCGAAGTCGCTGACGGCGCGCAGGCCCTTGACGATGGCCGGGATGTCGCGCTGCTTGCAGAAGTCGACGAGGAGGCCGTGGAAGGCCTCGACGCGGACGTTGCCGTACTCGGCGGTGACCTGCCGGATGAGGTCGATCCGCTCGTCGATCTCGAACAGGCCCTTCTTCGACTGGTTGATCATCACCGCGACGTAGACCTCGTCGTAGAGACGGGAGGCGCGGGCGATGATGTCCAGGTGTCCGTTGGTGACGGGGTCGAACGACCCGGGGCAGACGGCGCGGCGCACTTGAAATCCCTCGCTCTCCGGTTCGGTCATCGTGCGTCTTCGCACGTAGAGGCGGCGCGACCGTACCAAAACGTCCCTTCGCCGTAGCGACGGGCCCGGATCGCTTCGAATCCCGGCGGCCACGTGAATTCCCCGCCCCTGGTGCTGCGCTCCACGGTGACGAGGGCGTCGGCCGCGAGCCACCCCTGGGTGCGGAGTGTGAGCAGGATCTCGCGGAGATCGTCGTCGGAGACCGCGTACGGCGGGTCGAGGAAGACGAGGTCGTACGGCTTCACCGGGGGCGACGTGTGGACGATCTGCTCCGCTTTGCCCGCCCGTACGTCGGCGCCGGGGAGGCCGAGCGCCTTCACGTTCTCCCGGACGGTGCGGACCGCTCGCTGGTCGGCCTCCACGAGCAGGGTGTGCCCGGCGCCCCGCGACAGCGCCTCCAGGCCGACGGCGCCCGAGCCGGCGTACAGGTCCAGGACGCGCTCGCCGTCCAGCGGGCCGCCGAGCAGGGACTGCCAGGTGGAGAACAGGCCTTCGCGCGCCCGGTCCGAGGTGGGGCGGGTTCCGCTGCCCGGCGGTACGGCGAGACGGCGTCCGCCGGCCCGGCCGGCGATCACGCGGGTCATGTCTGGTCCTTGCTTGTCGGGAACGGCCTGGTCGGTGGCGGCCGTGGCGGTGGCGGCTCGGGTGCGGGCCGGTCCCAGTCTGTCAGCCCTTCTCCAGGTATTGCTCCCGCTCCTCGTCGAGCAACGCGTCCAGCGCCGTGCGCAGCCCGGGCAGGCGTTCCAGCTCGGGGTCGGCGGCCACCACCGCGGCGGCCTCCTCGCGGGCCTCGGCGATGATCTCCTCGTCCTCGATGACGGCGAGCACCCGCAGGCTGGAACGGGCACCGGACTGGGCCTGGCCGAGGACGTCGCCCTCGCGGCGCTGTTCGAGGTCGATGCGGGAGAGCTCGAAGCCGTCGAGGGTGGAGGCCACCGCGTTCAGCCGCTGCCGGGCGGCGCTCGCCTCCGGCATCCCGGTGACCAGCAGGCACAGGCCGGGCGCCGAGCCGCGGCCGACGCGGCCGCGCAGCTGGTGCAGCTGGGAGACGCCGAAGCGGTCGGCGTCCATGATCACCATCACCGTGGCGTTCGGTACGTTCACACCGACCTCGATGACCGTGGTGGCGACCAGGACGTCGGTCTCGCCGGCGGCGAAGCGGCGCATGACCGCGTCCTTGTCGTCGGGCTGCATGCGGCCGTGCAGCACCTCGACCTTCAGGCCGTGCAGCGGGCCCCTGGCGAGCTGGTCGGCGATGTCCATCACGGCGAGCGGCGGGCGCTTCTCCGCCTCGTCCTCGGCGGACTTCTTCGCGGCGGCCTTCTTCGGATCGTCCTCCTCGTCCCCGATGCGCGGGCAGACCACGTACGCCTGGTGGCCCTTCGCCACCTCCTCGCGCACCCGCTCCCAGGCCCGGGCCAGGAAGTGCGGTTTGTCGGCGGCCGGGACGACATGGCTGGCGATGGGCGAGCGCCCCGCCGGGAGCTGGTCGAGGACGGAGGTCTCCAGGTCGCCGAAGACCGTCATCGCGACCGTGCGCGGAATGGGCGTGGCGGTCATGACCAGCAGGTGCGGGGGCTGCTTGCCCTTTCCGCGCAGGGCGTCGCGCTGTTCGACGCCGAACCGGTGCTGCTCGTCCACCACGACCAGTCCCAGGTCGTCGAACAGGACCTTGTCCTCGATCAGCGCGTGCGTGCCGATGACGATGCCCGCCTCGCCGGTGGCCAGGTCGAGCAGGGCCTGCCGGCGGGCCGCGGCGCCCATGGACCCGGTGAGCAGCACCACCTTGGTGGCGTGCTCGGCGCCGCCCAGCATGCCCGACTCGGCGAGCTCCCCCATCATCTCGGTGACCGACCGGTGGTGCTGCTGGGCCAGCACTTCGGTGGGCGCGAGCATCGCGGCCTGCCCGCCCGCGTCGACGACGGCGAGCATGGCGCGCAGGGCGACGAGTGTCTTGCCGCTGCCGACCTCTCCCTGGAGCAGACGGTGCATCGGGTGCTCGGTGGCCAGGTCGGCGAAGATCTCGCGGGAGACCTTCCGCTGACCGTCGGTGAGGGTGAAGGGGAGGCGGTCGTCGAAGGCCTCGAGGAGGCCGTCCGGGCCGGGTACGCGGGCGACGGCGGGGAGCTGGGTGTCCGCGTGGCGTCGGCGGGCGAGGGCGACCTGGAGGACGAAGGCCTCGTCCCACTTCAACCGGGCGTGGGCGTCGGCGATGTCCGCCTTGGTGTGCGGGCGGTGGACCTTGAGCAGGGCCTCGGGAAGGGTGACCAGGCCGCGGCCCGCGCGCAGCGACTCGGGCAGCGGGTCGAGCGCCTCCTGGGCGCTGGGCAGGACGGTCTGTACCGCCTTGCCGATCTTCCAGGACTCCAGCTTGGCGGTGGCCGAGTACAGCGGGATCAGCGCGCCGGCCCAGCTCTCGACCGCCTCCCCGTCCTCCCCCTTCAGCAACTCGTACGCCGGGTGGGCCAGTTGCAATCGGCGGTTGAAGACCGAGACCTTGCCCGCGAACATCGCGCGGGTGCCCGGCAGGAGTTCCTTGTGGGGCTTGTGCACGCCGTTGCCGAAGAAGACCAGTTGGAGCCGGCCGCTGCCGTCCGTGATCGTCACCTCCAGGCGCTGGCCCTTGCCGCGGGGCGCGCGGGAGGAGGCGAAGGTGTGCAGGCGGGCGTCGGCGACCTGGGCGACCACCGTGACGTGCTCGTCCATGGGCAGGTCGGCGAGGTGGGTGAGCTGGCCGCGCTCCTCGTACCGGCGCGGGTAGTGGTGCAGGAGGTCGCCGACGGTGTGCAGGCCGAGGTGCTCGGCCATCACCTTCGCGGTGGCGGGGCCGAGCACTGACTTCAGTGGCTGTTTCAGTGGTTCTTGCAGTGCGGGCACGAGATCCATTGCACACCACGGCACCGACAATGCCGTAAACCTCCGGGGAAACCCCTGGTCAGCCGGTCCGTGCAGGGCCTAGGATGACGCGCTCCGGCCATCCCCGCGGCTGCCGCCTCACAGGTGCCGCCCTACCCCGCGCCGACCCGAGATCCCCCCACCGGCGCTGCGACGATGGACTTCCAGACCTCACAGTCAGCACAGGCATCCCACTCATCACAGTCGTCCGGCGAGCCCCGCCCGGCCCATATGTTCCAGGTCGATCTGCGGGGACTGGTGGACCTGCTCTCGCACCACCTGTACTCCAGCCCCAAGGTCTACCTGCGCGAACTGCTCCAGAACGCCGTGGACGCCATCACCGCCCGGCGCGCGGAGGAGCCCGGTGCCCCGGCGCGCGTACGGCTGTTCGCGGACGGCGGCACCCTCCGGGTGGAGGACACCGGCGTCGGCCTCACCGAGTCCGACGTGCACGAACTGCTGGCCACCATCGGCCGCAGCTCCAAGCGGGCCGAGGGCCTGCGGGAGGCGCGCTCGGACTTCCTCGGCCAGTTCGGCATCGGCCTGCTGGCCTGCTTCGTGGTGGCCGAGCGGATCCGGGTGGTCAGCCGCAGCGCCCGGACGCCCGAGGCGCCTCCGGTGGAGTGGACGGCGCGCGACGACGGCTCGTACACCGTGCGGACCCTGCCGGACTCCGCCCGCCCGGAACCCGGCACCACCGTGCACCTCCAGGCCCGGGCCGGGGCGGGCGAGTGGCTCACCGAGCGGCGTGTGCTCGCGCTGGCACGGGACTTCGGGTCGCTGCTGCCCTACGACGTCCAGGTGGGCGAGGAGGCGGTCACCGACCTGCCGGCGCCCTGGGACCGGGCGTACCCCTCCCCCGCGGCCCGCCGGGTCGCCCTGGCCCGGCACTGCCACGAGGTGTTCGGGTTCACCCCGCTGGACGCCATCGGCCTGGACGTGCCGCTGGCCGGGATCCGCGGGGTGGCGTACGTGCTGCCGTCGGCGGTCAGCCCGGCGCAGCGGGCGGGTCACCGCGTGCACCTGAAGGGCATGCTGCTGACCGAGCGGGCCGAACAGCTGCTGCCCGACTGGGCGTTCTTCGTGCGCTGCGTGCTCGACACGGACAGTCTGCGGCCCACCGCCTCGCGGGAGTCGCTGTACGAGGACGAGACGCTGGCCGCCGTGCGCGAGGCGCTCGGGGAGCGGATACGGTCCTGGCTGACCTCTCTCGCGGCCGGCGATCCGGAGCGCTTGGAAACGTTCCTGTCGGTGCACTTCCTGGGGGTCAAGTCGCTGGCCCGGCACGACGCGGAGATGCTGCGCACGATGCTGCCGTGGCTGCCCTTCGAGACGACCGACGGGCGGCTGTCCCTGGAGGAGTTCGCGCGACGGCACCCCGTCGTGCACTTCACGCGGACGGTCGAGGAGTACCGGCAGGTCGCGCCGATCGCCTCCGCGCAGGGCGTCGGCGTCGTCAACGGCGGCTACACCTACGACAGCGAGCTGGTCGAGGCGCTGCCGTCGGTGCGCCCGGGGACGGTGGTCGCCGAGCTGGACGCGGACACCGTGACCGCCCACCTGGACTCCGTCGGCCCGGCCGAGGAACTGGCCCTGTCGGGCTTCCTGGCCGCCGCGCGGGCCCGGCTGGACCCGCTGGGCTGCGACGTCGTGCTGCGCGCCTTCCACCCGCTGTCCGTTCCGGCGCTGCACCTGGACGACCGGTCGGCCCGGCACGAGCAGGCCCGCGCCGAGGCCGAGGAGCAGGCCGACGACCTGTGGGCGGGCATCCTCGGCTCGCTGCGCGGCGGCGCCCCACGCGCGCGTCTGGTGCTCAACCACCTCAACCCGCTGATCCGCCGCATCGGTTCACTCGGCGACCCGGAACTCATCGGCACCGCGACCGAGTCGCTGTACGGGCAGGCGCTGCTGATGGCGCAGCGCCCGCTGCGGCCGGCGGACTCGGCGCTGCTGAACCGGGCGTTCATCGGCCTGCTGGAGTGGGCCACGCACAGCGACACCGACGCGACGGGGGACGGCCACCGATGAGTGAGATCACCGACTTCGACTCGCTGCGCCGCGAGTTGGCCGCCAACGGGGAGCGGCCCGAGGGTCCGGCCCGCAACGCGCGCGCGGAGCTGCTGCTCGCCGAGGCCGAGCGGCTGAACATCCCGCTCGCCGTGATCGAGGCGCTCGGACACCAGCTGAAGGTCTACAACTACAGCTCCGAGAAGGACAAGATGTTCGTCCCGTTCGCGCGGCTGCTGCGCATGTGGGACGACCGCCCCGAGGACTTCGACGAGTACGAGACCCACTCGCTGCACTGGGTCTTCAAGTGGATGTCGGCGGGCATGCTGGGGCAGCCGCACATCCCGCTGGCCGCGATCGAGAAGTGGCTCGGCGAGATGGAGCACCGCTACCGGCTCGCCGGCCACTCCGAACGTGCCGTGCGCAGCGCCGAGTTCAGTGTCGCCCGGCACATCGGGGACCTGGCGCGGGCGGAGCGTGCGTACGCGGCGTGGCTGGCCGCCGACCGGGACAGCATGGCCGACTGCCACGCCTGCGAGCTGCACGACCAGGGCCGGTGGCAGGCCGAGTGCGGCCGGGACGCGGAGGCGGTCGAGCTGTGGCGGCCGGTGCTGGACGGCGAGTTCTCCTGCGCCCACGAGCCGCACGGTGTCCTCGCCTCCTCGCTGCTGCCGCTGCTGCGGCTCGGCCGCCTCGACGAGGCGCGCGCTCACCATCTGCGGGGCCTGAGGCTGGTGCGGCCGATGGAGAGCATGCGGGGCGCCTACGCCGACCATGTGGCGTTCTGCGCGCTGACCGGCAACGAGGCGCGGGCCCTGGAGCTGCTGGCCGAGCGGCCCGCGTACTTCGCGGACGACGGGAACCCGCTCAGCAGGCTGGACTTCCTGGCGGTGACGGCCCTGCTCATGGAGCGGCTGGTCGAGCTGGGGTGGGACGGGCAGACGGTGCCCGGTCCCGCGGGGCGGGCCTGGACAGCCGGCGAACTCGCCGCGCACGCGCGCGCGGAGGCGGCGGCCCTGGCGGTCCGCTTCGACGAGCGCAACGGCACGTCCCGGGTGAGCGAGCGGGCACGCGCGCGCATGACGCGGCGCCCGCTGGTGGAGCGGCTTCCGCTGGGCGTGCGCACGGCGCGGCGGCCCGCCGGCACGGCTTCGGCTCCCGCCGCGCTGGTCCCCGTGGAGACGGCTGAAGCGGCGACTGCGGCAGCGGCGGCCGGAGAAGCAGGCCTGCCCGCGCTGATCGCCGAGGCGCGGCGGCTGTCGGACACCCTGCGGCCGCACGCCACGGAGGCGTGGGCGGCGGTCGCGCGGGCCGCGGAGGGCGTCGAGCTGGCGGCCCGCGACCAGGCGGAGATCGCCGAGCACGAGGCGATGAGCCGGGGCCCCGAGGGTGCCGCGCTGTTCGAGCGGGCCGCCGAGTCGTACGCGCGGGCGGGCGACCCGGGCGAGGCGCTGGCGGCACGCTCGCGTGCCGCGTACATGAGGGCGCTGACCGGCGATGTGGACGGGGCGCTCGCCGCAGTCGCCGAGCCCTACGAGCGCGTCCTCGCGCTGTACGCGCAGGAGGGCACCGGCGTTCGGCAGACCGCATCCGTGGTGATGGGGCGGGCACGGATCCTGATGCGGCCGGTGTACGAGGCCGGGGGGCCCGTGGACCCGGGGGCGCTGTCCGCCGCCGAGGAGGCCGTGCAGGAGGTCCTGGCCCTCGTGGAGGGGCACACCGGGGACGATGTGCGGCTGGCGGCCCGGGCGGCCGAGGCGCGGGCGATGCTCGCCGAGACCGCCGCGCGCGCCGGGGATCTGCGGGGCGCCGCGGAGCTGTTCGAGCGGGCCGCGGCCGAGTACGCCGGTGCGGGTGTTCCGTGGTTCGCGGTGGAGTACGAGGCACGGCTCGCGGCGCTCGCGCACCATCTGGACGACCCGGAGGGCGCCGAGCGGGCGCTGCGGGCGGCCCTTGAGCACGGCGGGACGTATCTGGAGGCCCCGGGCCGGGCACAGCTGCACCTTCAGCTCGCCGAGGTGCTCGGCGGTCTCGACCGGACCGAGGAGGCGGCGGAACACGCCCTGGAGGCCGCGCACTGGGCCGACGAGGCGGGCGAGGGACCGGCGCTCGGGGCCTGGGCCCGGCAGCAGCTCGGCGGTCTGCTGCTGCGGCTGGGGCGGTGGGCGGAGGCCGCGGAGGTGCTGGAGTCCGCGCTGCCCGACCTGTCCGCGGACACGCACGGCGACGGGGCCGTCGTGCAGACGCAGTGGTGGCTGGGCGACTGTCTGAGCGAGCTCGGGGAACACCGTGCGGCGGCCGAACGCCGGCTGCAGGCCGCCGAGATCGCTCGGCACTGGCCCGAGCAGCAGGACCACGCGACCCTCGCCCATCTGGCCGCCGAGTCGCTGAGCCGCGCGGGGCTGCACGAGGAGGCCGAGCGTGCGTACACGCGCGCGGGCGACCTGTGGCGGTCCCTGGGCGACGTGCACGGCCTGGTCCGTGCCCTGCGCGCACGCGCGTGGCTGGCATCGGGCACCGAGGCAGGCCCGGACGCGGCGCGGGAGCTGATGGGGGCCGCGGTCACGGAGTGCGAGTCGGCGCTGGAGGCGGTGGACGACGCGGCGGCGCGACAGCGGCTGGTCGCGGAACTCGGTCAGACCCACCAGCAGTTCGGCGACCTGCTCGCGGACGGCGCGGCGGACGAGGCCGTGGCCGAGGAGGCCCTGTCCAGGCTGGAGCAGGCGATCGCCGCCTTCGCCCTCCTGGGTCCGGCCGCCCTGCACGACCGCACCGCGGCGGAACTCGCCGCGTGCCGTCTGGCAGCCGACCTGGGCCGCTCCGCCGAAGCCACGGCGCACGCACGTGCCGTGCTGGCGGCCTACGAGGACGCCGACGAGGGAGACACCGAGGCACCGCCCCCGCGCGCGCGAGCCGAAAGACTCCTGCGCGCGCTGGAGCAGGGACCGGACGACTGACCGGCGACCCCGCAGCGGAACTCACCACCGGACGACCGGCAACGGCACCAGGCCACCACGCACGCGCGTGCCGCGACGACGGCCCACAAGCCCGCGCCGAGGACGGCCCGACGCACTCCCGGCGCGCAGAAACCGAAAGGCTCCCGCGCCCTGGAGACGGGACCGGACGACCGACCGGCGACCCCGGAGCGGAACCGACCACCGGACGCCCCGCGACGGCACCAGGCCGCCCCGCCCAGGCCACCACACGCGTGCCTGCCGCGGCGACGGCCTACCAGCCCGCGCCGAGGACGGCCGGACGCACTCCCGGCGCGCAGAAGCCGAAGGACTCCCGCGCGCCCTGGAGACGGGACCGGACGACCGACCGGCGACCCCGGAGCGGAACCCACCACCGGACGCCCCGCGACGGCACCAGGCCGCCCCGCCCAGGCCACCACACGCGTGCCTGCCGCGACGACGGCCTACCAGCCCGCGCCGAGGACGGCCGGACGCACTCCCGGCGCGCAGAAGCCGAAGGGCTCCCGCGCGCCCTGGAGACGGGACCGGGCGGCTGACCGGCGGCGGCCGGCCGGGGAGGTGTGGCTCACTCCACGCCGATGAGCAGCAGCGCTCCCTGGCGGCCGCCCTCGTAGATGACCGTGTCGACGGCGAGGTAGGACTCGCGGACCCGGGTCTGGAGACGGGTGGCGATCGTGTCGGGGGCCTCGTCGCCGAGGACGAGGGTGACCAGTTCGCCGCCGGCTGCGAGCATGCGGTCCAGGACGGTCTCGGCGGTGGCCGTGACGTCCGAGCCGATCACGGCCACGTCCCCGTCGATGAGACCGAGGACGTCACCGGCCTGGCAGATGCCGGCCGTGGTCCACGACTGGCGTTCGGCGACGATGACCTCGGCGTGCCGGGTGGCACCGGCCGCCGAGGTCATGGCGACGACGTCCTCGTCGAAGCGGCGCCCCGGCTCGTGCACGGCGAGGGCGGCGATGCCCTGCACCGCCGAGCGGGTCGGGATCAGGGCCACACGGACACCGTCCCCGCGGGCCTGCTCGGCCGCCGCGGACGCGGTGTGGCGCAGCTCGGGGTCGTTGGGCAGCAGGACCACCTCGCGCGCGTGTGCCCGCCGTACGGCGTCGACGAGCTCCCCGCTGGCGAGCTGCTCCCCGGGCCTGGCGAGCACCGCGGTCGCCCCGGCCTCGGTGTAGAGCCCGGCCAGGCCCTCGCCGGGTACGACGGCCACCACGGCACGCTGGGCCCGCTCCCGCTGCGGCGGCCGCCCGGGCCCGCCGGTGTGCGCGTCATCGGCGGCGAAGTGCGTGATCCGGATGCGGTGCGGCCGCCCGGCCTCCACGCCCGCCTCCACGGCCGCGCCGGCGTCGTCGACGTGCACGTGCACGTTCCACAGGCCGTCGCCGCCGACCACGACGAGGGAGTCCCCGAGCCCGTCGAGCCGCTCGCGCAGCCGGGCGACGGCCGCGTCCTCGGCGTCCAGCAGGTAGATCACCTCGAAGGCGGGGCCGCTCGCGGGCGGCGCGCAGGCACCGGGCCCGTCGTCCCCGGCGGAGCACACACGCGCGTGCGGCACCGTCGGGCCGCCGTCACCTGCCACCGCCACCGCCGAAGAGGACGCACCCTGCTCCGGCGCCCGTCCCGTGCACGTCTCCACCAGGGCCGCGAGGACCGCCACGAGTCCCCGCCCGCCCGCGTCGACCACCCCGGCGCGCTCCAGGACCGCCAGCTGGCCCGGGGTCGCGGCGAGGGCCGCGCAGGCACCCTCGTAGGCGGCCAGGGCGACGGCGCCGCAGTCTCCGCCCGCCCCGGTGGCCGCGTCCGCGGCGGCCGAGGCCACCGACAGGACCGTGCCCTCCATCGGGTGCGCCACGGCCTGCCGGGCGGAGTCCGCCGCGCGCCGCAGGGCCAGGCAGAGCTCGCGCCCGTCGGTGTGGGTTCGGTCACCGTCGGCGGCGAACACCTGGGCCATGCCGCGCAGCAGCTGGGCGAGGATGGTCCCGGAGTTGCCGCGGGCCCCGATCAGCGCGCCGTGCGCCATCGCCCGCGCGGCGTCGGCCAGGGAGGGACCGGGGAGGGCCACACCGGTCCCGTCGCCCACCTCGTGCGCGGCGAACACGGCCTCCACCGCCGCGACGGCGGACTCCACGGTCAGATACAGGTTGGTGCCGGTGTCCCCGTCGGCCACGGGGTAGACGTTGATCGCGTCGATCTCCTCGCGCGCGCGTCCCAGGGCCCGCAGCGCCAGTCCGCACCAGGTGCGCACCGCCGGCGCGTCGAACGTCTGCGCCACCTGCGCCACCTGCGCCTCCCTGAGCTGCTGGACTGGACGCAGCGTAGACCCAGGGGCGGTGCCCGACGGAAGAGGGCCCGCGGGGGCAGCGGAGCCGCCGTGGTAGTTTCGCCTTACGGACGCAGCCGTTGTATGCTGCTCCGGTTGCCCGATCCTGATCGGGCTTACCCCCTGGCAACGCCACTCAGATTTCAAGAAGTGCTCTCCGAGCCTGAGATCTTGATCCCGGCATGCCGGGATCATCCGTAAGTGCATCTGAAGTCTTTGGAGTGACCCGTGGCTGCCAACTGCGACGTCTGCGGCAAGGGGCCGGGCTTCGGCAACAACATCTCGCACTCGCACCGCCGTACGCCCCGTCGCTGGAACCCGAACATCCAGCGCGTGCGTACCGTGGTCGGCGGGACGCCGAAGCGCGTGAACGCCTGCACCTCGTGCATCAAGGCCGGCAAGGTCTCGCGCTGACGCACAGCAACAGCTAAGCGCGCGGCCACTGCTGGTTCGCTGCACTGAGCCGGTCCACTTCGGTGGACCGGCTTTTTGCCGTGCCCGCACACGCGTGCCCGCACACCGGGAGCCGTGTGGGCCGGCCGGTGCGCGGGCCGTGCGACTACCCCGCCCCAGGCCTCCGCAGGGCCCAGCCGTGGTCCACGGGCCCGATCCCCCCGCCGAGCGCGAAGCCCGCCGCGATCGCCCCGGTGACGTACGCCTTGGCCTCCGTCACGGCCTCCGGCACCGACCGCCCCTTCGCCAGGTGCGAGGCGATCGCGGAGGCGAGGGTGCAGCCGGTGCCGTGCGTGTGCCGGTTGTCGTACCGGGGGGCGCGCAGCCAGTGCTCCTCGGCGCCGTCGGTGAGCAGGTCCACGGCCTGGTCACCGCCCTCCCGCCCGGCGAGGTGGCCACCCTTGATCAGCACCCACTCCGGCCCGAACGCCAGCATCGCCGCCGCGGCCTCCCGCATCTGCTCCTCCGCCCGGACCCGGATGCCGGTGAGCTGGGTCACCTCGTCGAGGTTCGGCGTGGCGACGGTCGCCACCGGGAGCAGCCTTTCGCGTACGGTCCGAAGCGCGGACTCGGCGAGGAGCGGGTCGCCGTGCTTGGAGACGCCGACCGGGTCGACGACCGCGGGCGCGTCCGTCCCGGCGATCAGTTCGGCCACCGCCCCGGCCAGTTCCGCCGAGGCCAGCATCCCGGTCTTCACCGCCTGGACGCCGATGTCGTCCACGACGCTGCGGTACTGGGCCCGGACCGCTTCCACGGGCAGTTCCCAGGCCCCCTGCACGCCGAGGGAGTTCTGCGCGGTCACCGCGGTGATCACGCTCATGCCGTGCACGCCGAGGGCGAGCATCGTCTTCAGGTCGGCCTGGATACCGGCGCCGCCGCCGGAGTCGGAGCCCGCGACGGTCAACACCCGGGGAGGGGCGGCGGTCACGACTCGATGTCCCCGAAGTGGTCCCAGCCGCCCTTGCTGGTCCACGGCGCGCCGTCGACCGTGACCTGGGGCAGCGCCGAGGGGCTGTGCACGTCGCCGATCACCTTCCAGCGGGCCGGCAGCTTCACGTCCGGCGGGAAGGCCGCCACGATCGCGTGGTCCTCTCCCCCGGTCAGCACCCACTGCAACGGGTCGACGCCGACGGCCTGCCCGATGTCGTGCATCTGCGAGGGGATGTCTATGGCTCCCGAGCGGATGTCGATGTGGACCTTGCTGGCCTCGGCGATGTGCCCGAGGTCGGCGATCAGTCCGTCGCTGACGTCGCACATCGCGGTGGCGCCGAGCCCGGCGGCCGCGGGACCCGCGTGGTACGGCGGCTCGGGACGGCGGTGGGCCTCGACGAAGGCGCGGGGCGAGCGGAAGCCCCGGGAGAGCACCGCGTACCCGGCCGCGGACCAGCCCAGCCAGCCGGTCACCGCGATCAGGTCGCCGGGCTGTGCGCCGGCGCGTGTGACCGGCTCGTGGTTGCGCAGATCACCGAGCGCGGTGATCGACACCATGATCGTGTCGCCGCGCACCACGTCGCCGCCGACGACGGCGGCCCCGGCGACCTGGCACTCGTCGCGCAGGCCGTCCATCAGCTCGGTGGGCCAGGTGACCGGCAGCTCGGTGGGGACGACCAGGCCGAGCAGCAGCGCGGTCGGCACGGCGCCCATGGCGGCGATGTCCGCGAGGTTCTGGGCGGCCGCCTTGCGGCCCACGTCGTACGCCGTGGACCAGTCCCGGCGGAAGTGCCGTCCCTCGAGGAGTATGTCGGTGCTCGCCACGACCCTGCGGTCGGGGGCGGCGACCACCGCGGCGTCGTCGCCGGGACCGACCCGGACCGCCGGGGTGGTGGTGAGACGGGAGGTGAGCTCCCTGATGAGCCCGAACTCCCCGAGCTCACCAACAGTGCCCTTCATCGGCCTTTCGCCCCTTCTGTCCCTGAATATTCCCGGTTACGTTCCCGGTCGCGCGTCAACGCGGTCCTCGCTACGGTCGAGATGACCGTCAACTTCTGTCCTACCTGCACCCCGGCGCGTACGTCACGGCTCTCCCGGGTCTCCCCACGGCGTGTGACGACGCGATACCGTGGCGTTCCTTTTCCCCCAGATGATCCTCGTGGCCGCCCTGGAGGTTCCGTGGTACAGGCGTACATCCTGATCCAGACGGAGGTCGGCAAGGCGTCGACCGTCGCAGAGACGATCGGCAAGATCCCTGGAGTGATCCAGGCCGAGGACGTGACGGGGCCGTACGACGTCATCGTGCGCGCCCAGTCCGACACGGTGGACGACCTGGGCCGCATGGTGGTCGCGAAGGTCCAGCAGGTGGACGGCATCACACGAACCCTGACCTGCCCGGTCGTGCATCTGTAGCCCCCGTCTACCCTTGGCCGGTGAGCTTCCTCCGTCACCGGCTTCTCGGCCTGCCCGTCCTCGCCGCGCTGATCACCGTCGCGGGCTGTTCCCCGAGCGGCGACAGCGCCTCCGTGACGGTTCCCACCCCCGGGCCGTCGGTGGCCGGACTGTGCCGCCATCTGGACCGGGAACTGCCTGGGAAAGTGGACGGACTGAGCCGCGAGGACCCCCGGCCCGCCTCCGCGCTGACCGCGGGCTGGGGAAGCCCGGCGATCATACTGCGCTGCGGTGTCCCGCGGCCCGCCGCGATGGACGATCCGGAGTCCGACGGCGCCGAGGTGAACGATGTGAACTGGCTGCTGCAGAAGCAGGGGGACGGTTCGTTCCGCTTCACCACCGCACTGCGCCTGGCCTATGTGGAGGTGACGATCCCCGCGGGGCGGACGGACCACGGGGTCGCGCCGCTGGTCGATCTGGCCCCGGCCGTGAAGAAGGCGATCCCCAAGGGGATCGCCGACTGAGCGCCTGACACACGCCCAGGGGGCCCGGGACACCGGAAGGTGTCCCGGGCCCCCTGGGCGTACGGGGTCAGCGCAGGCCCGTGGAGCGGCGCAGTGCCGCCTGGATCAGCCGGTCCACCAGTTCCGGGTAGCTGATCCCGCTCGCCTGCCACATCTGCGGGTACATCGAGATGGGCGTGAAGCCGGGCATGGTGTTGATCTCGTTGATCACGAACTCGCCGTCCTCGGTGAGGAAGAAGTCCGCGCGGACCAGGCCCTCGCACGAGGCCGCCTCGAACGCGTCCACCGCGAGCCGCTGCACCTCGGCGGTCTCCCCGTCGGTCAGCGGAGCGGGCACGATGCCGGGCGTGGAGTCGATGTACTTGGCCTCGAAGTCGTAGTACGCGTGCGCCTCGGGCGGCGGGATCTCGGCCGGTACGGAGGCCCGCGGGCCGTCCTCGAACTCCAGCACCCCGCACTCGATCTCGCGGCCGCGCAGCGCAGCCTCCACGAGCACCTTCGGGTCGTGCCGCTGCGCCTCCTCGATCGCCTCGTCGAGGCCGGACAGGTCGTCGACCTTGGTGATGCCGATCGACGAACCGGCGCGCGCGGGCTTCACGAACAGCGGCCAGCCGTGCTCGCCGGCGAAGTCGACGATCCTCTTGCGGGCGGCGGACGGATCCTGCGCCCACTCGCGCGGCCGGATCACCACGTACGGGCCGACCTTGAGCCCGAAGGAGGTGAACACCCGCTTCATGTACTCCTTGTCCTGGCCGACGGCCGAGGCAAGCACGCCCGAGCCCACGTACGGCACGCCGGACAGCTCCAGGAGGCCCTGGAGGGTGCCGTCCTCGCCGTAGGGGCCGTGCAGCACCGGGAAGACCACGTCGACCTCGCCGAGCACCTTGGGCACCGAACCGGGCTCGCTGTAGACGACTTCGCGGTTGGACGGGTCGACGGGCAGCACCACGCCGCCCTCGGCGGAGTCGGCGAGCTCCTCGACGCTCGGGGTGCGGCCCTCGGTGATGGCCATGCGCTCCGGCTCGTCGGCGGTCAGGGCCCAGCGGCCGTCGCGGGTGATGCCGATCGGCAGGACCTCGTACTTGGTCCGGTCGATGGCACTCAGCACCGCGCCCGCGGTGACCACGGAGATCCCGTGTTCGGAGCTGCGGCCGCCGCACACGACGGCCACGCGGGGCTTGCGGGACGGCTGCTCGGGGCTCTGGGGGAGGTTCTCGCTGCTCATATCGCGATGAGAGTACCCGCTGGTATCCGTGGCGTCAGCGCCTGCCCCGGGGCCCGTCGCTCAGCGTCGCACGGACGGTCGCGCAACGTGATGCGGACGGCCGAACGGGGCGGGTTTCAGCGGCGTTCGGGCTTGGCGCTGCGCGACATCAGCTCCCTGAGGGCCACCACGGGCGGCTTGGCCTCGTGCACGATGCCGACGACGGTCTCCGTGATGGGCATGTCGACGCCGTGCCGGCGGGCCAGATCCAGCACCGACTCGCAGGACTTGACGCCCTCGGCGGTCTGCTTGGTGACCGCGATGGTCTCCTGGAGGGTCATGCCCTTGCCGAGGTTGGTACCGAAGGTGTGGTTGCGCGACAGCGGCGAGGAGCAGGTGGCCACCAGGTCGCCCAGGCCGGCGAGTCCGGAGAACGTGAGCGGGTCGGCGCCCAGGGCCATGCCGAGCCGGGTGGTCTCGGCCAGGCCGCGGGTGATGAGCGAGCCCTTGGCGTTGTCGCCGAGCCCCATGCCGTCCGCGATGCCGACGGCCAGACCGATCACGTTCTTGACGGCGCCGCCGAGTTCGCAGCCGACCACGTCGGTGTTGGTGTAGGGCCGGAAGTACGGGGTGTGGCAGACGGCCTGCAGCCGGCGGGCCACCTCCTCGTCGGTGCACGCGACCACGCCGGCGGCCGGCATGCGGGCGGCGATCTCCCGGGCCAGGTTGGGCCCGGTGACGACGGCGATGCGGTCGGCGCCCACCTTGCCGACGTCCTCGATCACCTCGCTCATCCGCATGGCCGAGCCGAGTTCGACGCCCTTCATCAGGGAGACGAGGACGGTGTCGGGGGCGAGCAGCGGCGCCCATTCGGCGAGGTTCGCCCGCATGGTCTGCGAGGGGATGGCGAGCACCGTGAAGTCGGCGTCGCGGGCGGCCTCGGCGGCGTCGGCCGTGGCCCGCAGGTTCTCCGGGAGTTCGACTCCGGGCAGGTAGTCGGGGTTGGTCCGGGTGGAGTTGACCGCGTCGGCGAGTTTGGCGCGGCGGGCCCACAGGGTCACCTCGCAACCGGCGTCGGCGAGGACCATACCGAAGGCGGTGCCCCACGATCCGGTACCGAAGACGGCCGCCTTGACCGGCTTGCTCACGCGCCCTGCCCCTCTTCCTGTACGGACTCCCGCACGTCCGGCCCGCGCTGCGCGGCCGGCACGGTCCTGCCCTGTGTCTGCACCTCGGTGCGGCGGCGCTGCTCGATCCGCTCCCGGCGGGGATCGTACGGCTCGGCGGGCGCCTTCTCCCCCCGGATCTGCTCCAGCTGGCGGGTGATGGCCGCCATGATGACCTCGGTGGCCTCCTTGAGGAGCTCCGGAGTCATCTCCTGGTCGTAGAAGCGGGAGAGGTCCACGGGCGGCCCGGCGAGCACGTGGTGGGTCTTGCGGGGCAGCAGCTCGGGCTTCTTGGCGTAGGGCGGCAGCAGTTCGTTGGCGCCCCACTGGGCGACCGGAATCACCGGGCACTTGGTCTGGAGGGCGACCCGGGCGGCGCCGGTCTTGCCCGTCATCGGCCAGCCGTCGGGGTCGCGGGTGAGAGTGCCCTCGGGATAGAAGGCGACGCACTCGCCGCGCTCCACGGCGTCGATGGCGGCGCGGAACGCGCTCAGCGCGTCCGTGCTCTCGCGGTAGACGGGGATCTGCCCGCTGCCGCGCATCGTGGCGCCCACCAATCCCTTCCTGAAAAGCCCGCTCTTCGCCAGGAATCGCGGAACGCGCCCGGTGTTGTACTGATAGTGGGCGTACGCGAAGGGGTCGACGTGCGAATTGTGGTTCACCACGGTGATAAATCCGCCGTCGGCCGGAATGTGCTCCATTCCGCGCCAGTCCCGCTTCATCAGAACCACCAGTGGCGGTTTGCAGATCGCCGCTGCGAAGCGATACCAAAAGCCGATTCTGCGGCGGGGCACGCGGACACCTTCCTCTAGGGCCTGGGGGGCCGCACAAGTGTCGCCCCAGGCCGCCTGTCTGTCGAGAACACCGTACGCCCGCACGTCACGGGGAGCGTCTTTGGAAGGGGCTCCCCGCCCCTTCCTTTCCCGGTCAGCCGGACGGTCCGGGGGACAATGAGGACCACACGAGAGGGGCGGAACGCCGGTGCAGTGGACCTTGGTCATTCCCCTGAAGCCCCTGAACCGGGCCAAGAGCAGGCTGTCGGACACCGCTGGCGACGGGGTGCGTCCCGGCTTGGCCCTGGCCTTCGCCGTGGACACCGTGGCGGCCGCGCTGGCCTGCCCGGCGGTCGCGGATGTGGCGGTCGTCACGGACGACACCGAGGCCGCGCGGGAGCTGGCGGCGCTGGGCGCCCGGATCGTCGCGGACGATCCGCGGGCCGGTCTGAACGCCGCCGTCGCGCACGGAGCGGCGGTGGTGCGGGCCGCGCGCCCCCGGACTCCGGTGGCGGCCCTGAACGCCGATCTTCCCGCGTTGCGGCCCATGGAATTGGCCCGGGTCCTGGCGGCGGCCGGACAATTCCCGCGGGCATTTCTCGCGGATTCCGCGGCCGTCGGCACGACTTTGCTGGCGGCCTCCCCCGGACATCCACTGCTCCCTTCCTTCGGTACCGATTCCCGGGCCCGTCACCGGGCGTCCGGCGCGGTGGAACTGTTCCTGGACGCGGTGGAATCCGTGCGCCAGGACGTGGACACCGGGGACGATCTGCGGGCGGCGCTGGCCCTCGGCGTGGGGCCGCGGACGGCCGCGGTGGCGGCGCGGCTGCCGGCCCGGGGGCAGTAGGCTGCCGTCATGCAGGCGACCGCATACACGTACGACCCCGAAAGCCGCAGCGGACAGGTGCTGCTGGACGACGGCACCCCGGTGTCCTTCGACGCGCCGGCGTTCGACGCGGGCGGTCTGCGGCTACTGCGGCCGGGACAACGGGTGCGGATCGAGACCGAGGGCGAGGGGAACGGCCTGCGGATCACCCTGGTGACGCTGCAGACCTTCTGAGCAGGCGGGAGGACCGTCCACCCGGCGCACGGGACCCGGAGACCGCGCCGGCGGAGTCCGAACACACCGCGGGCCGGGCTCCCTCGGGAGTCCGGCCCGGCGCGTGAGTGCCCCTGCGCCGCTACTTGCCGCGGGCGGCGGTCTTCTTGGCGGTGGTCTTGCGGGCGGTCGACTTCTTGGCGGGGGCCTTCTTGGCCGCGGCCTTCTTCGCCGGCGCCTTCTTGGCGGTGGTCTTCTTGGCGGCGGCCTTCGTGGCCGTCGTCTTCTTGGCGGCCGCCGTGGCCTTCTTGGCCGTGGTGGCCTTCTTGGCCGTGGTCTTCTTGGCCGCCGGGGCGGCCTTCTTCGCGGCCGTCTTCTTCGCGGCCGCGGTGGTCTTCTTCGCCGCGGCCTTCTTGCCGACGGCCTTGGCAATGGTGGCGGGCGGGCCGGAGAGGCTGCCCTTGGGCGCCTTCTTGACCGCGATGTCGTGCTTCGGGAGCTTCTTCGAGCCGCTCACCAGGTCCTTGAAGCCCTGGCCGGCCCGGAAGCGGGGAACGGAGGTCTTCTTGACCCGCACCCGCTCACCCGTCTGCGGGTTGCGCGCGTAACGGGCGGGACGGTCGACCTTCTCGAAGGATCCGAAGCCGGTGACCGAGACCCGGTCTCCCGCGACGACCGCGCGGACCACGGCGTCCAGTACCGCGTCCACCGCATCGGCGGCCTGCTGGCGGCCGCCCATCTTGTCGGCAATCGCTTCTACGAGCTGCGCCTTGTTCACGTCTTCCCCTTCGGAGACCTTGCCGGAACGAAAGTGTTCAAGCGTTTTCGCACGTTAGGCAGATATATACCGCAAATCAAACACGAAACGGGCTAATCACCCTTGTGCCGCAACGGACTCGACGGCCTCGGGCTGTTCAGCCTTCCTCGCCGGGGATTCGCCCCTGGTCGAGGTCTGCCATGAACCGCTCCAGACGCCTTGTCGCACCGGCGAGATCGTGCTTGGCCGCGGCCGTAATGACCAGCAGCTTCCGGGTCAGCGCCATCCGTACGCTCTCCGGGACTTGCAGTGCGCGCACCCTCTCGTGCGCTTCCTTGAGCTGGGCCGCGACCGCCGTATAGAGCTCGAGTTGGCCGTCGTTGTCCATGCACAGATTGTGCCATCTGGGGCGAGTTGTCGCCTGCGCTGGGGGGCAACTGGCGCCTGCGGCGACCATCCGGGCGACTGCGCCGGGCAGGCTCCGGAGCCTCGTCTACCCCGGCAACAACCCGTTTAACGTGGGAAGTTGAGGGCCTCGACGGCGGCGCGCCGGGTGGCACGGACGCAAAAAAGGCTGTACCCCCGATCGCCTCGATCGGGGGTACAGCCGGGTCGTACGGTGGCCGAAAGTCGACTTGCCAAGGCGCCGGAGAGGGGTTTCCGGCTCGGCGGTCGGTCATCGGCCGGGACCGGGGATCAGACCGGCAGGGTGCGCGGCTTGAAGGCCGGGCGCTTCGCCTCGTACGCGGCGATGTCGGTCTCGTTCTGGAGGGTGATGGAGATGTCGTCCAGCCCGTTCAGCAGCCGCCAGCGGGAGTTCTCGTCCAGCTCGAAGGAGGCGGTGATCCCCTCGGCGCGCACCTCGCGGGCGACCAGGTCGACGGTCACCTCGGCCTGGGGGTCCTTCTCCGTGAGCTCCCACAGGGCGTCCACGACCTTCTGGTCCAGGACCACCGTGAGCAGGCCGTTCTTCAGCGAGTTACCCCGGAAGATGTCGGCGAAGCGGGAGGAGATCACGGTCTTGAAGCCGTAGTTCTGCAGCGCCCAGACGGCGTGCTCACGGGAGGAGCCGGTACCGAAGTCGGGGCCGGCGACCAGGACCGTGGCGCCGTCGCGCTCCGGGCGGTTGAGCACGAAGTCGGGGTCCTTGCGCCAGGCCTCGAAGAGTCCGTCCTCGAATCCGTCGCGGGTGACCTTCTTGAGCCAGTGGGCGGGGATGATCTGGTCGGTGTCGACGTTGCTGCGGCGCAGCGGGACGGCCCGGCCGGTGTGGGTGGTGAAGGCTTCCATGATCTCTCAGACTCCAGCGGGCGTGGGGGCGGCGGCGTCGGACAGGTCGGCCGGGGAGGCCAGGTGGCCGAGGACCGCGGTGGCCGCGGCGACCTGCGGGGAGACCAGGTGGGTGCGGCCGCCCTTGCCCTGCCTGCCCTCGAAGTTGCGGTTGGAGGTGGAGGCGGAACGCTCGCCGGGGGCGAGCTGGTCGGGGTTCATGCCCAGGCACATCGAGCAGCCCGCGTGCCGCCATTCGGCGCCGGCCTCCTTGAAGACCACGTCCAGGCCCTCGGAGACGGCCTGGAGACCCACGCGCGCGGAGCCGGGGACGACCAGCATCCGTACGCCGTCGGCGACTTTGCGGCCCCGCACGATGCCGGCGGCGGCCCGCAGGTCCTCGATGCGGCCGTTGGTGCAGGAGCCTACGAAGACGGTGTCCACGCCGATGGAGCGCAGCGGCTGTCCGGCCTCCAACCCCATGTATTCCAGGGCCTTTTCGGCGGCCAGGCGCTCCGAAGCGTCTTCGTACGAAGCGGGGTCGGGGACGTCGGCCGAAAGCGGCGCGCCCTGGCCGGGGTTGGTGCCCCAGGTGACGAACGGGGACAGTTCGGCGGCGTCGATGACGACCTCGGCGTCGAAGACGGCGTCGTCGTCGGTGCGCAGGGTCTTCCAGTACGCGACCGCGGCGTCCCAGTCGGCGCCCTCGGGGGCGTGCGGGCGGCCCTGGAGGTAGGCGAAGGTGGTCTCGTCGGGGGCGATCATGCCCGCGCGGGCGCCGGCCTCGATCGACATGTTGCAGATGGTCATGCGGGCCTCCATCGAGAGCTTCTCGATGGCGGAGCCGCGGTACTCCAGGATGTAGCCCTGGCCGCCGCCGGTGCCGATCCTCGCGATGATCGCCAGGATCAGGTCCTTGGCCGTGACGCCCTCGGGCAGTTCGCCCTCGATGGTGATCGCCATGGTCTTCGGGCGGGCCATCGGCAGGGTCTGGGTGGCGAGCACGTGCTCGACCTGGGAGGTGCCGATGCCGAACGCCAGCGCGCCGAAGGCGCCGTGCGTGGAGGTGTGGGAGTCACCGCAGACGACGGTGGTGCCCGGCTGGGTCAGACCGAGCTGCGGTCCCACCACGTGGACGACGCCCTGCTCGACGTCGCCCAGCGGGTGCAGCCGGACCCCGAAGTCGGCGCAGTTCTTGCGCAGTGTCTCCAGCTGGACGCGGGAGACGGGGTCCGCGATGGGCTTGTCGATGTCGAGGGTCGGGGTGTTGTGATCCTCGGTCGCGATGGTCAGGTCGAGCCGGCGCACACCGCGGCCGCTCTTGCGCAGGCCGTCGAAGGCCTGGGGGCTGGTCACCTCGTGCAGCAGGTGCAGATCGATGAAGAGGAGGTCGGGCTCGCCCTCGGCGCGCCGGACGACGTGGTCGTCCCAGACCTTCTCCGCGAGTGTCCTACCCATCGCTTTCCCTCCGGCCGGACGCAAAGCGCGTCGGCCCAACTAGAGATCTTGAGGATGCGGCACCCGCGCCCCCCTTCGGGCGTCCGCCGCAGAGCCCGCCGGTCGACGCGGGCCGCTGTGACTACCAGAGTGGCGTGTTCCACGGAAAATTGAACTTGCGTTTCACAGAGTGAGACGCAAGTATCGTTGCATGGACAACAGTAGCGGCGTCGGCGTTCTGGACAAGGCAGCCCTTGTCCTGAGCGCTCTGGAGTCCGGTCCGGCCACCCTCGCGGGTCTGGTCGCGGCCACCGGACTGGCACGACCCACGGCCCACCGGCTGGCCGTGGCGCTGGAACACCACCGCATGGTGGCGCGCGACATGCAGGGCCGGTTCATCCTCGGCCCGCGCCTGGCAGAGCTGGCCGCGGCCGCGGGCGAGGACCGCCTGCTGGCCACCGCCGGGCCGGTGCTCACGCATCTGCGGGACGTGACGGGCGAGAGCGCGCAGCTCTACCGCCGCCAGGGCGACATGCGCATCTGCGTCGCCGCGGCCGAGCGCCTGTCCGGCCTCCGGGACACGGTCCCGGTCGGCTCCACGCTCACGATGAAGGCGGGCTCCTCGGCGCAGGTTCTGATGGCCTGGGAGGAGCCGGAGCGGCTCCACCGCGGCCTCCAGGGCGCCCGCTTCACGGCGACGGCCCTGTCGGGCGTACGGCGCCGGGGCTGGGCCCAGTCGATCGGCGAGCGCGAGCCGGGCGTCGCGTCCGTCTCCGCGCCGGTGCGCGGCCCCTCCAACCGCGTGGTGGCCGCCGTCTCGGTCTCCGGACCCATCGAGCGCCTCACCCGCCACCCCGGGCGCATGCACGCCCAGGCGGTCATCGACTCCGCCGCACGCCTGTCCGAGGCCCTGCGCCGCTCCGGCTGACCCCCGCGCCCCGCAGGGCCGGCCTCAACGCCGCGGCAGGCCCCGCGCACGGGACACCGACACCCACATCTGACCACCCGACCCCGGTCGAGCGACGCTCGGCCGGGGTCGGGCCGTTGTCCACCTCCCTGTGCGCCACGGCGCCGCGGACACAGACGTCACAGACGCCACACACATGGACTGGGGACACAGCACACTCCGTCCCCACGAACCACGGGCACCGCGAAGGCGGCACCGGGTCGGTCAGGAGAGGCGCAGCCTGGCCGCCGCCCGGTCTCCGCGGCGGGCCACCGGGACCACGTCCGTGGCCTTGGCGAGTCCGGTGGGCGGCATGTTCATGTAGATGGCCTCGTGGGCGCCGGCCGGGACCACGTAGGTCTCGTGCCAGAAGCCGACCTTGCCCCTTCCCTCGCGCAGCCGGCGGTTGAACGCGGACCAGGCCGGGCGGTGGCTCCGGTCGGGCGCGGCGGCGTAGGCGAGAAGCTTCTCCTTGGACTCCCAGTACTGCACGACGTGCACCTCGCGCGGTCCTGCCAGCAGTTGCCTGGCTCCGAGGAGTCCGCCGTCACGGTCGCGGTGGAGTTCCGCGAGCATCGGCCCCATCGCCTTGACCACCGGCCACCAACTACGCACCGCGGCGAAGCTGTTGATGCGCACCCCGATATGGAAGACGACCACCTCGCTCTCGTGCCCTGCGGTCATGCGCCCCTCGATCGGCTGGACACCCATCCCGTTCCCCCATCCCCTCGCACCTGGTCAGGCACAGACAGCGTCATGGATAGCCCCGCTACCCATACTTGGATAGTGGCACTCTCCATGTGCGGCGCGCAAGGGAAACACGCAAAAGGGCCCTCCCCTAAGGGAGGGCCCTTCCGAAATGCGTACCCCCGACCGGATTCGAACCGGCGCTACCGCCTTGAGAGGGCGGCGTGCTAGGCCGCTACACAACGGGGGCGTGGACACTGCGTTTCCGCAGGCCCGAGCTGGTCTACCTGGACTCGAACCAAGACTAACTGAACCAGAATCAGTCGTGCTGCCAATTACACCATAGACCAATGATGGTTTAGACCAGTCGTACCCCCGACCGGATTCGAACCGGCGCTACCGCCTTGAGAGGGCGGCGTGCTAGGCCGCTACACAACGGGGGCCTTGATCCCTGGAAAGCTCCTGAGATCCGTACCCCCGACCGGATTCGAACCGGCGCTACCGCCTTGAGAGGGCGGCGTGCTAGGCCGCTACACAACGGGGGCCTGCGGATGAGATCCGCGATGCAGATGAGCTCTGCGAGCTGGCCTACCTGGACTCGAACCAAGACTAACTGAACCAGAATCAGTCGTGCTGCCAATTACACCATAGGCCACTGGAAGGAAAGATCCCGTCGGGATCCTCTTCTAGTGTTGCATCCGCGGCTCCGAACCTTCGGTCCGCCCCGCGGCGCAGGAAGAACATTACCTGAAGGTGGACGGGGCTCCAAAACGAGTATCGGCGCGGAGGATCGCGGGCAGTTCGGCGAGCGAGGCGATCCGGCGCCAACCGGCGCCGTCCCGGCCGCCGGCGTGCACGCCGGCGCGGTCGATCCAGACCGACAGCAGCCCGGCCTCGGCGGCGCCCCGCGCGTCGATGTCCGGATGGTCGCCGACGTAGGCCACTTCGTGCGGGCCGAGTTCCAGCGCCTCGCAGGCCGCGTGGAACGCCCGCGGCTCCGGCTTGGACACACCGAGTTCCGCGGCGCACAGCACGGTCTCGAAGCGGTCGCGCACGCCGAGGGCGCGCAGCTTGCGTTCCTGGACGTGGATGCTGGAGTTGGACAGCACGGCGTGCCGGTGGCTGGCGGCGAGCGCGTCGAGGACGGGCAGCACGTCCGGGAAGAGCGCCCAGGCGGCCTCGTAGTGCCCCAGGTAGCGCGCGAACCACGCGTCGCTCTCGGCGTCGGCCAGCTCCGGCCGGGCGAGGAAGACCCGCACCCGGTCCCGCCGCTGCTCCTCGAAGGTCGCCTCCCCCGCCGAGAACCGCGCCCACTGCGCGTCGGTGGTCCGCCGCCAGTGCGCCAGGGCGTCCTCCACCGTCGCGTACCGGTCGAGCAGTCCCTCGGCGGCCAGGTGCAGGCGCATACCGGCGCGGTCGGCGGTGGTGTAGTCGAAGAGCGTGTCGTCGACGTCCCAGAGCACGGCTTTGATCGACATGACACCGACGGTACGCCAAGGCGGGCGGGGTTCCGGAGGCCTTCGCGCACCAGGCACCACCTGCCCGCGGCCGTCCTCATATGACAGGGCGGCAGCCGAGTCGACTGCCGCCCAGTGCGTGTCACACGGTGCTTATACGGACGCGAGCCTGGTGAGCGCCGCGTCGATCCGTGCCAGCGTCTTCTCCTTGCCCAGGACCTCCAGGGACTCGAAGAGGGGCAGGCCGACCGTGCGGCCCGTGACGGCGACGCGGACCGGGGCCTGGGCCTTGCCGAGCTTGAGGCCGTGGGCCTCGCCGGCGGTCAGGACGGCCTCCTTCAGGGAGTCGGGGGAGGACCAGTCGGCCGACTCCAGCTTCTCCCGGGCGGTGCGGAGCAGGGCGTCGGAGCCCTCCTTCATCGCCTTGGTCCAGCTCGGCTCGTCGAAGACCGGCTCGGGCAGGAACAGGAAGTCCACGTTGTCCGTGATCTCGGACAGGACCTTCAGACGCGTCTGCGCCTGCGGGGCGATCGCCTGCCACTTGGCCTCGTCGAAGTCCTCCGGCGCCCACGGCGCGACGGGGGCCTTGAGCCAGGGGGCGCAGCGCTCGGTGAAGTCCTTCACATCGAGCAGGCGGATGTGGTCGGCGTTGATCGCCTCGCACTTCTTCAGGTCGAAGCGGGCCGGGTTGGGGTTCACGTCCGCGATGTCGAAGGCCGCGACCATCTCCTCGACGGAGAAGATGTCCCGGTCGGCCGAGAGCGACCAGCCCAGCAGCGAGAGGTAGTTGAGCAGGCCCTCGGGCAGGAAGCCGCGCTCGCGGTAGAGGTTCAGCGACGACTGCGGGTCGCGCTTGGAGAGCTTCTTGTTGCCCTCGCCCATCACGTACGGCAGGTGGCCGAAGGCCGGGATGTCCTTGGCGACGCCCAGTTCGATCAGCGCCTTGTACAGGGCGATCTGCCGCGGGGTGGAGGAGAGCAGGTCCTCGCCGCGCAGGATGTGGGTGATCTCCATGAGCGCGTCGTCGACCGGGTTGACCAGGGTGTACAGCGGGGCGCCGTTGGCGCGGACGATGCCGTAGTCCGGGACGTTCTCCGGGAGGTACGTGATCTCGCCGCGGACCAGGTCCGTGAAGGTGATCGTCTCGTCGGGCATCCGGAAGCGGACGATCGGCGCCCGGCCCTGTGCCTTGTACTCCTCGACCTGCGCGGTGCTCAGGTCGCGGCAGTGGCCGTCGTAGCCGGACGGCTTGCCGGCCGCGCGGGCGGCCTCGCGGCGGCTGTCCAGCTCCTCCTGCGAGCAGTAGCAGTGGTAGGCGTGGCCGGCGTCGAGCAGCTTGCGGGCGACGTCGGCGTAGATGTCCATGCGCTGCGACTGCCGGTACGGCGCGTGCGGGCCGCCGACCTCGGGGCCCTCGTCCCAGTCGAAGCCCAGCCAGCGCATCGCGTCGAGGAGCTGGTTGTAGGACTCCTCGGAGTCGCGGGCCGCGTCGGTGTCCTCGATGCGGAAGACCAGCGTGCCCTGGTGGTGCCGGGCGAACGCCCAGTTGAACAGGGCGGTGCGGACCAGGCCCACGTGGGGGTTACCGGTGGGGGACGGGCAGAAACGGACGCGTGGGGGTACCCCCTGTCCGAGCGGAGCCGAGGACTTGGGGGAAGGAGAGCCGGGTGCGCTAGCCACGCTTGACAACCTTGTTGGTGAGAGTGCCGATGCCTTCGATGGTGACGGCGACCTCGTCGCCGACGTTGAGGGGGCCGACCCCTGCCGGGGTGCCCGTGAGGATCACGTCGCCGGGGAGCAGCGTCATGGCCTCGGAGATGTTGACGATCAGATCCTCGATCGGGTGGATCATCTCGCTGGTGCGGCCGAGCTGCCGCTGCTCGCCGTTGACGGTGAGCTGGATGGTCAGGTCGGCCGCGGCGGTGAGGTCGATGTCCGTCTCCACCCAGGGGCCGAGCGGGCAGGAGGTGTCGAAGCCCTTGGCCCTGGCCCACTGCTTCTCGCGCCGCTGCACGTCGCGGGCGGTGACGTCGTTGGCGCAGGTGTAGCCGAGGATCACGTCCTTGACGCGCTCGCGCGGGACCTCGCGGCACATGCGGCCGATGACCACGGCCAGCTCGGCCTCGTGGTGCAGCTCCTGGGAGAAGGAGGGGTACTGGATCGGGTCGCCGGGGCCGATCACCGAGGTGGACGGCTTGAAGAAGGCGAACGGGGCGTCGGGCACCTCGTTGCCGAGCTCGCGTGCGTGCTCGGCGTAGTTGCGGCCGAAGGCGACGACCTTGTTGGGGAGCACCGGCGGCAGCAGCCGTACCTTGCTCAGCGGCACCCGGGTGCCGGAGAGCTCGAAGTCCGCGAACGGGATGCCCTTGATGATGTCGAGGACGAGTTCGTCCGGCTTGTCGCCCTCGACCGCGCCGAAGGCGACGTTCCCGTCGATGGAGAACCTGGCGATGCGCACGGGTTGCTTGGCCCCTTGACTGAAACGGCTGGAGTCTGACGCTCCAGGCTAACGCGGCCGGGCCCCGGACCTCGCGCGATTACGGCGTGCGGGGCATGAGAGCGGGGTGTCCCGCGCTCGGGACGCCCCGTGGCCCTTCGTCCGTGTCCGGACCGCGTGCTACTCCGCGGCGACGGCCGCGACGGGTGCCTCCATGAGAATGGTGCGCCGGGGGTTGGCGGTCTGCTCGGGAAGGGAGACGGAGTGCTCCGGCTGCTCCGGCGTCTGCAACGTCTCGGTTCCCTCGAGGTGCGTCAGCGTCGTGCGCCGGGGGTTGGCTATGTTGCGGAACATCATCGTCGTCTTCACGGTTGTACGAGACCTTGTCGTCTACGGGCACCGGGAGGGCCGCATGACCCCACATTCGGGCGCCGGTTGTCGGATTTGCCATCCCTGTAAAGCGTCAGGCTAAACATTCAATTCCCGGCCGAAGGCGTGAAGAGCCCGTGATGCCGGTGTGAGTTTGCTCACGAAGCCATGGACAATCCGGGCGATTCGCAGACGCGCCCGTGATTGCCGAATCGGACATTGACCCACTGAAGCCATCATTCCGCTCCCGATCATGCCGACCAGGACACCTGAAGTGACTCACAGGTAGGTAGCGAAATGTCCCCTATACGGGAGATCACTTTCCACGGCAGGTAATCCGTCACTCACGCGCTGTCACGGAGGTCACAGCCTGGCCCACATGCCTTGTTGGAGATCCGCCACTGTGCTGGAATGCCACGGACCGCCGCAGGATCGAGCCGGCGCGCAGGGGGCGCAACGCAGCGCCGAGTGGCGGTGAGAAGGGGGAGCCAGCGCCGGTCACTCACGACCATCAGGGAAGTGCGTCTCAGGGCTCTTCCCACAACGCCGACACCGTCCTTCCGTTCGCGCGGGGGGACGCCTGGTCCAGAGGTTGCGACGCTAGTGCAGGGACGTTTCAAGAGGGATGGCAGCGCTTCGGCGGAGCCGGAGCCGCACGGCGGGACTGGCCCCATGGCCGTCAGCTCCTCGCCCCAGCACGCCCAGAATCCGGCTTCGGGCGGCGACGGCGCGGAGCGAACCGGACGCTCGGGCACGACCGGCCCGGCCGGTGCGCCGGCGTCGGGCCCGGCCTCGGCGGCCACGCAGTCCGGGAACCAGACTCCGGTGGGCACCGGTTCGCGCATGGCACTGCGCAACTGGCGCATCTCCACCCGTCTGGTGGCGCTGCTCACGCTGCCCGTGGCGGCCGCCACCACGCTCGGTGGGCTGCGTATCAGCGAGAGCATGGACGACATCCAGCAGCTCGACAACATGAAGCTGCTGACGGTCATGACCAAGCAGGCCACCGAACTGGCCGCCGCGCTCCAGGAGGAGCGCGACCAGTCCGCGGGCCCGCTGACCAACCCCTCGCCCGCGAGCGCCATCACCATCCAGGGCTACCGGGACCGTACCGACCGCGCCCGCTCCAACTTCCTGACCGCGTCCGAGGAGATCGACGCCGCCAGCAAGGGCGGCAACCTCCTCGGTGTCCGCGACACCCTGGTCGGCCTGGCCAGTGACCTCAACGGCCTCGGCAAGATCCGCAAGGACGCGTACCAGTCCAAGGAGAACTCGGCCCGCACGGTCGAGAGCTACCACCGGCTCATCACCGAGCTGCTCGCCCTCTCCCAGGACATGGCCGAGGCGACCAGCAACCCGCAGATGATCCAGCGGACGCGTGCCCTGTCCGCCTTCTCCTCCGCCAAGGAGTACGCGTCCGTCCAGCGCGCCGTCATCGCCGCCGCCCTGCCGGCCAACAACATCAACGTCGGCAATCTCTCGGACAACGACCGCCTCTACGCCCAGCAGGCGCTGGAGAGTCAGACCTCCGACCTCAACAGCTTCCGCAACATCTACGGGGAGGGCTCCGAGGAGCTCATCAAGCCCATCTCGGAGGGCAACCCGACGATTCTGTCCGCGGACACCTACGCCAAGCGCGTCCTGGACAACCCCGACGGCGTCAAGGCGGCCAACAAGCGCTCCTACCGCGACTGGGTGGACGACAGCTCGACCAAGATCGAGCAGATGAAGAAGATCGAGCACACGCTGCTCGAGGAGATGGAGCAGAAGGCCCGCGAGCTGCGCAGCGCCACCGAGTACGACGCCATCGTCTCCGGTGTGCTGATCCTGCTCGTCCTCGGCGTGTCGCTGGTCGGCGCCTTCGTCGTGGCCCGCTCCATGATCCGCTCGCTGCACCGGCTCCAGGAGACGGCCACCAGGGTCGCCCAGGAACGCCTGCCCGAGCTGGTCCGCCAGCTCTCGGAGACCGACCCGCAGGACGTCGACACGTCCGTGGAGTCGGTCGGTGTGCACTCCCGGGACGAGATCGGCCAGGTGGCCACGGCCTTCGACGAGGTGCACCGCGAGGCGGTCCGTCTCGCCGCCGAGCAGGCCCTGCTGCGGGGCAACGTCAACGCGATGTTCACCAACCTCTCGCGCCGCTCCCAGGGTCTGATCCAGCGCCAGCTCTCGCTGATCTCCGAACTCGAGTCCCGCGAGGCCGACCCGGACCAGCTGTCCTCGCTGTTCAAGCTCGACCACCTCGCCACGCGCATGCGCCGTAACGGTGAGAACCTCCTCGTCCTCGCCGGTGAGGAGCCCGGCCGCCGCTGGACCCGTCCGGTCCCGCTGGTCGACGTGCTCCGCGCCGCCGCGTCCGAGGTGGAGCAGTACGAGCGCATCGAACTGGCCTCGGTGCCCGGCACCGAGGTCGCCGGCCGCGTGGTCAACGACCTCGTGCACCTGCTGGCCGAGCTGCTGGAGAACGCCACCTCGTTCTCCTCCCCGCAGACCAAGGTCAAGGTCACCGGTCACGCGCTGCCGGACGGCCGGGTACTGATCGAGATCCACGACACCGGTATCGGTCTGTCCCCGGAGGACCTGGCCGCGATCAACGAGCGGCTCGCCGCGCCGCCCACCGTGGACGTCTCGGTCTCCCGCCGCATGGGTCTGTTCGTGGTCGGTCGTCTGTCCCAGCGTCACGGCATCCGCATCCAGCTGCGCCCCTCCGACTCCGGTGGTACGACGGCTCTCGTCATGCTGCCCGTCGATGTCGCCCAGGGCGGCAAGAAGCCGGGCGGGGGCAAGCCCGGCGGTCCGGGCGCGGGCGGTCCGGCCGCCGCGGCTGCCGCCGCCGGTGCCGCCGCGGCCCGCCGTCAGGGCGGTCAGCAGGGCGGTGGAGCGCTGGGCGCGGGCGGTCAGCAGGGCGGGGCGGGCCGGCTCGGTGCCGGAGCCGCTCCGCGCGGACAGGTCGGTGGCGGCCAGGGCCCGCGGGCCGCGCTGCCCGGCGCCGGCCGCCAGGGCGGAGCGCGCGGACAGCAGGGTCCGGGGCAGCCGCAGCAGGGCCGTCCGGGCGCGTCGGGCATGGCGGGCGCCTTCGGCCAGGCGCCCGGCGGGCCGCAGGGCCAGCAGGGTCCCGGCGCGGGCGGTCAGCAGGGCTTCGGCGACGGCCGGCACCCGGGTGCCCAGCAGCAGTCGCAGGGCTTCGGCGACGGACGCCGTCAGGACGCCTTCGGCGGCGCGCGCGGCGGTGTTCCCCCGCAGCGCGGGAACGGCGGCGAGCCCGGCCGACAGCCTCAACTGCCGCCGCGCGGCGGCCCGCGTGCCGAGCTGCCGGGCGGCAACGGGCCGTCCCATACGCAGGGTTGGGCCGACGAGAACGCTCAGCACCGGGCCGCTCTGGACGCACCGCGCGGCCACGACGAGCAGGACCCGGCGCAGACCTCGCAGATGCCGCGGATCGACGACCGGCAGGGACCCGGCGCGACGGCCGAGATACCCCGCTTCGACGAGCGGCAGGGCCCGGGCTCCGCCGCGGACACCTCGGCGTTCCCCCGCCCCGACTTCGACGCGCCGCAGCAGGGCACGGACGGCTCCCAGAACACGGGCCAGTTCGTCCGCTCGGACGTCTACGGTCAGTCCGGGCAGCACAACCCGGCCGACACGGGCCGGTTCGCGGCCCAGCAGGGCTACGACAACGGCAACACGGGCCAGTTCCCCGCACAGCAGCAGTACGACAACGGCTCCACCGGCCAGTTCGCGGCCCAGCAGGGCTACGACAACGGCAACACGGGCCAGTTCCCCGCACAGCAGCAGTACGACAACGGCTCCACCGGGCAGTTCGCCGCACAGCAGCAGTACGACAACGGTTCCACGGGCCAGTTCGCACAGCCCGGCCACGACAACGCCGCACCCGGCCGGAACGCCCACCCGGGTGGTCCCGCCGACTTCGGCGGGCTGCGCGGCCCGGCCGCCCAGCGGCCGCAGCAGCGCCCCGCCCGCCCGGAGCCGGGCAACCAGGGTGCCCCGCAGCAGCAGCGGCCGGACGACGCCTGGGCCCTGCCGCCGGCCCCGGGTCCCGGCGACGGCCGTACGCCGCTGTTCGACACCCTGGAGACCAACTGGTTCCACGGTGAACAGCGGCAGCAGCAGGGCGGCGAAGCGGCTCCCGCTCCGGCGGCTCCCCAGCAGCCGCAGCAGCCTCAGCGGCCGCAGCCGCAACAGCCGCAGACTCCTGCGGCCCCCCAGCGTCCCGCCGCCTCCGCCTGGCGCACCTCGCCGAACGACGAACTCGTACGGCAGGCCGAACGTGTCAGGCAGCCGGCTGCGGGCGGAGTCACCACCTCCGGCCTGCCGCGCCGGGTGCCCCGGGCCAATCTCGTCCCGGGCACGGCTCAGCAGCAACAGCACCAGAGCGGTCCGCAGGTCTCGCGTGCGCCTGACGACGTACGCGGCCGGCTGACCAATCTCCGTCGGGGCATCGCACAGGGCCGTCAGGCCGGTAACGGTCAGACGGGCAGTTTCCCCAGCCCCACTCACCAGCAGGAGCGTTAGTTGAGCCCGATGAGCCAGGCGGCACAGAACCTCAACTGGTTGATCACCAACTTCGTGGACAACACCCCCGGGGTGTCCCACACCGTCGTGGTGTCCGCCGACGGACTCCTACTGGCGATGTCCGAAGGTTTTCCCCGGGACCGCGCCGACCAGCTCGCGGCCGTCGCCTCGGGTCTCACCTCGCTGACCGCCGGGGCCTCCCGGATCTTCGAGGGCGGCAGTGTGTCGCAGACGGTCGTCGAGATGGAGCGCGGCTTCCTCTTCCTGATGTCCGTGTCGGACGGGTCGTCCCTGGCGGTCCTGGCCCACCCCGAGTGCGACATCGGCCTCGTCGGCTACGAGATGGCGCTGCTCGTCGACCGCGCGGGGGCGGTCCTGACGCCAGATCTGCGCGCCGAACTACAGGGCAGTCTGCTGCACTGACCGGCTCCGGCACCATCCAACTCACCAAATCACCGTCCGGCCGCCACAATCCCCCCACCGGCCCCGTCAGACGGCTTGACTGACCGACTTGCTGTCCCGCCCGCCCGGAGGATTCATGACCCCGCCCCCCGCCTCTCATGATCCGTACGCTGAGCCGTACGGGGATGAGGGCGACCAGCCGCTGGTACGTCCCTATGCGATGACCGGCGGCCGGACCCGGCCGCGCTACCAGCTCGCCATCGAGGCGCTGATCAGCACCACGGCCGACCCGGCAGCGCTGATGGGACTGCTCCCGGAGCACCAGCGGATCTGCCATCTGTGCCGCGAGGTGAAATCCGTGGCGGAGGTCTCGGCGCTTCTGTCCATGCCGCTCGGTGTGGCCAGGATCCTTGTCGCGGACCTTGCTGAGGCCGGCCTGGTGGCCATCCACCAGCCGGGCGGGGACGAGAACAACGGTGGCGCACCGGCTGTGACGCTGCTCGAAAGGGTGCTCAGTGGACTTCGCAAGCTCTGACGGGGGTCGGGCGACCACCTCCGCCAAGATCGTGGTGGCGGGCGGCTTCGGCGTGGGCAAAACCACGTTCGTCGGCGCCGTCTCGGAGATCAACCCGCTGCGCACGGAGGCCGTGATGACGTCCGCTTCGGCGGGCATCGACGACCTCACCCACACCGGGGACAAGACCACCACCACGGTGGCCATGGACTTCGGCCGCATCACACTCGACCAGGACCTGATCCTCTACCTGTTCGGCACCCCCGGCCAGGACCGCTTCTGGTTCATGTGGGACGACCTCGTCCGCGGCGCCATCGGCGCCATCGTCCTCGTCGACACCCGCAGGCTCGCCGACTGCTTCCCCGCCGTCGACTACTTCGAGAACAGCGGACTGCCCTTCGTCATCGCCCTCAACGGCTTCGACGGACAGCAGCCCTACAACCCCGACGAAGTCCGCGAAGCCCTCCAGATCGGCCCCGACGCCCCCATCATCACCACCGACGCCCGCCACCGCGCCGACGCCAAATCCGCCCTCATCACCCTGGTGGAACACGCCCTCATGGCCCGGCTGCGGTGACAGGGGCCTAGATACAGCCCCCAAGTCGGGAGCGCCATACGGCAGTTGTCGTAGACACACCGGGGCCGGCCGGGTCCATTGACACGGTCGGCCCCGGTGTTCATAACGTTTCGGCAGAGGAATCGCGTGGTATGGCCACGCGTCGCGCACATGCGATGCCGCTGTGCGCACAACCCCCCGGACTTTTGCGGCGGCTAGTTGTTTATGACCGATTTATGTGGGACGTGCGTCACGCGGAACCACCCGTTTCCGCTGTTTGGAAGTGCGCATGTCGACGTGCTGGAATGCCTGAACTACCCCATGGCCACAGACGTACTCACCGGTAGTGGTCCGTCGATGGCGGACAAGGTTCTGAGACACAGCGGCACGACCTAGGTGCCGACCCGCCGAGAGGTTGTTGGTCGAGTGAGGCGAAGCAAGAACGGCCCCGAGCCGTCGGCCCGGGGCAATTTCACCCCGCCGCCGCGTGCTGCGGCGCCCGCGCACGTGCCCGGTTCGCAACCGACGGCGGCGGCCACCGCGAGCGGCGGCCGCTTCTCCCCGCGCAACTGGCGGGTGCGGACCCGGCTGAACGCGATCCTGCTCCTGCCCGTTCTGGTCGGCCTCGTCATGGGCGGCTTCCAGGTCAACAGCTCCATCAACACCTGGCAGGACGCCCAGGACGCCGAGCACACCGCCCGCCTGGTGCAGGCCTCGCTGGGCTACGCCGACGCCCTCTACCACGAGCGCGATGTCAGCGCGGCCCCCCTGCTCCAGGGCAAGGGCCAGGACGACCCGGACGTCACCGAGGCCCGCCGGCAGACCGACAAGGCGGCCGGCGTCTTCAACGAGGCCGCGCAGTCCATGCCGCACAAGGCCGGTCTTGAGCGCCGGCTCAAGCTGTTCCGCGACACCGAGCCCGAGCTGCAGAAGCTGCGGGCCGCGGCGTTCACCTCCAAGCTGCCCGGCGCGCAGACCGAGGAGGCCTACGTCAAGGTCGCCCACCCGCTGATGGAGTTCGCCAACGAACTCGGCCTGGGCACCGGCAACATCACCTCCTACGGCCGTACCGTCTACGCCATCTCGCTGACCAAGGCCGCGCTCTCCCTGGAGCGCTCGCTCGGCATGCACCTGCTGATCAAGCCCGGCCCGGACGCCACGGACCTGGCCAGTCAGCGCGTCGCCCTGTCGTCCTACGCCTACCTGGAGGGCATCGCCGTCGAGGAGTACATCGGCGGTGGCACCCAGGAGGACGCGGACAAGCTGGACGCGCTGAAGAAGGAGATCCAGGACAAGGCCGCGGCGATGGCCGAGCAGGCCAAGGCCAAGGACCCGAACTACGTGGCCCCGCCCCAGGACCCGACCCGGATGGTCACCGCGCTGGCCACGCTGAGCAGCACGGACCCGGCGGCGCGCACGGCCCTGGCGCAGCAGGGCATCACGCCCGAGAACTGGTGGGCCGTCAACACCCTCAAGTTCGACGCCTACCGCCAGATCGAGTCGGACATGGCCGACACCGCGGTGAACGAGGCCGCCGCGATCGCCGACAACGCCAAGAAGTCGACGTTCATCACCGGCGCGATCGTCGTGGTCGCCCTGCTCGCCGCGTTCATCCTGGCCGGTCTGGTGGCCCGCCAGATGAGCCGCTCCATGCGCCGGCTGCGCAACGCCGCCTTCGGTATCGCCGAGCAGCGCCTGCCGATGCTGGTCGACCAGCTCTCGCGCACCGACCCCGGCCGTGTCGACACCCGGGTCGCGCCGATCCCGATCACCTCGACCGACGAGATCGGCGAAGTCGCCCGCGCCTTCGACCAGGTGCACCGCGAGGCCGTCCGGCTCGCCTCCGAACAGGCCCTGCTGCGGGGCAACATCAACGCGATCTTCACCAACCTCTCGCGACGCAACCAGTCGCTGATCGAGGGTCAGCTGACACTGATCACCGACCTGGAGAACCACGAGGCAGACCCCGACCAGTTGGAGAACCTCTTCCGCCTGGACCACCTGGCGACCCGTATGCGCCGCAACGGCGAGAACCTCCTGGTCCTCGCCGGCGAGGAGCCCGGCCGCCGCTGGGACCAGCCGGTCCCGCTGGTCGACGTGCTGCGCGCCGCCTCCTCCGAGGTGGAGCAGTACGAGCGCGTCGAGCTGTCCGGCGTGCCCGAGGCCGAGATCCACGGCCGCGCGGTGACCGACCTCGTGCACCTGCTGGCCGAGCTGCTGGAGAACGCCACCACGTTCTCCTCGCCGCAGACCAAGGTCCGGGTCACCGCGACCCGGCTGCCCGACGGCCGGGTCATGATCGAGATCCACGACAAGGGCATCGGCCTGACCGCCGAGGACTTCGCGGACATCAACCACAAGCTGGCCAACCCGCCCACCGTGGACGCGGCGATCTCCCAGCGCATGGGCCTGTTCGTGGTCGGCCGCCTCGCCGACCGGCACGGCGTCCGCGTGCAGCTGCGCCCCTCCGGCGAGCAGGCCGGCACCACCTCGCTGGTCATGCTGCCGGACGCGATCACCCACGGCGGTGGCGGCGAGCAGGCGCTGGACCGCGACGACTTCACCGTCTCGCAGATCATCCCCGAGCAGGGGTTGCAGGGCGAGGACTTCGGCGCTTCCCAGCCGATGCGCACCGCCGCGGAGCTCGGCTTCGACGACAGCCGCTACACCGACGCCTCCGACGACTCCCGGGAACTGGACCCCGTCGGCCGCTCCCTCAAGCGCGAGGAGCGCCGCGCCGCCCTGGAGGCCCAGACGCACGACGGGACGGCGGGCCCGGAGACGGCCGAGCCCTCCGGGTACCCCGACGAGCACACCGGTCAGCAGCCGCTGTACGACACCGGCCAGGCTCCCTTCCCGGAGCAGGGCGGGTACGACCAGCAGACGCCGTACGAGGAACCGCAGCACACGGCGTACGACCAGCAGCAGGCGGCCTACGACGAGCAGGGCCGGCCGGCGTACGACGAGGGGTACTACGCGCCGGACGCCGGCCTGCCGCAGGGCGATGCCTACTCGTCCAACGGCGGCTACCCCGGCCCCGGCTATGCGGAAGCCGGACAGCAGGAGCACACGTCCGCGCACGCCGCGGCGCCGGAGACGTACGCCGGCTTCCAGGAGCAGTCCTACCAGGACGGCTGGCCGCAGCAGGCCGGGTACCAGAACGGCCACCCGGACGAGTACGCTCCGGAAGCGGAATCCGCGCAGGCCGCTGACGCGGGCGCGGCGGACCGCGTAGGCTTCGACCGTCCGGGACCGGCCCCTTCCGCCGCCCACGAGCTGACCGACGCCGGGCTGCCCCGTCGGGGACCCGTCGCGAGCGGTTCGAACGGCGCGGGGCCCGTGGACCAGGAAGCTCCGAACGGCGACGGCTGGCATTCAGCGAACGACAAACGCTGGCAGCAGGCTTCGCAGGTTCGCAAGCCCAAGGCAGGCGGGGTGACCTCCTCCGGACTGCCACGGCGCGTGCCCAAGGCCAACCTGGTCGAGGGCACCGCGGAATCAACCCCGCAGGGAGGCCCACAGGTCTCCCGCGCCCCCGAGGACATCCGGGGCAGGCTGAGCAACCTGCGCCAGGGCGTCCAACGAGGACGCAGTGCAGGAATTGACAAGAACGGTCAGGCCACAAGAAATGAACCCAGTGGTCCTGACAGCACCTACAACCAGGAGCGTTAGTGTGAGCCCGATGAGCCAGGCGGCACAGAACCTGAACTGGTTGATCACCAACTTCGTGGACAACACCCCTGGGGTGTCCCACACCGTGGTGGTCTCCGCCGACGGACTCCTTCTGGCGATGTCCGAAGGCTTCCCCCGCGACCGCGCCGACCAGCTCGCGGCCGTTGCCTCCGGTCTGACCTCGCTGACCGCCGGTGCCTCGCGCATCTTCGAGGGCGGCAGCGTGAACCAGACGGTTGTGGAGATGGAGCGGGGATTCATGTTCATCATGTCCATCTCCGACGGTTCGTCGCTCGCGGTTCTCGCACACCCCGATGCGGACATCGGCCTCGTCGGGTACGAGATGGCCCTTCTGGTGGACCGCGCGGGCACTGTCCTGACGCCGGATCTCCGGGCGGAACTCCAGGGGAGCCTTCTCAACTAACAGACAGACGGTGCTTTTTGGCGTCCCGGGGCCGTAAGGTTTCGGGACGCGGCTCCCACCCCGTGGGGGCCCGGCACAGTCGGAGGAGGAGAGAACGTGGCAACACTCCCAGGCGGTTCGTCTTCGGGCAACTGGTCGTACGGCCCCGCACAGGGCGCGGGCGACGGTTCGGCGAACCGGTACGGTTTTCCCTCCACCCCCCACCACCGGCAGCCATACACGCCGCAGGGCCCTGGTCCGTCTCCGTACGACCAGCCGTCCGCGCCGCGTATCCAGCCGGTGCAGCCGCAGCCACGCACCCCTGAACCGGCGCCCGCGGGGGCGTCGAACAACCCCCTGGTGCGCCCGTACGCCATGACGGGCGGCCGCACCAGGCCGCGGTACCAGCTCGCCATAGAGGCACTGGTGCACACCACCGCGCAGCCGCACCAGATGCAGGGCCAGTTGCCCGAACATCAGCGGATCTGCCATCTGTGCCGCGAGATCAAATCGGTGGCCGAGGTCTCGGCCCTGCTTTCGATCCCTCTCGGCGTGGCCAGGATCCTCGTCGCCGACTTGGCGGAGGCGGGCCTGGTCGCCATCCATCAGCCCGGCGGCGACGAGAACGCCGGTGGCCAGCCAGACGTGACACTGCTCGAAAGGGTGCTCAGTGGACTTCGCAAGCTCTAGCGGCGGTCCTTCCCGCTCCACCACCTCAGCGAAGATCGTGGTGGCGGGCGGCTTCGGCGTGGGCAAAACCACGTTCGTCGGCGCCGTCTCGGAGATCAACCCGCTGCGCACGGAGGCCGTGATGACGTCCGCTTCGGCGGGCATCGACGACCTCACCCACACCGGGGACAAGACCACCACCACGGTGGCCATGGACTTCGGCCGCATCACACTCGACCAGGACCTGATCCTCTACCTGTTCGGCACCCCCGGCCAGGACCGCTTCTGGTTCATGTGGGACGACCTCGTCCGCGGCGCCATCGGCGCCATCGTCCTCGTCGACACCCGCAGGCTCGCCGACTGCTTCCCCGCCGTCGACTACTTCGAGAACAGCGGACTGCCCTTCGTCATCGCCCTCAACGGCTTCGACGGACAGCAGCCCTACAACCCCGACGAAGTCCGCGAAGCCCTCCAGATCGGCCCCGACGCCCCCATCATCACCACCGACGCCCGCCACCGCGCCGACGCCAAATCCGCCCTCATCACCCTGGTGGAACACGCCCTCATGGCCCGGCTCCGCTAGCACTCGGGACGAACGAGCAGGCGGCCCTCCCGCAAGGGAAGGGCCGCCTGCTTTCTGCCCGGCGGGCACGAGGACGACGGAAGAGGGCCCCTCCCACTGGGAGGGGCCCTCTTCCGTCATACGCGGCCAGTCCGGCCGGCGGTCTGCCTAGCCGTGCCAGCTGTGCGGGGCGCGGAAGCCGTTCTCGCGCTCCAGGCGGCGCCAGCCGGCCTTGGGGCGGCCGCGGTGGGCCGGGGTCGTGTCGGCGGGGCGAGCCGCGGCGCGGGCCAGGAGGAGGGCCGTGATGGCGGCCACTTCCTCGGGCTCGGCGTGGCCCTTCTCTACGCGGATGTCAACGTGGTCCATGGGTGTCAGTCTCCGTGGCTGAGGGGTCCGCGGGGTGGCCGCGGCACGTCCGCTGGGTTACTGCGGGGGGTTGCCGTGCTTGCGGGAGGGCAGGTCGGCGTGCTTGGAGTGCAGCATCGCCAGGGACTTGGCCAGGACCTCGCGGGTTTCCGCCGGGTCGATGACGTCGTCGACCAGGCCGCGCTCGGCGGCGTAGTAGGGGTGCATCAGCTCGGCCTTGTACTCCTTGACCATCTTCTGCCGCATGGCCTCGGGGTCCTCGGCCCCGGCGATCTGGCGGCGGAAGATGACGTTGGCCGCGCCCTCGGCGCCCATCACGGCGATCTCGTTCGTCGGCCAGGCGTAGGTGAGGTCGGCGCCGATCGACTGGCTGTCCATGACGATGTAGGCACCTCCGTACGCCTTGCGCAGGATCAGCGAGATCCTCGGCACGGTGGCGTTGCAGTAGGCGTAGAGCAGCTTGGCGCCGTGCCGGATGATTCCACCGTGCTCCTGGTCGACGCCGGGCAGGAAGCCGGGTACGTCCAGAAGAGTGACGATCGGGATGTTGAAGGCGTCGCACATCTGTACGAAGCGCGCGGCCTTCTCGCTGGCCTCGATGTCCAGGACACCGGCCAGGACCTGCGGCTGGTTGGCGATGATGCCGACGACCTGGCCGTCCAGGCGGGCCATCGCGCAGATGATGTTCCGCGCCCAGCGCTCGTGGATCTCCAGGTACTCGCCGTCGTCGACGATCTCCTCGATGACCTTGGTCATGTCGTAGGGCCGGTTGCCGTCGGCCGGGACCAGGTCGAGCAGGACGTCGGAGCGGCGGTCGACCGGGTCGGCCGACTCCGCCCGCGGCGGGTTCTCCCGGTTGTTCTGCGGGAGCAGGGACAGGAGGTAGCGCACCTCGGCGATGCACGTCTCCTCGTCGTCGTAGGCGAAGTGGCACACACCGGAGGTCTCGGCATGCACGTCCGCGCCGCCCAGGCCGTTCTGGGTGATCTCCTCGCCGGTGACCGCCTTGACCACGTCCGGGCCGGTGATGAACATCTGCGAGGTCTCGCGGACCATGAACACGAAGTCCGTGAGCGCCGGGCTGTAGGCGGCGCCGCCGGCGCACGGGCCCAGCATCACGCTGATCTGCGGGATGACCCCGGACGCCTTGGTGTTGCGCTGGAAGATGCCGCCGTAGCCGGCGAGGGCGGAGACGCCCTCCTGGATGCGGGCGCCGGCGCCGTCGTTGAGGGAGACCAGCGGGGCACCGGCCGCGATGGCCATGTCCATGATCTTGTGGATCTTCGTGGCGTGGGCCTCGCCCAGCGCGCCGCCGAAGATGCGGAAGTCGTGGGCGTAGACGAAGACCGTCCTGCCCTCCACCGTGCCCCAGCCGGTGATGACACCGTCGGTGTACGGCTTCTTGGCCTCGAGGCCGAATCCGCTCGCCCGGTGCCGGCGCAGCTGCTCGACCTCCTGGAAGGAGCCCGGGTCCAGGAGCAGTTCGATCCGCTCCCGCGCGGTCAGCTTGCCCTTGGCGTGCTGTGCCGCGGTCGCCTTCTCGCTGGGGCCCGCCACCGCCTGCGCACGGATCCCGTGCAGTTCGGCGACCCGGCCGCGCGCGTCCGCCGGCTCACCCGTCGTCTCTTCCAAAACGGTCATGTAGCGACCTTACGAAGGACACCTGGGAAAGCGGGCCGTTGACTCCGTACAGTCTCCGACCCGTTTTCCTGGTGCCACTGAACAGAACCTTGGCGGCTTGCAGCCCTTCCAACTGCTCAGAGGGCTTCCGCGTTGTGGAGATGTCACAAAGTCAGGACGTGCGAGCCTGCTCACATTCGGATGCGGCACATGCCCTCACTGGAGTGACGCGCAGACCCGGACGGCGGCGGCTCACACAGAGCGTAGCCGCCGTCCGGGGTAGGGCGGCGCCGGGTCAGCAGCCGCCGCAGTTGTAGTACAGGACGTCCCAGTGGTTGCCCTCGTCGGCGTAGATGTTGCCGGAGCCCGACTGGTACTGGGGGGCGCCGTCGCCGCGCAGGCCGATGTAGGCGAAGTAGTTCTTGATGTAGTTGGTCACGCAGGTGTTCTTGCCGTAGTCGAGCTTGTAGCCGTTCCAGTGGGAGTAGGTGCCGGAGGCGTGGCCGGTCTCCGTGCCGCCGGTGATGTTGAGGGCGCAGCCGCTGGCCTTCTTGAGGGTCTGCGCCCCCTTCGCGGTGTCCAGGTTGAGCTGGTCGAAGGACGTACAGGTGGAGACGTTGCGGTCGGAGCAGTTGCCGGAGGAGGACCAGGTGACGCCCACGTCGCGGAACATCTGAGTGGCGGTGGCGTGGCTGATCTTGGTGGCGGCGGAGGCCTCGGTGGCCGTGCCGATGACCGCGACACCGGGGGCGACGACGAGGGCGAGAGCGGTGACCGCGGCGCGGGCCTTGGTGAGCTTGCCGACCTTCGTGATCTTCATGGGGGAACCTTCCTGCTGTCGGCCGTGCGTCCTGTGGGGCGGCTGTGCAGGTGGTGCAGGTGGTGCAGGGAGATAGTGCCCGAGGTCTACGCGCGTCCGCCAGAGGGCGTAAGCGATTACTGTCCGCCATCCCGCGAACACGTACCGGATGATGTTGAAAGTCGAACGGAATAGGTCTACGGTCGTAACCGTTCACCTCGTTGAATCTTCAACTTACTGGGCGCTCCGCCTCGGCACCGAGCGAACCCACCGTCCCTAAGGAGCACCTCATGGGCATCTTCGGCCGCAAGAACGTCACCACCGGCACCACCAGCGCCGCCCCCGCCGCCGTGAACCCGGCTCTGGCCGCGCTCACCGGCGAGTACACGATCGACCCGTCGCACTCCACGCTCGGCTTCGTCGCGCGGCACGCCATGGTCACGAACGTCAAGGGCAAGTTCAACGACTTCACCGGTGCCCTGCACCTGGACGGCACCGACCCGGCCGCCTCGACCGCGTCCATCGACGTCAGGATGGACAGCATCGACACGGGCTCCGCGGACCGCGACGGCCACCTGAAGAGCGCGGACTTCTTCAGGACCGAGGAGTTCCCGCAGATGACCTTCCGCTCCACCAAGGCGGAGGCCCTGGGCGGCGACGACTACCGCATCACCGGTGACCTGACCATCCTCGGTGTCACCAAGCCGCTCACCATCGACCTCGAGTTCAACGGCGCCGCGAAGGACCCGTTCGGCAACGAGCGCGTCGGCTTCGAGGGCAAGGCCGAGATCCTGCGCTCGGAGTGGGGCCTGACCTGGAACGCGGCCCTGGAGACCGGCGGTGTCCTGGTGTCCGACAAGATCAAGCTGAGCTTCGACATCTCGGCCGTCAAGAACGCCTGAGCCGGGCTCAGAACCCGCCCCCGAAGTCACCGCCTCCCCCACCGAAGTCGCCCCCGCCGCCGAAGTCGCCTCCCCCGCCGTCGCCGAAGCCACCGCTGAAGTCACCGGGGTCGAAGTCCGCGCCCGACAGGTCGCCGCCCTGGGGGCCGCCGTACGCGCCGAAGTCGCCGTAGCCGGTGCCGTAGTCGGCCGCGTACGACGGGGTGGCCATCATGCTGCCGAGCAGCGTGCCGACCAGAAGGCCGGGCAGGAGGCCGCCGCCGAAGTAGCCGCCCGCCCAGGGGCCGTACGCGGGGCCGGCGTCCCAGTAGGGGCGGCGGCCCCATTCGGTGTCGACCTCGCGCACACGCGGGTCGCGCCCGTCGGCCAGGCGGGCCTGGTCGGCCGCACACACCGGGACCTCGCGGGGTGAGCCGCCCGGGGGCGTCCAGGTGGCGTCGGTGACCGACGGGCCGTGGCGCGGGTCGAAGAAGCAGGGCGGACGGCGCTCGGGCAGCGGACGGCCCTCGCGGCGCGCGGCGAGCTGGGCGAGCGAGAACCGCCCGTCCTCCAGGGCCTGGGTCACCGCCCGCACATCCTCCGGCCTGTCGGCGGCGGCCATGTACTGCTTGGCCTGTTCGTAGGCGTCCAGCGCACGCTCGTAGTCGGCGCGCATGGCGTCGTCCGCGCCGGCCTCCGCCGGATGGAAGTCGAGGCGGTCCAGCTCCTCACCGAAGGCGGTGATGTCCTCGTCGACCACGACCCGCAGCTTCTCCAGCGCGGCCCGCTGCTCCGCCTCCCGGCGACTCCTGCCGCGCCTGACCAGGGCGTACGCTCCCACGCCGCCCGCCACCAGGACCGCGGCGGCGGTGATCAGCGCCGTGTTCGGGACCGTGCCGCGGTGCCCGGTGTCACCCCAGGTGCGGGGCGCCGAGCCGCCCATGCCGGCCAGGGCACGGTCGGTGAAGTCGGTGAGCTGGGTCCTGGCGCTCTCCCCCTGGACGCTGGTGACCAGGTTGCCCACGGCCGTGCGCGACAGCACCGAGGAGTCGGCGCGGGCGTCGAACCTGTCGCCGAGGCGGACGGCGTAGGCGCCGGTGATGCCGGTGGCCGTGCGCAGCTCGGTGAACAGGTTCCGCGTCGGGTAGTCCGCCGGCAGTACCGCGATGAACAGGGGTTTTCCGGCGTCCTTGATCCGCCGGGTGAGCGCGGCGGCGTCGGCGCGCGAGAGCTGTGCGGACGCGGCCGGATCGACGTAGACCGGACTCCTGCGGAGCGCCTGGGCGATCGCGGAGACACTGGTCACCGCCGCGACCCGCGGCACACCGCCCGGCAGCGCGACCGCGTCGGGCCGGACGTTCACGACCGGGGCCGCCATGGGCACGGCGGCAGCGGGCGTCGTCCTCGCGCTCGTCGGGACCTCCGCCGCGACGGAGGCCGGGGCCGCGACCATCACGGCGGCCGCGAGGGCGAGAAGAGGGCGGAGAAGGGCTCGGGTCGGGGCGGCGGCCTTCATGCTTCGAAGTTACCGGAATACGGACAAACCGGCCGTCGTGAGCAAAGGGGGCGTCCCGCGCAGCCGCGCGGGACGCCCCCTGCTTTCGACTCACGCGGCCGAGTAGGCCTTCGTGAGCTGATCCACCGCCGCTCCGTACCGTCCCGTCAGCAGCAGATGATCCGCGTCGGCGAAGGGCTTCGCCATCGCCGCGCTCATCCGCCCGTCCGCCTTCTGCTGAACGATCAGCCGGGCCTTGGTGACCAGCTCGCGGCCCACCGTGTCGGCGCCCACCCGCTCGGCCGCCCGCGCCGCCAGGCCCAGCGCCTTGAGCGTCGCCGTGCCGCCCGCCGGGACGCCGCTGAGCGTGGTCAGGCCCCAGCCGTACGGGAACTGCGGGTCGTACGCCGTGTCGCCCACGTTGATCGGGAGCTGCTCCTGCGACTTCGGCCAGGTCACCGGGAGCTGCCCGGTGAAGGGCCGGGTGCCGTAGAGCACGTCGGCCACGCCGTCGCCCTCGGTTCCCGGCAGCCAGGAGGCGACGAGGGCATCGATCTTCCCGAGCCGGTCGCCGATGAGCTGCGGACGCCCGGAGACGACCAGCACCGCGCACTTCATGGCCCCGCACACCTTGTCCACGGCGGCCCGGTCGGCGGCCGAGAGCTGGAGGTCGTGGCCGTTGCCGACGTCGCCCACGCCCTCGGCGTACGGGGTCTCGCCGACGACGACCACCCCCACGTCGTGACCGGACGTGGGCGCCGAGGCGTCCTTGGAGTAGGTGACGTTCCCGCTCGCCTTGCGCATGGCCTGGAGGATCGTCGTGCCCTGGGTGTGGGTGCCGGACTCGCCCTGCCAGGTGATGGTCCAGCCACCGGTCTGGTTGCCGAGGTCGTCGGCGTTGGACCCGGCCACGTAGACCTTGGCCTTCTTCTTCAGCGGCAGCAGGCCGCCCTTGTTCTTCAGCAGCACCTGGGACTCGGCGGCTGCCTGCCGGGCGACGGCGCGGTGGTCGGCGGAGCCGATCCGGGAGGCGCCGGCGGTGTCGGAGTAGGGGTGCTCGAACAGGCCCAGCTCGAACTTCTTGGTGAGGATCCGGGAGACCGCGTCGTCGATCCGCTCGACGCTGATCCGGCCCGCCTTCACCTCGGCGACCAGGTTCGCCCGGAAGGCCTGGTACGCGTACGGCACCATGATCATGTCCAGGCCGGCGTTGACCGACGTGCGGACCTGCGTGGCGGCGTCGCCGGGGAGCTGGTCGATGGCGGCCCAGTCGCTGATGACGAAGCCGTCGAAGCCCATGCGGTCCTTGAGCACGCCGTTGATCATGTCGCCGCGGGCGTGCATCTTCACCGGGCCCTGCCCGTCACCGGCGATGTCCAGCGAGGAGTACGACGGCATGACCGAGCCGATGCCCCGGGCCACGGCCGTCCGGTACGGCGCCAGGTGGATGTCCTCCAACTGCTGCCGGGTGACCTTGGTGACGCCCTGGTCGATCGGGTAGGAGCCGGTGGTGGAGGAGCCGTACAGGGTGCCGCCGTCGCCGACGAAGTGCTTGGCGGTGGCCAGCACCTTGTCACCGCGGCTCAGGTCACGCCCGTCAGCGCGTCCCTGAAGGCCCTGGATGACGGTCTCCATGGAGTCCACCAGCGCCGGGTCCTCGCCGAAGGACTCGTAGGAGCGGCCCCAGCGTTCGTCGCGGGTGACGCACAGGCAGGGCGCGAAGTCCCACTGGATCCCGGTGGCGCGGACCTCGCTCGCCGTCACCGCGCCGGTCTTCTCGGCCAGCCGGGGGTCGCGGGAGGCGCCGATGCCGATGTTGTGCGGCATGACCGTGGCACCGGCCAGGTTGTTGTGCCCGTGCACCGCGTCCACCCCGTAGATCAGCGGGATCTGGAAGCGGGTGGCCCGGGTGCGCAGCTGGAAGTCGTCGATCATCTTCGCCCAGGCCTGCGGCGTGTTGGGCGTCGGGGTCGAGCCGCCGCCGGACAGCAGGGAGCCGAGGTCGTAGGCGGCGATGTCGCCAGGCGCGGTCATCGCCCCGCGCTCGGCCTGGGTCATCTGCCCGGCCTTCTCCTCCAGGGACATCCGGGAGATCAGGTCCGCGACCCGCTTGCGCACCGACAGCTTGCTGTCGAGGTACGGCAGTCCGTGCGCGTCGACGACGATCTGCGGGTTCTCGGCGGGGGCCTTGGCGCCGGTGACGGCGAGCTGCAGCGGGATCGTCCCGGCGCCCTTCGCGGCCTTGGCCTTGAGGGTGGCGACCTTCAGGGTGCGGGAGGTGCCGGAGGCGGTGCCCGCGGGGAAGGTGAGGGTGCCGGAGGCCGGGGTGTAGTCCTTGCCGGACTCGGCGGTGCCGGTGCCGGTGCGGTAGGCGACCGTCACCGGCTCGTCGAGCGGGGCGGAGCCGGTGGTGGCGACAGTGACCTTCACCGCCGCCGTGCCGCCCGCGGTGACCGGGTAGACCGGGGCGTCGGTGGTGACGGAGGCGCGCGCCGACTGGTCGGCCCTGCCGTACAACTGCACGTCGTCCATGGCGAACCGGCCCTTGACGCCGGTCGGCAGGGTGACGGCGTACCCCCACATCGCGGTGAGGCCGAGGACGTGGTCGATGCCGCCGACCGGCTGGTAGTCCGTGCGATAGGTGAAGTCACCGAAGGGCAGCTCGATCTGCTTCCAGCCGGTGAAGTCGTCGGTGAAGGAGGTCGTCCACAGCTCGGACGCCTCGCCGTGCGCACCGCCGTCCTTGATCTCGAAGGCGATCTTCCTGCCGTTGTTCTGGCCCTCCCACCAGAACCGGATGCCCTGGTGGGCGGACCAGTCGTGGGCCGGCAGGGCGGCCGCGAAGTCGTGGGTGAAGCCGCCGTAGCCGCTGATGTCGTACGTACCGGAGAGGACCTTGGCGCCCTCGGGCGCGTCGGAGCGGTCGGCGAACTGCAGCGTGGGCGGATCGTCGCTGTCGCCGCCCCAGGTGAAGATGCCCTCCGCGGGCTGTGCGGCGAAGGGCACCTCGCCCTCGAAGCGGTCGATGGACACGGGGGCGGGCCCCGGGTCGCCGGCCGCGTGTGCCGACGTCAGCGGGATCAGCGCGGCGAGCAGGCCGGCGGAGACGAGCAGGGCGGTTCTTCGCATGGACGGACCTTCCCTCGGCTCTGGGAATTCCCCAGGCTCATGATTCACTCACGACTTAGATCACGGCTTGAGTGAACTAGTGTCCTGCCACTGTCGTCAAGACTTCACGCCGGACTGCGGGGATAGCCAACTCACGGCCGGATCAAGGGGGTTGTCGCTTCGGCTCCTGAACGCGCACCCTCTTGACTCGGCCCCGAAGCCGTCATTTACTCACCGCTCGCACGCCCCATCCCCCACCTCACGAAGGGCGGCACCCGATGCACCCCTTTCTCGACAGACGCGGTCGCGCGCTGCGGCTGCTGCTCGCCGGACTGCTGTCCACGGCGGGCCTGACGGCCCTGGGCGCCCCGGCCGCGCACGCGGCGGGCGAGCCCGTCACCGCCTGGCTGACCACGACCGACGACTCCGACGGGCGGCACGTGGTCCGCGGCCTCGAACCGCAGACGCCGTTCGCCTTCCAGTCCGGCACCGGAGGCGGCGGTGAGAACATCACCGTCGACGAGAACACCCGCTACCAGACCTTCACCGGCGGCGGGGCCTCCTTCACCGACACCGCGGCCTGGCTGATGAACAGCAGCGGCGCGCTGTCGCAGTCGACCCGGGACGCGACCATGCGGAAGCTGTTCTCGCCCGCGGACGGGATCGGGCTCTCCTTCCTGCGCAACCCGATGGGCGCCTCCGACCTGGCGCGCAACGGCTACACCTACGACGACGTGCCGGCCGGGCAGAGCGACCCGTCGCTCACGAAGTTCTCCATCGCCCACGATCTGGCCGACGTGGTGCCGCTGACCCGGCAGGCGCTCCAGCTCAACCCGGCGCTCACGGTGATGGCCTCGCCCTGGACCGCGCCCGCCTGGATGAAGGACAGCGGGCAGCTCAACGGCGGCTGGCTGAAGGCGGAGGACTACGGGGCGTACGCCACGTACTTCGTGAAGTACCTCCAGGCCTACCGGGACCAGGGCATCCCGGTGTCCTACGTAACCGTCCAGAACGAGCCCACCTGCTGCTCCGGCTACCCCTCGATGAGCTGGAACGCCAGTGGGCTCGCCTACTTCACCAAGAGCGAGCTGCTGCCCAAGCTCCAGTCCGCGGGCCTGTCCACCAAGGTGCTGGCGCACGACTGGAACTGGGACACCTACGACTCCTACGCCGCCCAGACGGTGGACGACGCGGCCGTCCGCTCGCACCCGAACTTCGGCGGCATCGCCTGGCACGGTTACGGCGGCAACGTCGCCATGCAGACCACCGTGCACAACCGGTACCCGCAGCTGGACGCCTTCGGCACCGAGCACTCGGGCGGCGCCTGGATCGGCCACCAGCAGCGCGAGGACATGCTCAACATCGTCGACTACACCCGGAACTGGGCGAAGTCGGTGACCAAGTGGTCGCTGGCGGTGGACCAGAAGGGGGGCCCGCACAACGGCGGTTGCGGCACCTGCAGCGGGCTGATCACCGTGCAGAACGGCGAGGGACGGTCGGGACAGGTCGACTACACGGTCGAGTACTACGACATGGGGCACCTGACGAAGTTCGTACGGCCGGGTGCGCAGCGGATCGCGTCCACCGCATCCTCGGCGGTGCCGAACGTCGCCTGGCGCAACCCGGACGGCGGCAAGGCCCTGATCGCCTACAACGACGCCACCACCGCGAAGACCGTCACCGTCAACTGGGGCTCACAGCACGCCACCTACTCGCTGCCGGGCCGGACCTCGGCGACCTTCACCTGGTCCGGGACGCAGTCGGGCGGCGGCAGCAAGTCGGGCGCGTTCGTCGGGCTCGCGGGCAGGTGCCTGGACGTGGCGGGCGGTTCGTCGGCGAACGGCACGGCGGTGCAGCTCTACGACTGCAACTCCAGCACGGCCCAGCAGTGGACGGTCCAGCCGGACGGGTCGGTACGGGCGCTGGGCAAGTGCCTCGACGTGACGTCGGCGTCGACCGCCAACGGGGCGAAGGTGCAGCTCTACGACTGCAACGGCACCAAGGCCCAGCAGTGGTCGTACAACGCCTCGACCGGTGACGTGGTGAACCTCGCCGCGGACAAGTGCCTGGACGTGACCGACAACTCCTCGGCCAACGGGGCCCGCGCGCAGATCTGGTCGTGCACCGGAGCGGCCAACCAGAAGTGGCGGTTGCAGTAGTGCCGCCCGGCCGGCCGGAATCCCCTCCGGCCGGCCGGACACCGGTCGCGGCACCGGGCCGGCGGCCCGGTGCGGACGTATGGTCGAGGGTGTTCCCGTGCCCGACATGACCACCCCGACCAGGAGCGCCGGCATGACCACACCTCGGGACCTGTTGTTGATCAGCATGGACGTGCCGTCCGAGCGCCCCGTCGAGCAGGGCGATCTGTCGCTCGCGCTGGCGGGCGCCGAACTGGCCGACCTGCTCGCCGCCGGGGCCGCCGGGCTGGACGGCGACCGCATCGTGCCGCTCCCCCGGCGTGACACCGGGGACCCCTTGCTGGACCGGGCGGCGGCGTCGCTGAAGGAGCGGCCGCCGCACGAGTCCGTCGAGGACTGGCTGTGGCGCCGCGGCGAGGGCCTGGCCGTGGCCTACATCGACGCCCTGGACGCGGAGGGGCAGCTCACCGGTCCGCGGCACCGCTGGATGCCCGCGCGCGGCGACCGGAAGACGCCCGCCGACACACCGGCGCGGCACGCGGCGGCCGAGCGCTGGGCCTCCCGCGACCCGGTCATCGCCGGACTCGCGGCCGCCGTGGGCATCGAGGCGAAATCGGGCGCCCCGCTCACCGCGCCGGACGACGACGCCCTGGTCACCGTTCTGGCCACCGTCAACGACGCGGTGACGGAGCTGGAGGCCGTGCGGCAGCGGCGGCGCATCGAGAACGCGGCCTTCGACAACATCTGGCGCGCTCCCTGAGGAGGGGGGTGGCTAGTGCATGGGCTGGCCGATGCCCAGCAGGTTTCCCTCGCTGTCGCGGAACCAGGCGCCGCGCTCTCCGCGCGCGCCCTTGCTCGGGTAGTTGCCCTCGACCTCGGCGATGCCGTCCCGCGTGCGGAACCTGGGCCTGTCGACCTCCTCGAGGACGACGCCGCGGCGCCGCAGCTCCGACACGGCCGCCTCGATGTCGTCGACCTCCCACGCCATCTGGGTGAACGTGCCGGGCGAGGCCCCGGTGGAGAGGAAGACCACGAAGCTGGTCCCTCCGCACCGGTACAGCAGCCCGCCCGGCCGCTCCTCGGCGGGCCGCAGCCCCAGTCTGTCGGCGTAGAAGCGCCGGGCCCGGTCCAGGTCCCGGGCCGGCAGCCGGGTCGTCACACGCCCCCTCGCCAGGAAGCCGATGTCCGGAGAGCCGGTGTCCGGAGAGCCCGAGTCGTCCGCGTCCATGTCTCCACTGTGCCGTGGCGGGCGGCGGACGGCGGCCCCGGGCGTCCGTACGGCTACTTCGCCGGTTCCACCCCGGCGCGCAGCAGACCGTAGGTGTACGCGTCCTCCAGGGCCTGCCAGGAGGCCGCGATCACGTTGTCGGCCACGCCCACCGTGGACCACTCGCCCCGGCCGTCCGAGGTGGAGATCAGCACGCGGGTGGTGGAGGAGGTGCCGTGCTTGCCCTCCAGGATGCGGACCTTGTAGTCGACCAGGCCGAGGGAGGCCAGCTCGGGGTAGATCTTCTCCAGGGCCACCCGCAGTGCGCGGTCGAGGGCGTTGACCGGGCCGTTGCCCTCGGCGGTGGCGACGATGCGCTCGCTCTTGGCCCACAGCTTCACCGTGGCCTCGTTGGCGTGGGTGCCGTCGGGGCGGTCCTCGACGATCGCCCGCCAGGACTCCACGTCGAAGTACTTCAGCGGCCTGCCCTCGGCCTCGGCGCGCAGCAGCAGTTCGAAGCTCGCGTCGGCCGCCTCGTAGGTGTAGCCCTTGAGCTCGCGCTCCTTGACCCGCTCGACCACCCGGCCGACCAGTTCGCGGTCGCCGCCGAGGTCGATGCCGAGTTCCTTGCCCTTGAGCTCGATGGAGGCGCGGCCCGCCATGTCGGAGACCAGCATGCGCATGGTGTTGCCGACCTGCTCGGGGTCGATGTGCTGGTACAGGTCCGGGTCGACCTTGATGGCGGAGGCGTGCAGGCCCGCCTTGTGGGCGAAGGCGGAAACACCCACGTAGGGCTGGTGGGTGGAGGGCGTGAGGTTGACGACCTCGGCGATGGCGTGGGAGATGCGGGTCATCTCGCGCAGCCGGTCCTCGGGCAGCACCCGCTTGCCGTACTTCAGCTCCAGGGCCGCGACCACCGGGAAGAGGTTGGCGTTGCCGACGCGTTCGCCGTAGCCGTTGGCCGTGCACTGCACGTGGGTGGCGCCGGCGTCGACGGCCGCGAGGGTGTTGGCGACCGCGCAGCCGGTGTCGTCCTGGGCGTGGATGCCGAGGCGGGCGCCGGTGTCCGCGAGGACGGTGGAGACGACCGCCTGGACCTGGGCGGGCAGCATGCCGCCGTTGGTGTCGCAGAGGATCACCACGTCCGCGCCGGCCTCCGCGGCGGTGCGGACGACGGACTTGGCGTACTGGGGGTTGGCGCGGTAGCCGTCGAAGAAGTGCTCGCAGTCGACGAAGACCCGGCGGCCCTCGGCGCGCAGGTGGGAGACGGTGTCGCGGACCATCTCCAGGTTCTCCTCCAGCGTGGTGCGCAGCGCCAGCTCCACATGCCGGTCGTGCGACTTGGCGACCAGGGTGATCACCTGGGCACCGGACTCCAGCAGCGCCCTGACCTGGGGGTCGTCCGCCGCCTTGGCACCGGCCCGGCGGGTCGCCCCGAAGGCGACGAGCTGGGCGTGCCGGAAGTCGATCTCCTCCTTGGCGCGGGCGAAGAACTCGGTGTCCCGCGGGTTCGCGCCGGGCCAGCCACCCTCGATGAAGCCCACGCCGAAGTCGTCCAGGTGCCGAGCGATGGCCAGCTTGTCGGCGACCGTGAGGTTGATCCCCTCACGCTGGGCGCCGTCGCGCAGGGTGGTGTCGAAGACGTGGAACGAATCGTCGAGCTGGCTGGTTGCGGTCATGGTCTCAAGGCTCCTGTTTGCAATCTCGGTCTTGCCGTCAATGACCGGCTCCACCGTTCCCCCAATGGTCCCTCGCGCGGCGCTCCCGGCTGTGGGTGGGCCGGGAAAACGAAAGACCCCTCGCGGGTGCGAGAGGTCTGCGCGCGGGTCGAGGACGACGATGGCCGCCCGTACCTGGTCGTACGTGGCGGTCACTGCGGACCGGCGCGCCTGCTGCCAATAATCATGGCGGACGAGAGCACGGGGGCAGTCTGGCACAATCCCGTCACTCACGGACGCGCGTCTCAGGATGCGGGCGTCAGCCTGGACACCTCCCCGGCCTTCGGCACTTCGTCGGGTATCTGGTGTACGTCAGTTCAGGCGTCGTACGAAGACGTCCGGGACGCCGTTGGTGTCGTGCGGCACCAGGTCGGCGGCCGGGGAGGAGAAGACGACGGCGTGGCCCCGGCGGTCCATCGCGCGGGGCGAGGCGGTGGCGCCCGCCGGGGCCACCTGGTGCCGCCTGCCGGACGGCAGGGTGAGCAGGTCGAGTCCGCCGTCGCCGGACAGCAGCACGTGCCGCAGCGACCCGTCGGCTGCGACCGCCTCGATGCCGGCCACCTGCCGGACGCGTCCGGTGCGCAGGTCCTGGACGTACGCGGTGGTCGTCCAGTCGGCCGCCGTGGCGTTGAACAGGGCGCTGCGGCCGTCGTCGGAGAGCCGGACGAGCGTGGCCGGGAATCCGCTGCCGACGGCGGATTCGTGTCCGCCGCGGACGACGTGGATCCGCCCCTCGGTGCCGTGGTCCGTGCGGGCCGCCACGCTGTAGGCGACCGTGCGGCCGTCGGCGCTGAACCAGGCGTTGAGGATCATGCCCTCGGCCGGCAACGGCGAGATCTGCCGGTCGGTGCCGGTGTCCAGGTCGCGGACGTAGAGCACACGTGCGTAGTCGTCGCCGTGGCGGTTGCCGAGGGTGTACGCCACGTGCCGGCCGTCGGCGCTGATCGCGGCCGCGGTGCCCAGTTCGTAGGAGGTGTCCTGCGGCGGCCCCTCGGGCCACAGCACCTCCGTGCGACCCGTGACGCGGTCGTACACGTACGGCTTGGGGTACCGGTTGCCGTTGGAGTAGGCGAGACGGCGGCCGTCGCCGCTGAGCATCGGCCCCGTGGTGTAGAGCAGGTCCTCCGGGACCTGGGTGAGTCTGCCGGTGCGCAGGTCCTTGAGGTACAGGCGGGTGTCGAAACCACCCTCGGGGTCCGCCGAGGAGAAGACGGCGTACCGGCCGTCGCCGCTGATGACGCCGCCGCCCGAGGCCGCGGTCAGCTCGCTCCCGTCGGTGGCGGTGCTGATCCGCTCGACGCGCGGCGGAGGGGGCGCGGCGACGGCGGCCGGGCCGAGCGCGAGCAGCAGTGCCGCTGCCGGCGCGGCGCCGAGGACTGCGCGGACGTGTGCGGTCATGGCCATGGTTCCCCCCGAACCGGTCCTCCCCCGGTCCCGCACCGAGGACTTTCCGGATTCAAACGCACCGGCCGGTACGCGGCAATGCGCCGGTTTACGTACAACCCCGGCGGTTGATCAGGCGTCCGCGAGCCCGGGCCGGTTCAGCGCGTCGTCGAGGAACTCCCTCACATGGCACATGACCTGGGGCCGGTCCGTACCGCGCAGCCCGATCGCGACGTGGATGGAGAAGCCGTCGAGGAGAGCGCGCAGCCGGGCGGCGAAGCGGTCCGCGTCGACCGGCCGGAACTCGCCGCGGGAGACACCCTCGGCGACCAGCGCGGCCAGGTCCCGGTGCCAGGCGCCCTCGATGGCGGCCTGCCGGTCTCGGGCGTCCTCGCCGGCGTTCAGCGAGCGGTTCCAGACCTCCAGCCACAGCGTCCAGTGCGGGTCGCGGTGACCGTCCGGCACGTACAGGTCCACGTAGGCGTCGAGACGTTCGCGGACCGGGGCGGCACGGGTCAGCAGCCGCCCGCGCTCGGCCCCGAGCCGGCTCTCGCTCCACTCCAGGGTCTGCAGCAGCAGCTCGTCCTTGGAGCGGAAGTAGTAGAGCAGATGGCCGCTGCTCATCCCGACCTCGCGCCCGAGCGCCGCCATGGTGAGCTGCTCGAGACCGCGCTCGGCGATCATCTCCATGGCGGCGGCGAGCACGTCCTCACGCGGCGGCGCGGGGGTACGCCTGCGGGGCGCCGGGGTGGTGCTCATGCCGGGACCGTCCGTACGGCGCCGGGCAGGAAGTGGGTCTCGTAGGGGCCGTAGCACTCGCCGAACAGCGTCGCCACCACCGCTCCGCACCCGCCGCACACCTGGTTCGGGCCCTCCCGGCCGGTGACCCCGCAGCACCCGTACTCCTGGCAGGCGGGGTTGTACGACAGGAATCCGGCCGTGTCCTCGGGGCCGACCACCAGGGTGTCGCGCGGCCCGGCCGACATCAGGAATCCCGGGCCGTCGGGGTTCCCCACGCACACGCCGGGGACGGCGGCCCCCGCCCACTCCGGGTCCGGGTGCGGCACGAACGGCGCCCCGCTCGGCTCGGGATCCACGACGTACGTGCCCGGCGGGACGGTCGGCGGGGCGTGCCGCGAGCTGTCCGGGTTCTTCCGGCCGTCGTACTCCGGGCGGGGCGGCAGTTCTGCCAGCGGACGCAGCGGTTGGGTGAGGTGTCGGGCGCAGGCTGCGCAGACCAGTACGTTCACTCGTACGTTGTACCTGACCGGCTGCTATCTGACGACCGGCTTCGGCTGCTGCTGGGTGATGCAGTGGATGCCTCCGCCGCCGGCGAAGATGGCGCGGGCGTCGACCGGGGTCACGGTGCGGTCGGGGAAGAGCCGGCTGAAGATGCCGGCCGCCTGCTCGTCGCGCGGGTCGTCGAAGGCGCACAGGACGACGCCGCCGTTGCAGAGGTAGTGGTTGATGTAGGAGTAGTCGGCCCAGTGCCCGTCGGCCTCCAGGACGGTGGGGGCGGGGACTTCGACGACCTCCAGGGGGCGGCCCTCGGCGTCGGTGGCCGACTTCAGGAGGCCGATGACCTCCTTGGTCACCTCGTGGTCGGGGTGGGCCGGGTCCGGCTGGTGGTGGGCGACGACGACACCGGGGCGGGCGAAGGCGGCCACGATGTCGACATGGCCGAGGGTGCCGTAGCCGTAGGGCGGGTAGTCGCCGGTCAGGCCGCGCGGCAGCCAGATCGCCTTGCGGGTGCCGAGGTGGGCGTGGATCTCCGCCTCGACCTGCTCCTTCGTCCAGTGCGGGTTGCGCTCGGGGCCGAACTGTACGGTCTCGGTCAGCAGGACCGTGCCCTCGCCGTCGACGTGGATCCCGCCGCCCTCGTTGACGAGCGAGGAGGCGTACGTCTTCGCGCCCGCGAGGTCCGAGACATACGAGGCGATCTTCCCGTCGTGCTCCCAGCGGGCCCAGTCCTGGGCTCCCCAGCCGTTGAACGTCCAGTCGACGGCGGCGAGTTCACCCGCGTCACTGATCAGGAAGGTGGGGCCGATGTCGCGCATCCACGCGTCGTCCAGATCGCGTTCGACGGTGTCGATGCCGTCGCCCAGGAGGGTGCGGGCCTCGGCCGACTGGCCGGGGCCGCAGACCACCGTCACCGGTTCGAAGCGGCGTACGGCACGGGCCACCGACGCCCAGGCGGCACGGGAGGCGGCGACGTCGTCGGGGGTGTCGAAGGTCGGGTTGGGACCCGGCCACGCCATCCAGGTGCGCTCGTGCGGCGCCCACTCGGCGGGCATGCGGAAGCCGTCGGCGGCGGGGGTGTTCATCTCGGGAGTCCTCGCAGGGGTCACGGAGGTCACAGGAAGTACAGGCGGTTGAGGGAGACGGAGTCGGCGGGCTCCGAGCGGACCGGGTCGCCGTCCAGGGTGACCAGGCCGGTGCGCTGGTCGACGTCGACGGATCCGGTACGGGAGTTGAGGCGCAGGTCGGCGGGGCCGATACCGCGGGTGCCGCGCACGGCGACCCGGCGCCGCCGGGTGGGCATCGTGTCGTGGCCCTGGTCCGCGGCGGCCTGGGCGACGAACGCGACCGAGATCTCGGCCGGGGTGGCGCCGTGCGCGCCGAACTGCGGTCCCAACACCAGGGGTTCGCAGGTGTCCGTGGCCGCGTTCGGGTCGCCCACCACGCCGTACGCGGGGAAGCCCGACTTGAGGACCAGTTGCGGCTTGGCGCCGAAGAACTCGGGGCGCCACAGCACGATGTCGGCCAGCTTGCCGGTCTCGATCGAGCCGACCTCGTGGGAGAGGCCGTGCGCGATGGCGGGGTTGATCGTCAGCTTGGCGATGTAGCGCAGGACGCGCGCGTTGTCGTCGTCCGGGCCGTCCCCGTCGACCGGACCCAGCTCGGCCTTCATCTTCCCGGCCATGGCGAAGGTGCGGCGCACGGTCTCGCCGGCCCGGCCCATGCCCTGGGCGTCGGAGGAGGTGATGCCGATCGCGCCCAGGTCGTGCAGCACGTCCTCGGCGCCCATGGTCCCGGAGCGGATGCGGTCGCGGGCCATGGCGGCGTCGCCGGGCAGGTCGGTCTTGAGGTCGTGGACGGAGACGATCATGCCGTAGTGCTCGGCGACCGCGTCCCGGCCGAAGGGCAGGGTGGGGTTGGTGGAGGAGCCGATGACGTTCGGGACGCCGGCCATCTTCAGCACGTTGGGGACGTGTCCGCCGCCGCAGCCCTCGATGTGGAAGGCGTGGATCGTGCGGCCCTCCAGGACCCGCAGGGTGTCCTCGACCGACAGGCACTCGTTCAGCCCGTCGCTGTGCAGGGCGACTTGTACGTCGTGCTCCTCGGCGACCCGCAGTGCGGTGTCGAGGGCGCGGGTGTGGGCGCCCATGTCCTCGTGCACCTTGAAGCCCGAGGCGCCGCCCTCGGCCAGCGCCTCCACTAGCGGGGCGGAGTGCGAGGACGAACCGCGGCCCAGGAAGCCGATGTTGACCGGCCAGGCGTCGAAGGCGCCGAACGCGTGCCGCAACGCCCAGGGCGAGTTGACGCCCACGCCCCACACCGGCCCGAACTCCTGGCCGATGATGGTGGTCACGCCGGAGGCGAGCGAGGCCTCCATGATGCGCGGCGACAGCAGGTGCACATGGGTGTCGACGGCGCCGGCGGTGGCGATCAGGCCCTCGCCGGACACGATCGTGGTGCCCGTGCCGACGACGACGTCGACGCCGTCGAGGGTGTCGGGGTTCCCGGCCCGCCCGATGGACTGGATCCGCCCCTCGCGGATGCCTATGGAGACCTTGCGGATGCCCTGCACGGCGTCGATGACGACGACGTTGCTGATCACCACGTCGCAGGTCTCGCGGACCGCCGCCGCCTTCAGGTGCAGTCCGTCCCGGGCGGTCTTGCCGAAGCCGGCGAGGAACTCGTCGCCGTACCGCTGCGCGTCGGACTCGACCCGGATCACGAGGCCGGAGTCGCCGAGGCGGACGCGGTCGCCGGCCCGGGGGCCGTGGGTGGCTGCGTACGCGTACGGGTCGATGCTCATCGGCCGGCTCCCAGATATCCGCAGGCGGCGGCCCGGCGCAGGGCCTCTTCCTTGGCCCCCGGCGCGTCCAGGGGCCCGTCGACGAGGCCCGCGAAGCCGATCGCGATCCGCTCGCCGCCGATCGGCACGAGGCCGACCTCGACGCTCTCCCCCGGTCCGAACCGCACGGACGATCCGGCGGGCACCGAGAGGCGCATGCCGTAGGCCCGCTCGCGCGGGAAGTCGAGGCGCGGGTTGGCCTCGAAGAAGTGGAAGTGCGAGGTGACGGAGACCGGCACGGACGCGGTGTTGGTGACGGTGAGCCGTACGGCCGCCTCCGGCTCGGCGTGCTCCGGTCCCGGCAGCAGCGCGCCCGGAGCCATCTCGCCCAGGCCGCCCCCGGCGATCGGGTCGGAGACCACCGCGAGCCGTGAGCCGTCGTCGAAGACCGCCTCGACATGCACCTCGGTGACCACGTCCGCGACGCCGGGCAGAACGTCGTCCGGGCCGAGCACCGTGCGGGCGCGCTCGATCGCCTCGGCGAGCCGGGCGCCGTCGCGGGCGGCCTCGCACACCGTGTCGGCGATCAGCGCGGTGGCCTCCGGGACGTTGAGCCTCAGGCCGCGGGCCCTGCGGGCGCGGGCCAGTTCGGCGGCGCTGAACAGCAGCAGCCGGTCGCGTTCGGTGGGGGTCAGTCTCACGCCGCGGCACCTCCTTGCTCGTCACATTAGAGCAACACTCTAAACGTGAGATTCACAGAAAGGAACCGTTGACGGGTAAGCCACTCAGCCGTCACATTGAACGTCGCTCTAACTTCCGGGCGGCCGTCGAAGGAGACCTGCCATGCCGATAGAACAGCGCGGAGTCGACACCATCCCAGAAGAGTGGGGGTCCCCCCTGCTCGAAGAGCTTGGGGGAGGACCAGTGGTCCGCGCGATCTGGTGTCGATCCTGCTGGGGTCCAATCTGTGTCTCGGCGTGATCATCTTCGGCTGGCTGCCGCCGTCGTTCGGGCTCGGCTGGTGGGCCTCGCTCAGCTCGATCGTGGTGGGCACGGTCGTCGGCACCCTGTTCACGGCCCCGCTGGCGCTGGTCTCCCTGCGCACCGGCACCAACCTGTCGACCTCCTCCGGCGCCCAGTTCGGCATGCGCGGCCGGCTGGTCGGCTCGGTGGTCGGGCTGCTGCTCGCCCTCGGCTACACCGCGCTGACCGTGTGGATCGGCGGCGATGTGATGGTCTCCGTCCTGCACCGGCTGTTCGGACTGACGCCGAGCGCGGTGGCGTACGGCGTCGTCTACACCCTGCTCGCCGCGGCGACCGTCGCGGGCGCGGTGTACGGCTACCGGGTGCTGCTCGCCATGTCCCGCGTGCTCGCGGTCGGCATGACCGCCCTGCTGATCCTCGGCGTGATCGCCTACGCCCCGCACTTCACCACCGACGCGCTGCCGGAGGCAGGAGGCTATCCGCTGGGCGGCTTCTGGCCCACGTGGTTCCTCGCGACGGTGGCCGCGGGCCTGTCCGGTCCGATCGCCTTCATCACCCTCCTCGGCGACTACACCCGCTACATCTCCCCCACCCGGTATTCCTCCCGGCGGGTGCTGCGCGCCACCTGGCTCGGCCTGATCCTCGGCCTGCTGGTCCCGCAACTGTTCGGCACCTTCACGGCCTACGGCGCCCGCGCCGCCCTCGACTACGCCGGGCCGCTGGTGGACGCCTCCCCCACCTGGTACCTGGTCCCGCTGCTGCTGTCCGCCTCCGCGGGCTCGGTCGGCAACGCGGGCCTGATGCTGTACTCGATGGGCCTCGACCTGGACGCCATCCTGCCGCGGGCCTCCCGCGCCCGGGCCACCTACACCGTCGCCGTCGTCGCCACGGCCTGCGTCTTCGCCGGCCACTTCGCCTGGGACGCCCAGTCGGCGATGACCTCCTTCGTCCTCCTGCTCACCGCGATCGGCGCCCCGTGGGCGGTCATCACCCTGATCGGCTTCGCCCGCTGCCGCGGGGTGTACGACACCGACGCCCTCCAGGTCTTCAACCGGCGCTCCCACGGCGGGGTCTACTGGTACCGGTCCGGCTGGAACGTGCAGGCCACCGTCTCCTGGGCAGTGGGCGCCGGCGTCGGTCTGCTGGCCGTGTCCCTGCCGTCGTACGAGGGACCGCTGCTGTCCCCGACCGGCGGCGTGGACTGCAGCTTCCTGCTGTCGGGAGCCGTCGGCGGCCTGGTCTACCTGCTGCTCACCCCGCGGCCGCGGCCGTCGGCCCCCGTCGAGGCCGGGAAGGAACCGGCGCGCGCCGACATCGGCATCTAGTGCTGCGAGCGGAAAGGTCCACCGGCTCGCGACGCCCGGCACGGCACTAGGGCTGTTCCGAGGAGATCGATCCACAGGCCATCAACTGCCGTTCCCCGCCCGCCGGTTCGCGAAGCCGGCGGACGGGGAACGGGAGGTGGGCAGCGGGAGGCGGCCGGTGAGGCGCGGGCCCCGGCGGGCGGCTACGCCAGCGCTTGCATCCAGCCGTGCTTGTCCTCGGTGACGCCGCGCTGGATGTCCAGCAGGGCCTGGCGCAGCTTCATCGTGACCTCGCCGGGCTCACCGCCCGACTGCTTCCACTCGGCGTCCGCGCGCTTGACGGTGCCGACCGGGGTGATGACGGCGGCCGTACCGCAGGCGAAGACCTCCGTCAGCGTGCCGTTCTCGGAGTCGCGCTGCCACTGGTCGATGGAGACGCGGGCCTCCTCGGACTCGTAGCCGAGGTCGCGGGCGACCGTCAGCAGCGAGTCACGGGTGACGCCCTCCAGGATCGAACCGCTCAGGGACGGGGTGACGATCTTGTTCCCGTACACGAAGTACAGGTTCATCCCGCCGAGTTCCTCGACCCACTTGTGCTCCACGGCGTCCAGGTAGCAGACCTGGTCGCAGCCCTTGGCGGCGGCCTCGGCCTGGGCGAGCAGGGAGGCCGCGTAGTTGCCGCCGGTCTTGGCGTCGCCCATGCCGCCGGGGACGGCGCGAACGCGGTCCTCGGAGGCCCAGATGGAGACGGGCTTCACGCCGCCCGGGAAGTACGCGCCGGCCGGGGAGGCGATCACGAGGAACAGGTACTCGTTGGCGGGCTTGACGCCCAGCCCGACCTCGGTGGCGATCATGAACGGGCGCAGGTAGAGGGACTCCTCGCCGCCGTGCGCCGGCACCCACGCCTTGTCCTGGCGGACCAGGGCGTCACAGGCCTCGATGAACGTCTCGACGGGCAGCTCGGGCATGGCCAGACGGCGGGAGGACGCCTGGAAGCGCTTGGCGTTCCGCTCCGGGCGGAAGGTGGCGACCGAGCCGTCGGGCCGGCGGTAGGCCTTCAGGCCCTCGAAGATCTCCTGCGCGTAGTGCAGCACATGCGTGGCGGGGTCCAGGGGGATCGGCGCGTACGGAACGAGCTGGCCGTCGTGCCAGCCCCGGCCCTCCGTCCACCTGATCGTCACCATGTGGTCGGTGAAGTGGCGGCCGAATCCGGGGTTGGCCAGGATGGCCTCCCGCTCCGCGTCGGAGAGCGGGCTGGCCGATGGCTTGAGCTCGATCGTGGGCGTCGTCATGAGTGAGTGTCCTTCACCGAGTGTGTTGTGACGGGCCGCGCTCACGCCCGTACGTCCGGAGGCCTGTGCTTGGACGTCCGAGCATTCCCTCATACCGCGGCTCCGCGTTCGATTATCGCGCGGAGCCGACGGCGGAAGAAAACGGGGTGAATGCGGCCCCGGGACTGATGGTGGCACCCGGCGGCGGACAGGGGGAAGCCGCCGGGCGCTGATGCGACCCGACGGCTTCGAAGTTTTCGAGTGGCGGCCGGGTCAGCCCGCTACTCGTACGCGGAGCGCGTCGCCGATCTCGGCGGTGCTCCGCGCGGGCAGCGCGCCCCGCTCCGCGAGGTCGGCGGAGACCGCGTCCTCGATACGGGTCGCCTCGGACTCGTAGCCGAGGTGGCGCAGCAGCAGGGCGACGGACAGGACCGTGGCGGTGGGGTCGGCCTTGCCCTGGCCCGCGATGTCCGGGGCCGAGCCGTGGACCGGCTCGAACATGGACGGGAACTCGCCGCTCGGGTTGATGTTGCCGGAGGCGGCGACGCCGATGCCGCCGGAGACGGCCGCGGCGAGGTCGGTGATGATGTCGCCGAAGAGGTTGTCGGTGACGATGACGTCGAACCGCTCGGGCTGGGTCACCAGGTAGATGGTGGCCGCGTCGACGTGGATGTACTCGGTGGTGACCTCGGGGTACTCCTCGGCCACCTTGTTGAAGATGTTCGTCCACAGGTGGCCCGCGAAGGTCAGCACGTTGTTCTTGTGGACGAGCGTGAGCTTCTTGCGCGGCCGGGCCTGGGCGCGCGCGAAGGCGTCGCGGACCACGCGCTCGACACCGAAGGCCGTGTTGACGGAGACCTCGGTGGCGACCTCGTGCTCGGTGCCCTTGCGGATGGTGCCGCCGTTGCCCGTGTACGGGCCCTCGGTGCCCTCGCGGACGACGACGAAGTCGATCTGCGGGTCGCCCGCGAGCGGGGTGGCGACACCGGGCAGGAGCTTGCTCGGGCGCAGGTTGACGTGGTGGTCGAAGGCGAAGCGGAGCTTGAGCAGGAAGCCGCGTTCCAGGACGCCGGAGGGCACCGACGGGTCGCCGATGGCGCCGAGCAGGATGGCGTCGTGCCGCCCGAGCTGCTCCAGGTCGGCGTCGGTGAGGGTCTCCCCGGTGGCGTGGTAGCGCCGGGCGCCGAAGTCGTACTCCTTGGTCTCCAGCTTCACGTCCTGCGGTAGGGCGGCGGACAGGACCTTCAGGCCCTCGGCCACGACTTCCTGGCCGATTCCGTCACCGGGGATCACTGCGAGATCGATGCTGCGAGACATGCCGGCACCCTACTCCTCGTCCCATGGGATGACACGGAGCGTCCGCGATCCGGACACTTCGAGGACGGCTCCCGGAGGCTCAGTGACCCGTCTCGCCACCGTTGTCACGACGGTCGAGGGCGCGCTGGAGGGCGGCTGCGGCGTTCTTGCGGTCGGACTCGCCGGCACGGGTGGTGTGACGGACACGGCGGCGGAGAGCGGCTGCGGCCATGGGGAATCAGCTCCTTCGGCACACGTGGGGTGCGGATGAGAAACGAGATACGCCGGAAGGGGGCGGGGAGCGGTGCCGCAGGGGTGTCCTGCGCGGGGCCCGGCTCACGACCGCCATTCGCTTGATCAGCGAGACGTTCGGCTCCTTCAAAGCTAAGCGAGGAACGGGCGCCTGTCTCCACCATTACTCGGACTTCCTACTATCTGAGACGGCGCGTCGGCGGACCCCCCGCCGACCTGCCCTTTCGTCCGGACAGGGGTTCACAGCGCCGCCGCCACCGCCCGGCGAAAGCCCTGGGGTTCCTCGACCCAGGGCATGTGCCCGGCGTCCGGGAAGACGACCCGGCGCACCCGGGGCAGGGCCCGCTCCAGGGAGTCGACCGCCGTGCGCGGGCGGATGTCCCTGCCGCCGTCGACGATCACGACCGGCAGGTCGAGGCGACGGCAGGCGGCGTCGAGCCCGGACGTGCCCCAGGTCCGCTTCCGCTCCGCGTTCAGTCCTTGGTTGCACTCGTAGTTGATGCCGAACCAGGGGTCGGCCATGCGCTCGGCGAGCACGAGTGCCCGCTTCTGGTCCGCGAAATCGGCCGACCACTGGAGCACGGCCCGTTCCTGGTCCTGGGCCTCCGTCCCCGGCGGCCGGTCCGTCAGCTCCTGCCTGCGGGCGAGGCGTTCGGGGTGCTCGCCGAGCCGGGCCAGGAAGTTCCGGCGGTACGCGGGATGCCAGTCCTCGTCCGGCCCGATCCCCGTTCCGGCCACGTACACCAACGCGCTCACCCGTTCCGGATGCGCCAGCGCGTAGCTCAGGGCGAGCTGTGCGCCCCAGGAGTGACCGAGCAGGGCCATCCGGTCCAGACCGAAGTGCCGGCGCACGGCATCGAGGTCGGCGACGAAGCGCTCGCTCGTCCATGGCCCCGCGCAGCGCTGCGAC